>JAPLUN010000473.1 GCA_026397715.1 Verrucomicrobiota bacterium
CCTTTCACTTACTCTACTGCATAATCCGGGTTCAATGGCATCCATTGTGGTAGCTGCGCAGTTCTTTCATGAGTGGGGGAGGGTGAAGATTTGCAGTGCGTCGGCGCTGTCTGCGGGCGTGAGATTTTCCATGCCATCATCTACCAGGGTGAGAAATTCGGGCTCACCTGCGGTGATGATGTCATGCCGCACCCAGGGCCGCCACAAGGCCATGCGCCCCTGCGTTTCCAGGCTGTCTGAGCCGCTGCAACGCGCCTCGCTGTCACGGAGTAGCGGCGAGTCCCGCATGGGTTTCTGACGCCGTACTGGCACAGGCCGGACAGCGGGCGATGATTCTGGAGCCGCTCGGGCGTATCTTCTCCAAACGAGCAAGATTGAGTTTCATGAGCGTGCTTGGGTCCGCTTTTTGAATGTCAACGACGTTTGACAACATCATACGCCAACTAGCTCCCCGCAGGGTTCCACAGGGGCTGATGGCCCGCGTCTTGCTGCATCGTTAAAAACTACCATTTGAGCGCCCGCTCTGCCCGTGCAATGAACTCCCTCCCCCGGAGATTTCTGGAAACCTTCTTGAAAAATCCTAATTATTAGCAAAACTTAAATAATCTATCCTCATGGACGAACTCACCATTTCTCGCATCATCGGACGCGAAATCATCGACTCACGCGGCAATCCCACTGTTGAAGTGGATGTTTACATCGAAGGCGGAGCCATGGGCCGTGCGGCAGTCCCCTCCGGTGCCAGCACCGGCGAACACGAAGCGCTCGAACTGCGCGACGGCGACAAGAAGCGTTTCTCCGGCAAGGGCGTGCTCAAGGCCGTCGACGCTGTGAACAATGAACTCGCCGACGCCCTCATCGGCGCAGACGCCCTCGACCAGGTCGGCATCGACAACGCCATGCGCGAAGTCGACGGCACCAAGACCAAGGCCAAGTGCGGTGCAAACGCCATCCTCGGCGTCTCCCTCGCCGTGGCCAAGGCCGCTGCCGCCACCCTGGGCCAGCCCCTCTACAAGTACATCGGCGGCCCGAACGCCAAGGTGCTCCCGGTGCCGATGATGAACATCATCAACGGCGGCGCGCATTCCGATGCTCCGATCGATTTCCAAGAGTTCATGATCATGCCAAAGGGCGCTCCGACTTTCTCCGAGTCCCTGCGTTACGGCTCCGAAGTCTTCCACGCCCTCAAGAAGATCCTGCACGATCTGGGCCTGAGCACCGCCGTCGGTGACGAAGGTGGCTTTGCCCCGACCCTCAAGAGCGCGGACCACGCCCTCGAAGTCATCGCCCAGGCGGTGGACAAGGCCGGCTACAAGCTCGGTGAAGACATCTTCATCGCCCTCGACGTCGCCTCCTCCGAGTTCTACGACAAGGCGAAGAACAAGTACGTCTTCAAGAAGTCCGACAAGTCCGAGCGCACCGCCGCCGAACTCGTGGCCTACTACGCCGAGCTGAAGAAGAAGTTCCCGATCATCTCCATCGAAGACGGCTGCGCCGAAAACGACTGGGCTGGCTGGGGCGTCATCACCAAGGAAATGGGCGCCAACACGCAGCTCGTGGGCGACGATCTCTTCGTCACCAACGTCGAATTCCTCCAGAAGGGCATCGACCAGGGCGTGGCCAACTCCATCCTCGTGAAGGTGAACCAGATCGGCTCCCTCACCGAGACTCTCGACGCCGTCGAGCTCGCCCACCGTCATGGTTACACCGCCGTCATGAGCCATCGCTCCGGTGAAACCGAAGATTACACCATCGCTGACCTCGCCGTCGCCACCAACTGCGGCCAGATCAAGACCGGCTCCATGAGCCGCAGCGATCGTATCGCCAAGTACAACCAGCTTCTGCGCATCGAGCAGGAACTGGGTGAAAACGCCGTCTTTGGCGGCCGCATGAAAGTCTAAGAATCTATGAACTACCGAGAAGTGCGCGCATCCGAACCCCAGTCCCGCTGGGAAGGCTGGGTGCGCGCATTCCTCAAGGTGGCCCGTTTCGTCCTGCTGCTGCTCATTGTGCCCGTGGTGTATGTCCTGTGCGACAACCCGATCGACACGCAGAACGCGATGCGCGTGAAGCTGGAAATGCTCAAAGGGCAGCGCGATGTGCTGCAAGCTGACCGCGACAAACTCCTGCGCCGCATGGAGTGGATCAAAAACGACAACGCCTACCTCGAAATGGCCGCCCGCGACCGCCTGCATCTGCAGAAGGAAGGCGAGTTTGTGCTGAGGTTTTAAGAAGAGACTGCTGACGGGGCACGCCAAATTGATGAGGTGCCGATGGCGATGTGGCGCAGCAGGCCCATCAACCCCAGCGGAACCTTGCCGTTCAGTGATGGCGGAGCCATCCCAGCCTGTAGCGAGGGGTTGAGCGTAGCGACACCCCTCGAAACAACGCGCACATCACCTGCAAATTCACCCGCATCGCGTAGCGATGCCAGCACGAGCGTCACACAGTCGCCAGGCACCTCCCGAGGCGGCGAGTGGTTAACTCCCGGAGTACCTAGGGCATGATGAAGCGCGTCACGCCAAACACCTACACCAGCCTGCATTACCACATCGTTTTCTCCACGAGGAACCGCGAACCGTGGATCTCCCGCGAATGGCGCCCGCGTTTGTTAGAGTATCTCGGAGGGACCCTCCGTGGGATGGACGCGCATTCACACGAGGTCGGCGGCGTGGCGGACCATGTGCATCTCGTGGTGTCGCTGAAGCCCACACACATGATCGCGAAGGTGCTTCAGGAACTGAAGAAGGCGTCCTCCGTGTGGGTGCATGAGGAGATGTACGTGCCGGAATTCGCCTGGCAGGACGGCTACGCGGCCTTCACGGTGAGCGCGTCTGTACTGCCTGAGGTGGTGGCATATGTGCGCGGGCAGGAGGAGCACCATCGCACGCGCAGTTTTCGGGAAGAGTTGGAGATCATGCTGCGTAGATCCGGCGTGAGTTTTGAACCGAAATATCTGGATTGAAGAAACTGACTCCCAAGAGGAGGCATGATCATAAGGACGCTCGTGCTGGCATCGCTACGCGATGCCGGTGTATTGATGGGGGGATGCGTTGTTAGAGGGGTGTCGCTTCGCTCAACCCCTCGCTACAGGCTTTGATGGCTCCGCCATCGGCAGGAGGGGGCTTCGTTCGTTCCTCACTGCGCAACCGCAGTCCATATCAGAGGCGGCATCGGAGGCCTGATTCGGAACTCGCAATAAGCGTAGGCACCGGGCATCAGTGTCCAGACGGACGAAAAGCGTCCGCCACACGCCAACCCTCGCCTCGTAACCCCACAACAAAAAAGCCAAGCGGAATGAACCACTTGGCTGTTTTTGAAGTTCTAAAAAAGACCGGTATTACTCGGCGTTTTCTTCGACGTAGCGGACGACGTCGCCCACGGACTGAAGCTTTTCTGCCTCTTCGTCAGGGACGTCGATGCCGAATTCTTCCTCGAAGGCCATCACCAGCTCGACGGTGTCGAGTGAGTCGGCACCGAGATCTTCGATGAACTTGGCTTCCTGGGTGACCTGCTCGGGATTCACGCCAAGCTGTTCAACGATGATGTCTCTAACTTTTTCTGTGATGTTCTCTGCCATAGATTGGGGGTGTTGGGATGGGGCGGAGCTTTAGCGGCTGCATTTGCTTTGGCAAGGGGAAATTCCCGCCTTTTTCAAACTCAAACAAGTGCCATTATTTTTCCATCTCGGTGGATGCGGATTCTGGGGCTGCTGTTTCGCTGACTTTTTCGATCAATTCGCCGCTGAAACGAGAGAGCAAACGCTCCAGCACCTTGTCTGCCCCAGCGTATTTCAGATCGTCGAACACCTCACGCTTTTCGGCACCGGCCTGCGTACGATACCACGCATAGGCCAGCCCTTTGTGCTCCCACTTGCGCTTGTCCACGCGAAAGACATCGGCGTAGCGGATCTGCGCACCCTCGGGAGACACCCAGTGGTCGGCCTCGCCAAGCAGCACCTTGTTGCGATTCCGCAGGATCAGGATGCCAGAGATCAGCGCGCCGGCCAGGCAGCCGTAGCCATAATAAAACTGTTCGGCGATCTCACGGTCGCTGTAGAGCTTGGGCTCTTCCGGCCAGCCCTTCTTCGCAGCATAGGTTTTCCAGCGGGGTGAATCCCCGTCCACGCCGGTGGGCATACCCCTGGCTTTGGCATCCTCCATCCACTGCGGGAGGCGCCCTTCTTTCTTGGCGGCTTCAAACGAGGGCAGAAACTCCTTCATGAACTTCTCCTTCTCCTGCGCGATGGCCAGCTCCTTAGGATACCCCCTCACCCCGTCATGGAGAAACACGAGCCCGAAGATCAGGAACAGCCCGGCCAGCATGCCCATGCGGCGATAATACCAGGATGTAACGCGGCAAAGGATGAGCTCCGAGGCCGATGCGAGAGAGGTGGGGGCGGTTTCCATGAACGACTGATTCAATCGCAGGCTCGTGGGGAAGCAACACGGGATTTTGTGTGACAAACTACGCGCAGTTTTGCAATGCCCGCGTGATTCCCAAGCGGGCATGGTGTGCGTATCTAATGGCAACCCCATACAAGAACCATGTACTTTGATCCCCTCTACCTCCTGCTCTTCCTTGGCACGATGGCGCTGTCGCTCTTCGCCTCCTGGCGCGTGAAGAGCGCCTATGCACGCTATTCGCAGGTCCCGGCACGCTTCGGGCTCTCAGGCGCGCAGATCGCCCAGCGCATCCTGGACCTCAACGGCATCCGCGATGTTACGATCAGCCCAATCCGTGGCCAGCTCAGCGACCATTACGATCCGTCGAACAAGCAGCTCATGCTCAGCGAAGAAAATTACTACGGCACCAACGTGGCCGCGCTGGGGGTGGCTGCGCATGAGTGCGGCCACGCCATCCAGCACCAGCAGCTCTACGCCCCGCTGCAGTGGCGCATGGCGGCGGTGGGCATCACCACCATCGCGGGGCAGATCATCCCCTTCGTTGGCTTTGGCCTGATCTACTTTGCGCCCAAGATCGCCCTGCCCATCCTGGCCCTGTGCTTTGGCGTGGTGATGCTGTTTCAGCTGATCACGCTGCCGGTGGAGTTTGATGCCACCGCCCGTGCCAAGCGCGTGCTGGCCAGCACCGGCGCCGTGGCTCCCGGCGAGGAAACCGCCGCGATGAGCAAGGTGCTGGACGCCGCCGCACTGACCTATGTGGCCGCCTTCATCAGCGCGCTGGGCACCTTTCTCTACTACGCCATGCTCCTGCTCGGTGGGAACCGTCGGGATTGATTGAGCAGGCGCGGTAACGAAGAAAGCTCCCACACGCGGCGTATGGCTCCCATGCGCCGCGTTTTGCTTGCCCTCGCCCTGCCCTGCCTCGCCTATGCGGAGGATGTTCCATCGATTCGCGGACTGAGCCGCACGAACCTCCTCGAATACCATGCCAAGGATGGAGCGATCAAGACCGCCACCAGCGCCGCTGAATGGGAGTCTCGGCGAAAAGAGGCGCTGGCAGGGTTTCAGCAGGTCGCGGGTCCCCTGCCCGGCCCGGAGCTGCGCTGCGCGCTGGAGCCGCAGATCGTGGAGGAAACGGACTGCGGCAGCTATGTGCGCAGGCTCATCACCTACACCTCCCAGCCCGGCGGCAAGGTCACTGCCTACCTGTGCATTCCCAAAACGGCGCTCGCAGGCACGAAAACCGCTGCCGTGCTCTGCCTGCACCCCACGGAAAACAACATCGGCTTCAAAGTGGTCGTGGGTCTCGGCGGCAAACCCCACCGGCAATACGCGCAGGAACTGGCCGAACGCGGCTTCGTCACGCTCTCGCCCAGCTATCCGCTGCTGGCGGACTACCAGCCTGATCTCAAAGCGCTCCACATGCCCAGCGGCACGATGAAGGCCATCTGGGACAATCTGCGCGGCCTCGACTACCTGGACTCCCTGCCCTACGTGCATCGGAGCCACGGCTACGCCGCCATAGGGCACTCGCTCGGCGGACACAATGCCATCTTCACCGCTGTGTTTGACGACCGCATCCAGGTCATCGTCTCAAGCTGCGGCTTTGACTCGCTGCTGGACTACTACGGCGGCAACATCAAGGGCTACGTGCAGGAGCGCTACATGCTGCGCATGGCGGACTACCTCGGCCATCCGCAGGACTGCCCCTGGGACCACTACGAACTCATCGCCTGCCTCGCCCCACGGCATGTGTTTGTGAACGCGCCGCTGCGGGATGCGAACTTCCGCTGGCAGAGCGTGGACCGAATTGCAGCCGCAGCTCTGCCCTTGTTCAGACTGCATCAGGCGGAGTCACACCTGCAAATCGCCCACCCTGACTCCGACCACGATTTCCCTGACACCGAGCGCTTTGCCAGCTACGAGCTCATCAAGCGCGTGCTGCAGCCTGCTCAATAGACGAGACGGCTCCGCACGTAGGTTGGGTGTGTTTGGCGTCGAAGACTTCGCAACGCCCCCAGCCACTTCCGCCAAACCGCCCGACTACCAGGACGTTCGTACGCCACAGTGTTTGCAGTACGCTCATGGACGGGCGGGCTGTCGCCACACCCATCCTACGGCCAAGTACGAGTCTAACGACGCGCACCCGCCTTCTCGATGACGCGCACCAGCCGGGGGCACAGCACCGAGTGGGAGAACTCCGCGCCCAGCGCTTTGGCCTTTTCATTCACCGGCTGCGTGCCGAGAGACATCGCATCGCGGATCTGCTGCACGATGGCAGGCACATCCCCGTTGCGCGCCACGCGTCCGCGCGTCGGCTGATTGAGCCGCCGCGCCAGATCAGCCCCGTGGCTTTGATCCGGCCCGATGAAGAGAAACGGAATGCCAAGGGTGAGGATGTTGTAGATCTTGCAGGGATGCACGATGCCCACAAAGGGATCTCCCATCACCACAAGATGCAGATCTGCGGCTGATAGCGACCCTGACAATTTTTCCATCGGCTGATACGGCAAGCAGGTGATGTTTTTAAGCGCCCGAGCTTTGGCAAATGCCTGCACCTTTTTGAACTCGCTGCCACCGCCCACAAACAGGAAGTGCAACCGCCCCTCTCCCTGCATCTCCTGCGCCGCCGCCAGCACCGCATCCAGCGGATGGCAGGGGCTGTGGTTGCCGGAATACATAACGACGAACTTGCCCATGAGCCCGTGCTCCGCACGGAAGGCCTCGCGTGCGGCCACGTCGTATTGGACCGCCTGATCATGCGACCACGGCGCATCGGTATGGATGACCTCCGCGCTCACGCCTTTGGCCATCAAGCGCTCCGCCATGAAGCGATCGAGCGCGATGATGCGTGAGGCACGCCTGAAGCTCCAGTTTTGGATGACCGTGAGCGTGCGCTCGACGATGCCCCCGGCCTTCAGCCATCCGGCAGCTACGGCTTCATCAGGATTCAAATCCATCACCCAGGGCACCACCGCGCCGCCTTTGAGCTTTGCCACGACCGTGCCGAGCGTGGAGATGAGCGGCGGCGAAGTCAGGCAGACCGTGGCGTCCTGCCGAGGCAGGAACAGCAGGATGCGTGTGGCATTGCCCCAGAAGATGGCGAAATCCACCAGCCGCCGCCACTTGGCCTTCTTGCCGAGGCCGGGCGTCCAGATGCGGCGGATGTCGATGCCGTGCCACGTCTCGCGCACCGGATACCGAAGCTCCGGGTTGTCATACCCACGCGACGCCGCC
This sequence comes from Verrucomicrobiota bacterium, assembly GCA_026397715.1. Lineage (GTDB taxonomy): Bacteria > Verrucomicrobiota > Verrucomicrobiia > Verrucomicrobiales > Verrucomicrobiaceae > Prosthecobacter. Next base: position 7,644 of record JAPLUN010000473.1, read on the forward strand.
ACCACCGTCACCTGATGGCCGCATTTGACCAGTTCATGAGCAAGATACGTGAGATGCTGCGCCGTGGCCACGTGATCCGGATGGAAGCACTGGTTGAGCAGAAGGATTTTCATGGCTTAGAAAACTGGCAACCGCGCCGCAGAATGAGGAACGCTGCGGAATAACACCCGCTGGATCCTAGGCTACGTCTGCGCCGCAACCCGCGGCGCGCCGTTTGAATGCGACTCCTAGCCGCGCAGGCGGTTGGACTGCATCTCCTCCAGGAAAGACGCATAGGTATGCGCCAGCCCGTCTTTGAGCGAGATTTGCGGTTTCCAGCCGAGCTGATTCAAGCGCGTGGTGTCCAGCAGTTTGCGTGGCGTGCCATCCGGCTTGGTCTTGTCCCAGACGATCTGCCCCTTGTAGCCCACCACTTCGGCCACCATCTCCACCAGTTCACGAATCGTCACATCCGTGCCACAGCCGACGTTGACCAAATCCGGCGGATCTTCCAATTGAAGCAGAAAGGCGCAAGCGTCCGCCAGATCATCCGCATGCAAGAACTCGCGCTGCGGCCGGCCGGTCCCCCAAGCAACCACTTCAGGCAGCTCTGCCAGCCGTGCTTCATGAAAGCGCCGGATCAGCGCCGGCATCACATGGGAGTTCTGCGGATGGTAATTGTCATTGGGCCCATACAGATTCGTCGGCATGGCCGAGTGATAGACCACGCCATACTGTTTGCGGTAGTATTCAGCCATTTTGAGCCCTGCGATCTTGGCGATGGCGTAGGCCTCATTGGTCGGCTCCAACGCCGAGGTGAGCAGGCAGTCTTCAGGCATTGGCTGCGGAGCCAACTTGGGATAAATGCAGGAACTACCGAGGAAAAGGAGACGCTTCACCCCGGCCTTCCAGGCACCGTGGATGCAGTTCGTCGCAATGGCCAGGTTTTCATAGATGAACTCGGCGGGATAGGTGCTGTTGGCATGGATGCCGCCCACTTTGCCAGCCGCAATGATCGCCGCGTCAGGCCTTTCAGCCTGATAAAATGCCGCAACCGCCGCCTGATCCGAGAGATTGAGTTCCTGACGCGTGCGCGTGACGATGGACACGCCCGCAACCTTTTGGAAACGCCGCACCAGCGCGCTCCCCACCATGCCTGTATGACCGGAAATAAACAGCTTCATCATGCTTTAAAGAGATTTAACTCTGGCCTCGTGTTCAGCCAGCTTGAGATCGGCGTCCACCATTTTTTTCACGAGCTCTTTGAACCTCACCTTGGGCTCCCAGCCAAGCTGCTTGCGCGCCTTCTCCGGATTGCCGATGAGCAGATCCACCTCCGCCGGGCGCTCGTAGCGGGCGTCATGCATCACGTATTGCTCCCAGTCGAGTCCGAGCAGCGCAAACGCCTCCTGGCAAAACTCGCGCACGCTGTGAGTTTCATTCGTCGCGATGACATAATCATCCGGCTGCTCCTGCTGCAGCATGAGCCACATCATTTCCACGTACTCACCGGCAAAGCCCCAGTCGCGCTTCGCGCCCAGATTGCCGAGATGGAGCTTGTCCTGCAGACCCAATTTGATGCGCGTAGCAGCACGGGTAATCTTGCGCGTCACAAACGTCTCCCCGCGACGAGGTGATTCATGATTGAACAAGATCCCGCTGGAGGCATGCAGACCGTAGCTTTCGCGATAGTTCACCGTGAGCCAGTGAGCAAAGACCTTGGCACAACCATACGGCGAGCGCGGCCAGAACGGCGTTTTCTCCGTCTGCGGCACCTCCTGCACCTTGCCAAACATCTCCGAGGATGAGGCCTGGTAGAAGCGCGTCTTTTTCATCAGCCCCGACTCACGGATGGCTTCCAGAATGCGCAGCGTGCCCTGCCCGTCCACATCCCCGGTGTATTCTGGAATATCGAACGACACCTTCACATGGGATTGCGCCCCAAGGTTGTAAATTTCATCCGGCTGCAATTCATACAGCAGTTTCACCATTTGCACGGCATCAGCGAGATCGCCGTAATGCAGAATCAACCGCGCCCCATCCACATGCGGATCCTGGTAGATGTGATCAATCCGCCCCGTGTTGAAACTGGAGGAGCGGCGGATGACGCCATGAACCTCATACCCCTTGGCCAGCAGAAGTTCGGCAAGATATGAACCGTCCTGCCCTGTAATGCCGGTGATGAGTGCTTTTTTCATTTTGATAGATTAATCAAAGAATTGGTCCGGCACCAACCGTTTCAGCCGAATAACAACCAAGGACTTTCTTAACGCCTAGCGGCATCCTTTGGCAGCTGTCACTTCTGCGACTTCAAGAAAGCGCCTGCGCGCCGTTTGAATGGCAAACTGGGTCACATACAATTGTCGCGCCTGCCTCCGTGCCGCATTCTTCTCATCAGCGGATTTACGTGACCACCCCTGCAACAACTGCAGGGTGCCCACCACGGTATCGTCAGCCACCAGTCCGGCACCATGTTCAGAAATGAAAGGTGCGGTATTTACCTTGTCGGACAGTAGCACCGGAACTTCACACGCCAGTGCCTCCGCCACCACGATCCCAAAATTCTCTTGATGCGATGGAAGTACTAACACTTCGGCAGCTGCCAGTTCACTCCATTTCCCCCGCCCTACCACGCCGCCCGCAAAAGAAACGTCCGCACCGATTTTCAACCCAAGCGAGGAGCATAGTCTTTCGAGCTCTTCTTTGTAATGAGTCGCAAACGGCGGGCCGACAAAACGAAGATGCACAGACCTTCCGGGATCATCCGTTGCCTGCCAGCGGGCGTAGGCTTGGAGAAGCATGTCACACCCTTTTTTTGGATGGAGCCGACCAAGAAACAAAAACACCCGCCTGCCAGCCAGCGAGGGATGGGCGCTCTCAAACTCAGCTTTCAGCACCTCTATTGAATCCGGCGGCTCTTCAACCCCGAGCGGCACAATCACCTGCTCTCCGTGAATCTTCCCCAATTTGGGGGCGGCCAGGCGACGCTCATCCTCTGTGGTAAAGCATACGCAGGCGGCCTGCGTGAACACTTGGCGGTTGAACGCCCACCAGACAGCACATTTCAACCACCTCGACTGCCCGAGCGCCCAAGGATCCAGCATGCCGTGAGGATAAATCAGCACAGGCACATTCGCGGCTCTGGCCGCTCTGGCGGCGGCCAGAGCATGATATTGCCACAGGCCATGGATGACTACGACAGCGCCTGGTTGCAGCAGATCACGCAGCCCGGCTTCCCAGTTCGGTGTCCAACCAAACTTGGTTTTTGCCGGCCCCAGCAGTCGCACCTGACAGGGCCAGTCATTGCCCCAGCCAGATTTCGGGTCATCTGAGCTCACCACAGTTGATCTCACCGAATCCGGCGTACGCGCCAGCAGTCTAACGGCCTCCGTCGTACCTCCATGATCGGGATCAATGGAGTGTATGGCGTGAATGATCGACAAGTTCATATTAAGGACCTTGATCGTTTGTCAGAGTATTCAGCACGCTTTCATAAACTTTACGCATCTGTATGGAAAAGCGTTCAGGCGAAAAATATTGGGCCCGCAAATGCCCCTGAGCAGACTTCTGTTCGCGCCAAGCTGCTCCCTGCCGCAAGCAGTTGGAGATCACTTCAGCAGCCTCCTCTACGTTCTCGGGATCTATGTACTCCACGGCATCTCCACCCACTTCCGTAAGTGGTGCGCGGTTCGAAGTGAAAACAGGGCAGCCACGCGCCATAGCCTCGAGCACCGGCCAGCCAAATCCCTCTTCGAGCGAGGGAAAGATCAATGCCAGCGCCTGATCATAGGCCGCAACGATCCAGGGCGTCGGCGGATTGCTCAGCCAAGTGATGCTGGCACAGATCCCCAGTTCCACCACCAGTTCATTCTCGGCCTCCGTGGCAGATGCTCCCATCATGACAAGCGACGGTGCCGACTCCAAGCCAATTCGCCCCCGCAAGGCGGCGTAAATGAGCAGCACCCCCTTCCTGTTTTTGTACCAAAGTCCGTTCCCGACATGCAGCAAGAAAGACTTGGGCAACCCCGGAGCCACCACGGCCCCGGCCTGTGTATCAAATTCAGGATCGAGCGGATTAAGCACCACATGAATTTTATGATCCGGCCCCAACAAACGCTCACAGTCGCGATGAGTCTTTTCGGAGACACAAACGATAGTGGAAGGAAAACGCAGTGACCAGTAAATGAACCTCTGAAATCCACCTCGCCACCACCCCGCCCGAGGGATGCCTGGGATGTCGCCAATGGCAGCACGCACCGCAATCAAATCATGCACTGTCACGATCACGCGAAAACCATTCATCCATGGTATCAGAGGGCCTAATCCTTGGTCAGTGATATGAATTAAAGTTTCCGCACCTCTCCAAGTTTGGAATGTCGCATGCAAGCGCACCCGCAGGGGAAAGCCCCAAAACAACGGGAGGTTCCAATCGTTCGACCACTCCAGCAAAAGTCGGCGAGACCGCCGACTGAACTAAATCCGAGTAACGCTGCATGCTTTTCAGCCGGTCAGGAGCATAGGTTCCTGTCATCAGAAGATGCCGTTGTTTGCCCCGCTTTCCTGCACGACGGCAGTGAAAGGCCGCCATGGCCTCATGCGCAGCTGCAACAAACCTGCCACGTCCTTCATCCAGAGTGTGGTCCTTGATGCTATGCCGCGCCGCAGCGCTGGCTCGGGCCAGTTCTGCAGGATGAATTTCCGCCAACCTTCGCAGGGCACTCTCGATCGATTTGGCTTCGGAATTCGGCAGCAACCATCCATTTACCTCATGCGTCACGAGTTCCAAGGCTGCGCCCGCGTCAATGGTGGTAATCACCGGCAGCCCCGCAGCCAGCGCCTCAGGCACCACCATGGCCCAGCCATCATAACGCGTAGGCAGGCACAAGGCATCTGCCTGGGCGTAAATCGCTGGGAGTTCGTGCCATTCACGAAAACCTTTCCA
>JAPLUN010000495.1 GCA_026397715.1 Verrucomicrobiota bacterium
AGATACACAGTCAAGTGGCTGCCAACATTTCGGCGGTGAAGCCTTGTCAGAAAGCCTTCCGGCAGTCCAGCCATCACTTGGTCCGCAGGTCCTGCATTTAGCCAGTACTGGGGCAGGCCCAGCGCTAGGGCCACATCAGCCACCGCTTTCGTCAGTGCCGGAGAAAAAGGTCGAGGATCGACTAGTCCATTAACAGGATGAACTCCAGCAAGCACATCAACGTCCTTCGTCCGACGAGAAATAAATCCCTGGCTCAATAATGCCGCCCCTCCGCAAATAACGACTGTTTCCGGCTCGGCCTTGTCGAATGCTAGAACGTCAGAAACTGTTTGAAGGGCTTTTTCAAGGATTACTCCATCAAGAGGCTTCATATGAGGACATAATATTGTCAAAAAAACAGTTTAAAACTGTTATTTTAACAAAATTATTAATAAAGAGAGCTTTGGCGCTCTTTTTTAGTGGAGAGCATTTCGTCAAGATGGTCATTCTCAAATGACCTCCGAGAGGTGGCATCCAACACCTCAATGCTTCACCGAGCAGCCCGGCCCGACGGTCTGGAAGAAGTCGTTGCCTTTGTCATCGACGAGGATGAAGGCGGGGAAGTCTTCGACTTCGATCTTCCAGATGGCTTCCATGCCGAGTTCGGCGAACTCGACGACTTCGACTTTCTTGATGTTTTCCTTGGCGAGGATGGCGGCGGGGCCGCCGATGCTGCCGAGGTAGAAGCCGCCGTGTTTTTTGCAGGCGTCGGTGACCTGCTGGCCGCGATTGCCTTTGGCGATCATGATCATGCTGCCGCCGTGGCTTTGGAAGAGATCGACGTAGCTGTCCATGCGGCCGGCGGTGGTGGGGCCGAAGCTGCCGCTGGGCATGCCGGCGGGTGTTTTGGCCGGGCCTGCGTAGTACACGGGATGGTTCTTGAAGTAGTCGGGCAGGGGCTTGCCGGAATCGATCAGTTCCTTGAGCTTCGCATGGGCGATGTCGCGGGCGACGATGATGGGACCGTTGATGAGGAGGCGGGTGGTGGTGGGATACTTGCTGAGTTCGGCGCGGATCTCGGCCATCGGGCGGTTGGTGTCGATGCGCACGGCGTTGGTGTCTTTGCGGTGGCGCAGTTCTTCGGGGATGTAGGGCAGGGGATTGGTTTCGAGCTTCTCGATGAAGACGCCATCTTTGGTGATCTTACCTTTGGCCTGACGGTCGGCCGAGCAGGAGACGCCGATGCCGATGGGCAATGAGGCGCCGTGGCGTGGCAGGCGGATGATGCGTACATCCAGGGCGAAGTATTTGCCGCCAAACTGCGCGCCGATGCCGCATTCGCGGGCGGCTTGCAGCATCTGGTCTTCGAGTTCGACATCGCGGAAGGCGCGGCCGTGTTCGTTGCCGGTGGTGGGAAGGTTGTCGTAGTACTTGGTGGAGGCCAGTTTGACGTGCTTCATCGTCGATTCAGCGGATGTGCCGCCGATGACGAAGGTCAGGTGGTAGGGCGGGCAGGCGGCGGTGCCTAGGGAAACCATCTTGTCGCTGAGGAACTTCACGATGCTCTTCGGATTGAGCACGGCGCGGGTTTCCTGATAGAGGTAGGCTTTGTTGGCCGAGCCGCCGCCTTTGGCGATGAAGAGGAATTTGTAGGCTTCGCCATCGGTGGCGTAGAGATCGATCTGCGCGGGGAGATTGGTGCCGGTGTTCTTTTCGTCGAACATGTTCAGCGCCGCGTTCTGGGAGTAGCGCAGGTTGTTCTCGGTGTAGGCGAGATAGACGCCTTTCGAGAGAGATGCTTCATCGCCACCGCCGGTCCAGACCTGCTGGCCTTTTTTGCCCATGATGATGGCGGTGCCGGTGTCCTGGCAGAAGGGCAGCAGCCCGGCGGAGGCCACGTCGGCATTTTTCAGCATGGTCAGCGCGACCATGCGGTCGTTTTCGCTTGCCTCGGGATCATCGAGGATGGCAGCCACCTGCTTGAGGTGCTTGGGGCGCAGGAAGAAATTGATGTCATGAAAGGCCTGGTTGGCCAGCAGGGTGAGCGCCTCGGGATTCACGACGAGGACTTCCTTCTCGCCAAATGTCTGCACGGAGACGTGTTCCTTGGTCAGCAGACGGTATTCGGTGTCATCGGTGCCGAGTTCGAGGAGTTCCTGGTAGTGAAAGGGGGGCGTGGGCATGGGGAGGGGAATTTGAAAGGGATACGAGTTCGGGCAACGAGGGAAAGGGGCATTTTGCACGTTGGCAGACGGTGTGCGTGGGGATAAAATGGAAACATGATTTTGGAAACGATGCCCGTTGTCCAGCAGCTCAGTTCCCGGGACAAGCGGCTGCTGGCCGAGGAGCTTTGGAACGCCGCCGATGCCGAGGACGCTGAGGTGATGGACGAGGCTGCGGTGTTGCAACTGCTGGACCGGCGCCTCGCTGACCATGAGGCCACTCCTGAGGCACTTGCCGCTTGGGAAGAGGTGAAATCACGCATTATAGCGGGGCGTGAAAAGTAGTTCGGCTACTCCACAAACACCGCGCGCTTCCAGATGGGTACGCTGGTTTTGATCTCTTTCAGGTACCAGTGGCACAGTTCAAAGGACTCCGCGCTGTGCTTGGTGCGGACGCGGATGACGATGCTCGGCTGCTCCGCGGCCACAAAGCCGAGGCGATGCTGGATGAAAACGCGGTGCGGGCCATGCTCGCGCTGGCCGCGTTCGACGAGGTCCTGCAGCATTTTTTCCGCCATGGGCAGGTAGGCGCTGTAGTCGATGCCGGAGATGGTTCTGCCGTCTTCCATGCCGCGCACGACGCCGAGAAACTGCGCCTCGGCACCTTCACCGGATTTGAACACGGTTTGGGCGGTTTGGATGGGATCTTCACTGAGGATGAACAGGACTGGAGGCATCATGGAGACCCAAAGAACTACCACAGAGTTCACAGAGAGACACAGAGATATGAATACCGAACCTTGTGTTTCTCTGGTGTCTCCGTGGTGAATCATCCGATACCAGCTTTTTCAGAGAAGGCCGATTGCTCATAAAACTTGTCCGCTGGTGCGGGTTTCTGATAGCGTTTCAATTCTCCGACCATGAAACGCCTGCTTTTTCTTCTCCTAGCCGCCACCCAGCTCCATGCGGAGACCCAGATCACCTGGAAGCGCCAGCAACTGCACGGTGACTTTTACTCCGAAGGCGCCGGCATTGGCGATATCAATGGTGACGGCAAACCGGACGTGGTGGCCGGGCCGTTTTGGTGGGAGGGGCCGGCGTTTGAGAAGAAGCACGCCTACTACGAGCCGAAGATTTTCAGCATCAATAGCTACTCGGACAACTTCTTCGCCGACGTGCAGGATTTCAACGCCGATCAGAAGAACGACATCCTGATTCTCGGCTTTCCGGGCAAGGAAGCGCGGCTCTACCTGAATCCTGGCACGCATGATGACAAGCCCTGGCCGGTGCACATCGTGGCGGATGTGGTGGACAATGAATCGCCCGTTTTCACGGACATTACCGGCGATGGCAAACCGGAGATCGTGTGCAGCACAGGGGGCAAGTTTGGGTGGTTCGCGCCGAACTGGGAGAAGCCGACTGAGAAGTGGCCCTTTGTGGCGGTGACGGAGGATGTGAAGGTGGCGAAGTTCACCCATGGGCTGGGGGTGGGGGATGTGAATGGAGATGGGAAGATGGATCTGCTGGAGGCGCGGCGGTGGTGGGAGAATCAAGGAGCTGCCAACTCCAGCACGGACTTGGCAAGTCCGGCTCCTTGGGCCCAGCACAACTTCGCGGCGGGTGTGGGCGGTGGGGCGCAGATGTTTGCATATGACTTTGATGGCAATGGTACGAACGACGTTTTTACCAGCCTTGCGGCGCATCGCTACGGCGTGGCGGTGTATTTGCAGAACAAGCCTGCGCCTGACAAGCCCAACTGGACCCGCGTCATGCTGGCCAGCGAGCAGCCGCAGGACAACGACTACGGCATCGTCTTCTCACAGCCGCATGCGGCGTATCTTGCCGACATCGATGGCGATGGGATTAAAGACATCGTCACCGGCAAGCGCTACTGGGCGCACAACGGGCACGATCCCGACGAGCGTGGCCACCGTGTAATCTACTGGTATCAAACCAAACGCGATGGCAAAGGCGGCGTGGATTTCGTCCCGCACCTCGTGGATGCCGAAAGCGGCGTGGGTGTGGATGTGCAGGTGGGCGATGTGAATGGCGACAAGCTGCCGGACATCGTGGTGGGGAACAAAGCGGGTGTCTACATCCTCACGCAGCAGCGGAAGGATAGCACGGCGGACCTGACGCCGAAGAAGATGTACGGACCTGCGCTGAAGCCGCAGAAGGATTACGCCAAAGGTCAGTCTCCTCAGGAGGCGCTGAAGGCTTTGCAACTGCCCGGTGGCTTCAAGGCGGAGCTGATCGCGAGTGAGCCGGATCTTGTGCAGCCCATTGCATTTACGTTTGATGAGCGCGGGCGCATCTGGGTGGTGGAAGGAAACAGCTACCCGAAACCACGCGAAGTGGGTGCCGGGCAGGACCGCATCAAGATTCTCGAAGACAAGGATGGTGATGGGGTCTTTGAGACGAAGAAGATTTTTTGCGAAGGGTTGAACCTCGTCAGCGGAATCGAGCTGGGTTTCGGCGGGGTGTGGGTGGGTGCGGCACCGTATTTGATGTTTATTCCGGATGAGGACAAAGATGACAAGCCGGATGTGCTGGACCGCACGAGTCCGCCGTCGAATCTCGTTCCCGGGCTGAAATTTGATGCCATCGCCCTGCTCGATGGCTGGGGCAGCCAGGACACGCACGAAACGCTCAACAGTTTTATTTGGGGGCCGGACGGCTGGCTATATGGCTGCCATGGGGTCTTCACGCATAGCAAGGTTGGCAAGCCCGGCACGCCGGAGGGGCAACGCAAGCCCATCAATGCGGGGATCTGGCGCTACCATCCCGTGCGGCATGAGTTTGAGATCTTCGCGGAGGGCACGAGCAATCCCTGGGGGCTGGATTACGACCAGTACGGCGAGTTCTTCGTCACTGCCTGCGTCATTCCGCATCTCTACCACATCGTGCCGGGCGGACGTTACCAGCGGCAGGCGGGTCAGCACTTCAATCCGTACACGTATGACGATATCAAGACCATCGCGGATCACGCGCACTATGCGGGCAGTGCGCGTCCTGATGTCGCTTTCGATAAGACCACGGGTGCCGGTATCGTGAATGATGATACGAACGCCCTCGGTGGCGGTCACGCGCATTGCGGTCTCGCCATTTATCAGAGCAGCCTCTTTCCGCCGACGTATCGCAATCAGCTCATCTTCGGCAACCTGCATGGGCATCGGCTGGTGACGAATTACACGGACCCGCATGCGAGCACGTATGTGGGCAAGCATGGCAGTGATTTCATGCGCGCCAACGACATGCACTTCATTCCGGTGACGCAGAAGGTGGGGCCGGATGGTGCGCTGTATGTCAGCGACTGGAGCGATGAACAGATCTGCCACCGGGGAAGCAATGCGGTGGAGAACTGGGATCGGAGCAATGGACGGATTTATCGCGTGAGCTATGACGGCTGGAAGCCGTGGAAGGGAGATCTGGCGAAGGAGAGTGACGAGGCGCTGGCGAAACTCGCGGTGCAGACGGAGAACGAGTGGGAGTCGCGGATGGCGAGGAGGGTTCTGGCCGAGCATCACCAGGCCGACACTACCAAGACCCTTTTGTACGATGCGCAAATGCAGGGGTTGTCGGATTCCATGCTCAATCCTGCGCACACGTTGCAGCGCTTGCGTGTCATGTGGATGTTTCAGCAGATCGGCCAATGGTACGACGCCAACGCTGATCAGTTATTGGGAGATGCCGACTCAAATGTCCAGGCTTGGGCGATCAAGTTGACCCAAGAGAATCTAGGAAAGCAAAGCTTTGGCGATCTAATGACCGAGGACTTCCCAAAAGTCGCTGCCAAAGCTACTTCGCCCATCGTTCGCCGTGAACTCGCATCAGCACTCCAGCGTCTGCCCATCGACAAACGCAAAGACCTCGCGACCGCGCTCCTCAAGCACGGCGAGGACAAAGATGATCCGATGATTCCGTTGCTGATCTGGTATGGCATCGAGCCGCTTGTTGGGGCCGATCCGAAAGTCGGGTTGGAACTCGCGCGGGTGTCGAAGCTGCCGAAGGTGACGGAGTTTATTTATCGTCGTTTGTCTTCGGATGATGCGGGCCGGGCTTCGATGCTTTCGGAGCTGACGAAGGAGCCGGATGCGGCCAAGCGTGAGACGACGCTGGCGATGATTCTGAGCAGTGCTCGTGGTGCGGGCAAGCTGGCGATGCCGCAGGATTGGGCGACGATTGCGACGAAGCTCAAAGCGGGTGGTGAAGGAACCGCCGGACCGGCTAAAGCCGGGACTACGGAACAGCTGGTGACCGAACTCAGTGCTTTGTTTGGCGATGCGGAGGCGCTGCAAACTTTCCGGGAGCGCCTGGCACTCGTTAACGCGCCGGTGAATGAGCGCGAGAAGGCGCTTGGCGTACTCATTCAGACGGGTGATGGGGGCACGGCGAAGATTTTGCAGCAGATCCTCATGCAGGACTCTCCCGCTTCGCTGCGGCGCAAATCCATTCAGGCGCTTGCCTCGCTCAAAGATGCGGGAACGCCGAAGGTGCTGGGGGCGCTGCTGCCGAAGCTTTCTGCGAATGAGCTGCCTGATGCGGTCAACACGCTCGCTTCGACGAAGGAAGGATCCAAGGTGCTGCTGCAGGCGGTGGAGGCCAAGACGGTGCCTGCCACGGCGCTTTCGCCTTTTCTTGTGCGTCAGCTCACGGCTTTTGATGACAAGGAGATCAATGCGCTGATCAAATCTGCCTGGGGCGATGTGAACGCGCCGAAGGCTGATCTGGGCGAGCGGACGAAGAAGTTTCGTGAACTGCTCACGACTGCGGCTTTGGCCAAGGGGGATCTCGCGAAGGGCAAGATGCTTTTCACCATGACCTGCGGTCAGTGTCACAAGCTTTTTGGAGAAGGGCAGAACGTGGGGCCGGACATTACGGGCAGCAATCGCGCTGACTTGAACTACCTGCTCGAAAACGTGCTGGATCCGAATGCGGTGATCGGCAAGGCCTACCAGCTCAATCTTTTCACCATGAAGGATGGGCGCGTCATGAGCGGTGTCATCAAGGAGGAGAGTCCTGCGGCGGTGAAGATCGCGATGATGGGCGGGGTGGAGTTTACGCTGCCGCAGCCGGACATCGCGAAGCGTGAGGTGTCGAAACTGAGCACGATGCCGGAGGGGTTGTTTGATGCGCTCAAACCGGAGCAGGTCATTGATTTGGTGAAATATCTGCAAAGCGGGGCTGCCGGACCGGCTAAAGCCGGGACTGCAATACCCGGAGCATTGGAAGGTGAGGCGCTCAAGGTTCTGGCGAAGACTGGTGGCAACTCCAAGCCGCAGGGCATGGGTGCTTTCGGGGGTGAATGGAGTGGGGGCTCTCAGCTCTGGTGGACGGGTGCCAAGCCGGGGCAGAAGCTGACGCTGGCGCTGCCGGTGCAGGAGAAGGGTAAATACACGCTGAAAGCGGCGCTCACCCTGGCGAAGGATTACGGCATCATCGACGTGGCGCTGGATGACAAACCCGTGGCCACGGCTTGGGACGGCTTCAATGGACCCAAAGTCATCCACAGTGATGAACTCGACTGGGGCACGCATGAGCTTAGCGCCGGGGAGCATCAACTCACCCTAACGATCACTGGCAAGCATGCGGATGCGGTGCCGAGTTACATGGTGGGGCTTGATTATGTGAGGCTGGAAAAGAAGTAGCCCGTGCAATTAATAAGCGAACGATGAGAGACCTCCAATCCACCCGCGCCATGTGGCTCAAGGGCTGGCTGTTTCTGCTCATCGGGCTGATGTCAGCCGCGATCCTGCTGGTGGAGAACTGGAGCTGGCGCACGGCGCTGCTGCTGGCGCTGTGCGTGTGGGGATTTTGCCGGGCGTATTACTTTGCGTTCTACGTGATCGAGCGCTGGGTGGATCCGCAGTTCAAGTTCAGCGGGCTGGGGCACTTTCTGACCTACCTGTGGCGGTCGCGGAAGTGATCAGGCCTTTGCGAGGGCTTCGTCAAAGCGGGCAATCAAGTCTGTGGTGTCTTCTAGGCCGGCGGACACGCGGAGTAGCCAGCGGCTGACGCCGCAGCTCTCGGCCCAGTCGAGTTCATCGTAATGCGCGAGAAGGGTGTAGGGGCAGGCGAGGGTAAAATTGGTGCCGAGGCTCGGGCCTTTGGAGACGCGCAGGGCGTCGAAGACTTTGGGGCTGGTCTGCTCGGGGTTTTTGAGCGTGAAGGAGAAGAGGCAGCCGTAGCCGCCATTCTCGCGGCGGATGTATTCGTAGCCGCGTCCGCCTTCGCTGCTCGCGTGCCAGACGCGATCCACTTTCGGGTGCGTGCGCAGATGCTCGGTGAGGGCCTGCGCGTTGTGGCTCATCTTGGCGGCGCGTTGTGAGAAATCGCGACTGTTGAGTTCGAGTGCCACGGCATCGCCGCGCCAGAGTTCGTGATCGGCGTGGGCCGTCAGGAAGGCGGAGAAGGTGGCGTGATGCGGGGAGTTGCGGTTGAGAACGACGCTGCCTGCCAAAACATCGCCCACGCCGGAGAAGCTCTTGGTCAGGCTTGTCGTGACGACATCGGCCACGCGATGTGCATTCACATGGGCGACGGTGGAGATGGTGTCGTCGATGATGATCGGGACGCCGGGTTGTGCAGCGGCACGGATCGCGAGCAGGCGTTCGAAGTCGACGCAGCGGAGCAGGGGATTGCTCGGGGCTTCGCAGAAGATGCCCGCGATCGGCTCGCTTTGCAGCAAGGCGCTGAGGTCATCGTACTCGCTGTCTTTGATCAGAGGCATGAAATGCACGCCAGTGCCGAAGAACTGCTGCAGCTTCAGCACGTCGACATAGGGGAAGTCGAGCTGCACGGTTTTGCGGTCTGGGAAAAGCTGGGTGAGCATGCGATGCACTGCAAAGTTTGCCGCCATGCCGGAGGGGAAGAGAAAGACGTCCTCTGGCTGCTGACCGGCCAGTTGTGCGATGCGCTCGCGAATGGTGCGGTTTGCGGCTTTTCCTTCTTCGACGCTGGCGGTGCTTTCGCGTTCGCCCAGGGCAGCGCAGGCCTGGCGTGTGCTCACGCATTCGCCGCAGAAGCGCCAGAACTTGCGGGCCTGCACGTAGCTGTCTGCAGGAAACACAGCGACACCGAGGTTATGCGCCGTCCATTCGACAGCACGGCCGGTCCCGATGAACTTCACACAGCGCTCCGCGTGCACGATCCGGGGGAAAACGAGGCAGCGCTCGCCAGCGGCGGCGAATTCCTTTTCGGCGGCTGCAAACAACCGGGAGATGGCTGGCGGGCAGCAGAAGCGCGGGTAGCCGGATTTGAACTGCGACACGATTTTCTGATCGCCCTCTTCATAGCCGACCACATGCTCCCACAGCGGCAGGCACACGGACACGCCGAGGTCGTGATCAGGGATGGCCTTGCCAAGGTCTTCGGCATTGCAGAGAGGGTGTGTGAAAAGGTCGGTCATTGGGGGGAGGGCACTTTTCTTCAAGGCGGAGCGGGAGGCAACGGGAATGAAGATGAGCGCGTGTCTCAAACTGCAACGTCTGGCTTGGCCGCATCACCGCCTGTCGCAGTTCTCCGCCGCTGATTCTTTTGGGCCAGCTTTTGCCGGCGATTGAAGTCAGCGAGTTCGTTGAGGTAGCGCTTCAGGGCCATCTTTTCGTCGATATATCGATAATGCGGGCGCTCTCGGCGAGTACGTGCAAAATGAGGCAAGTCGATGAACGCTGACATTTGCTCGGCCGTGGGCAGCTCTGCGCGCTTCTCGTCGAGGAATGCTTTGCAAGTTTCATCTCCAAATATCCACAAACTGATCGGGTAGGCTTTGCTGGCATCTACAATTGCCAGAAACTCACTAGTGACCTGCTCAAAAGCTTCCTCGGTCCATTTCAGTTGTTCCAAAACCAGATCGTGGTGCTTGTGAAGCATCGCCACGAGGTTCAGGAGATGGGTTCTCAAAGCGTCGGATTCCTCGCTGCCAATGCAGTCGCGGCCGAAAAAACAGTAGTGAAACCAGTACCAGCCGTCTTCGAAAACCAGACGGATGTCTCCACCTTCAAGGGCTTCGTCCAAGCGGATGAAATGAGCCCCGGAGAACTCTTGATCCATGAAGTAAAATTTCGCCATAAGGGCAGGTCACTTCTTCTTCAGCGCCGCATCAATGTCCTTCCACAGATCCTCCACGTGCTCGATGCCCACGGAGAAGCGCACGAGGCCGTCAGTGACGCCGGCGGCTTCGCGGGCGTCTTTGGGGATGGAGGCGTGGGTCATGCTGGCGGGATGGGCGACGAGGCTTTCGATGCCGCCGAGACTTTCCGCCTGGGTGAAGAGGCGCAGGCGGCGGATGAAGGCGAGGGTGTCGGCGTAGCTGAGGCCGAAATCGGCGAGGAGCATGCCGCCACCGGCGGTCATCTGCTTTTTGGCCAGCTTATGCTGCGGGTGGCTTTTCAGGAAGGGGTATTTGACGCTCTTGACGCCTTTGCGGCCTTCCAGACGCTGGGCCAGTTCGAGGGCATTGGAGCAGTGGCGCTCCATGCGGATGGCCTCGGTTTTGGCGCCGCGGGAGATGAGCCAGGTGTCAAAGGGGCTGGGCTGCAGGCCGATGGCCTTCTGCGCGAAGATCATCTTCTCCTGCCACTCGTCGGAATTGGTGCAGACGGCACCGCCGAGGGCATCGCTGTGACCATTTGTGTATTTCGTGGTGCTGAGGAGTGAAAGATCGGCACCGAGATCCAGCGGCTGCTGCAGCAGGCTTGAGGCAAAGGTGTTGTCCATGGCGACAATGCTGCCCGCTTTGTGCGCGGCTTCGCTGATGGTCTTGATGTCCAAGATTTTCAGAAGCGGATTGGTGGGTGATTCCAGCCAAACCAGCGCGGGCTTGAGTCGCGTGATGAGATCGTAGTTCTCCGGATTGGCGAGGTTGGCGTATTTGATTTTGACGCCGAAACGCTTCAGCACCTTTTCGAAGATGCGGTAGGTGCAGCCGTAGATCTGCTGCTCGGAGAGGATGGTATCGCCTGTCTTGAGGGAAAAGAGGATGGCGGAGATGGCGCTGAGGCCGCTGGCAAAGGCGGTGCAGTGCTTCGCGTTCTCCAGACTGGCGAGCGTGGTCTGGAGGTTGCGGAAGTTCGGATTGCCTGAGCGGGTGTAGTCAAAGCCGTTGGGATTTCCGGTCTCAAACGTCGATGTCATGTAGATCGGCGGGATCACGGCGCCGGTCTCGCTGCGGTAGTCCTGGCCCACGTGAATGGCACGCGTTTCGAAGCGAGCGTCGGCGGGGATGGTTGGGTCGTCCTTCATGAGGTGATGTGTGACATGCAGATTTAGCTTTGCAAGGCCCCTGCGCGCATGCTTTATGGGTTAAATCTGTTCTTTCATGCCTGACTCCACTGCTCCTCGAAAATTCCGTCGCGTTCTGCTCAAACTCAGCGGTGAAGCGCTGAGAGAACCTGGCAGCCATGACAATATTTCCCCGCCGATCGTCGAAGACATGGCGGCGCAGATCAAAGCAGCGCATCAAACCGGCCTCGAAATCGCCCTCGTCGTGGGTGGTGGCAACTTCTGGCGCGGTGTGACCGCCAGCAACAAGGGCATGGAACGCGCCACGGCCGACTACATGGGCATGCTGGCCACGGTGATGAATTCGCTCGCGGTGCAAAGCATGCTGGAAGCGATGGACGTGCCGACGCGCGTGCAGAGCGCCATCAAGATGGACAATGTGGCCGAACCCTTCATTCGCCGCAAAGCGATGCGCCATCTGGAGCTGGGCCGCGTGGTCATCTTCGCCGCCGGCACGGGCAATCCGTTTTTCTCCACCGACACCACGGCGGCGCTGCGTGCCAGCGAGATCAATGCCGAGATTGTGCTCAAAGCCACGAAGGTGGATGGCATCTACGATTCCGATCCCAACAAAAACCCGGACGCCGTCAAATTCGACCGAGTCAGCTTTCACGAGTGCCTGACACGTCAGCTCAAGGTGATGGACTCCACCGCTTTCTCCCTGTGCATGGAGAACAACATGCCCATCGGCGTTTTCAGCATGAACGAACCTGACAACATCCGCCGCGCGCTCATCGGCGAATACATTGGTACGATGGTCGATGCGAAAGGCTGATCAAACTTCCAACCCGATACTGATATGGACCCTGAATTGACGATGATGGAGGCCGAAGAGGCCATGACGAAGGCGGTGGAGCACGCCATCCATGAATTTGCCACCGTGCGCACGGGCAAGGCCTCGCCGACGCTCGTGGAAAACATGGACATTCATGTGATGAGCTACGGCAGCCACATGAAGCTGAAGCAACTGGCCATGATCACCACACCGGATGCCCGGCTGATCCGCATCGAGCCCTTTGATTCCTCCACGCTGCAGGACATTGACCGCGCGATCCGCGAGTCACGCCTGGGCCTGAACGGCAGCATTGAAGGCAAGGTGATCCGCCTGCCGATTCCCTCCCTCTCCACCGAACGCCGCGAGCAGATGGTCAAGATGTGCAAGACCCTGGGTGAAGATGCCCGCGTGCGCGTGCGCTCCGCGCGTCGTGATGCGCTCGAAACGATCAAGAAAGGCGAGAAGGACGGCCACATCACTGAAGATGACCTCCACCGCATGGAGAAGGAAATCCAGGTGATGACCGACAAGAAGATCGCTGAAATCGACCAGCATGTGGTGTCGAAAGAGAAAGAGATCATGACGGTCTAGCCGAACCAGTTCCTGATGTTTCCCGCGCGCGACTACCTCGACCTCACCCACACGAAGCACGGCATCCTGTTTCCGGATGACTCGCCCGTGTGGACGGCGTTGGCGCGGATCGAATCCTATCTGGACTTCCGCTTGCAGCGCGAAATCCGTGTCCAGGTGCCCCCCGGGGCGTTCATCGGCGAGGATGTGTTCATTGATGAAGGCACGACCATCGAGCCCGGCGCGGTGATCAAAGGTCCGGCGTGGATCGGCCGCAACTGCCAGATCCGTGCGGGCTGCTACATCCGCGAAAATGTGATCATCGGCGACGGCTGCGTGCTCGGGAATTCCTGCGAATTCAAGAACTGCGTGGTTTTCGACGGCTGCGAGATCCCGCATTACAACTACGTGGGAGACTCGATCCTCGGCCACAAGGCGCATCTGGCCGCCGGCGTGATCCTTTCCAACGTGCGGCTGGACCGCCTGGAAGTCACCGTGAAGACCGAAACGGATGTCATTCCCACCGGGCTGCGAAAATTCGGAGCGGTCGTGGGCGACTACGCCGAGATCGGCTGCAACAGCGTGATCAGCCCCGGCAGCATTATCGGCCGCCGCAGCATCATCTATCCGCTGACGCATTTCAGTGGTCTGCTTGAGGCCGATCTCATGCTGAAGACGCGGCAGACGCAGCAGGTGGTCAAGCGTCGGCGTTAGCAGTGGGATTGAATACAATTCGGGTCGTGGGAGTCAGATCAACATTCCATGTTTATGAAATCGCCCTTTCGCCCGCTCTTCGTCGTTTCAGCCGTTTTTTCGCTGGCGAGCTGTGACAAACCCATGCCGCCTGCGGCTGCCGCACCCGTAGCGGCAGAAACCGACAGCCAGCTCGCTGAGGCGCGTGATGCCTTGCAGCGCCAGGCATTGGAGATCGAAACCAAGACTGCCTTGATGGACAAGCAGCTGGCAGAGATGGCTCAGTCCCTCAAGGAGCGTGACAATGCCGAACTGCGTGACTCATTGGATGCCTTGAAGCGGCAGAATGACGAGCTGCGTGTTCAGGCGGATGCTGCGCGGCAGCAGAGCAATGCCATCACCCAGCGCATCGTCGTCACGCCCCAGCCCAATGTGGTGCCGCAGCCCATGGCGCTGCCTGATTATTCCTTGTTCTACGACCGTCTGGCGCCTTTTGGCCGCTGGTTTGAGGTGAATGGCTACGGCTACTGCTGGCGGCCCACCATCACAGTGGCGGGCTGGAGGCCTTATGTGGATGGCTGCTGGGTCTGGTCATCACTCGGCTGGGCGTGGCAGTCGAACGAACCCTTTGGCTGGGCCACGTATCACTACGGGCGCTGGGTGAATCTGGCGCGCTACGGCTGGATCTGGGTGCCGGGCAGCGATTGGGCTCCGGCGTGGGTCGCGTGGCGCCAAAGCCGCGATTGCGTGGGCTGGGCTCCCCTTCCGCCGGAGACAGGCGTGTTCAGCGGTGCGTATCGCGACTGCGATTCACGCTATGGTCTCGGCCCCACCAGCTACACCTTCATCAACACGACCCAGTTTGTGAGCCCGACTTACATCAACATCTATGCGCCCGTGACGCGGCAGACCACGATCTTCCAGCACAGCGTGAACGTGACGCAGATCGTGCCCAGCCACAGCCGGGGGCATGCGTTTGTCCATCAAGGAGGCCCACCCCGTGGCCAGATGGAGCAGGCCTGCGGTCAGCCGGTGCCTCAGCGGCAGGTGC
>JAPLUN010000432.1 GCA_026397715.1 Verrucomicrobiota bacterium
CGCCCGTGATTGAAATCAACGGGCTTGCTGACGGTGGTTGCTCCTTGATTGTGCTCGATCAATGCATTCTTGCAACTGGGATCAACCACGATGGTCGCCGCCTTGTTTTGGAAAGTGTTGCCAGTGAACTGCAGGTCGTGGCCGTTGGGCGCAAAAGTGACGGCTTCATTGGGTGCGGAGTCACCAAGGATGAAGATGTTGTCTCGAACAACGATGGGGCCGTAGGTCGCGCCAGGCTCATAGATCGTGAAGTAGAGTTCCGGAAACTCACCCGGCTTTGCGGTGCGGTAGGAGATGCGACCACGCCGCATGTCGGGTTCGTTCTTTGTCGTGTTGTTAACGAAGACATTGCCCGTCATGACGAAATTGACCGGCTGGTTGATCCACGCGCCACGTCCGCCATTGCGAAAGGTGTTGCCCGTCATCGTCACGTCCGTGCAGCTTTTTTCCACACTCACCACGCGTGAGCCGTTGGTGCCGTCCACCAGATTGCCGGTGATCGTGGCGTTCTGGCAGAATTCAGCCAGAAAGAACGCGCCCATGCGGCTGCCCAGGATGTGGTTGTTTGCAAAGATGATGTTACGGCTGCGCTGGATGTGCATCGTGTCGCCTATCGCGCTAAGCTGGCAGCCGATGACGCGCAAGTCCTTGGCACCCACGATGTCAAAGGCTCCTTTGCCGGGGCCGCTGCCGGTGGGAGCATACGCGGAGAGGTAAGTCGCGCTGATATTGAAGGCCAGGCTGCCGCTGCCACCACTTTCAAAGCGAACCGGCGCGCCTTTCGGCTGATCGGAAATCTTGATATGTTCCGGCGTGGATTCGATAACGAAGTATTGGCGGCCACGCACGATATTTTTGGGCAGATCCGCTCCCAGGAAGGTGAGCGCATCCTTGGGCTCATCGGTTTCGCTGATGGCAAGCAGACGATTCGTGTTGTCGAACTTCACGAGATCGTCGCTGAAGGTCACTTCTCGCATGAGATCGGTGCGGAAATACTTCTTCGCCCGCTCAACTTCCCATGGCTCGTAGGACTCCGGCCACGTCATGATCTGCCAGAGGTAGCCGTAGTCCCACATGAACTTGCCGCTGCGCAGCAGCGTGCAGCTTTCCACTGCCACGCGTTCGGCATAGGCGGTCACTTCGCTCTCGCTGCTTTTTCCAGCCAGTCCATGCACTCCGATCACGGCTCCTGCCATCCCGTTGGATTTCACTTCGCGAAATAGAATGTCATGCGTGCCGCCTTCTTTCGTCGTGGTGATCTCGATGCCCTTGGTATTTGCATTGGGCTCCCACTGGTTCTCCCTTTGAGCAGGATCAAACACATGGCCCACAAATTCCCCGCCATGCCACGTGAAGTGTGAGATGTTCTCTCCGGCAAACACAATCACTCGCGCCTTGTCAGGCAGCGTCTCGGGCAGAATGAATCTGGCCCCATGAGCGAGCACGGTCATGTTCGAGGCCAGAGGCAGCGGCTTGATGCCATCAAGATGATAATCTCCCGGCGGAATCGTGACCACACCGCCTTTGGCAAACAGGTCGGTGATTGCCGTCGAATCATCGGCCCAAGCTGCGGCGCTGAGAAGAAGGAGGCAGAGGAGCGGCTTCATGAAATATGGGAGTGAACTCAAGGCTTCTTCGCCTTCTGCACCGGTGTGCTGGGCAGGGAGGACACATCCAGCGTGAAGGCCTTGGTCGGCTGCTTGCCGAGAAGTTGCAGATCAAACCACTCGACCATGCGCTCCGTGTCCTGCGGCATCTCCTGCCAGCCGCCATGCCCCGCACCTTTGCGGATGACCAGTTCGCACACGGCACCCTCTTCGTGGCAGCGCTTGAGAAAACGTTGTGACTGCGTGATCGAAACCTGCGGATCGGCATCGCCATGCACGATGAAGATGGGCGGCTGTCCTTTGTGAACCCAGTAGATGGATGAGAGCTCGCGTCCCAATGCCGCGCGTCCTTCCTCGGTCGCCGCCTTCGGACCAAACGCCCCCGCATACGCCGCGAGCTTGCCAATGCCCACCGCGTTGTCGCCCGGCTCGAACCAGTTCAGGTAATCGGTCGGCGGATAAAAGCATGCCACGGCATTCACCGCGCTGCTTTCGCGGTCAATCGGATCAGCCGCCTTCGCATCGCCCGGGCCACCGCGTGTGGCCAGCATCAGGCTCAGGTGCCCGCCTGCGCTGCTGCCGGTGACGCCGAGCTTTTGTGGGTCCACTCCATAATCGGCCGCATGTGCGCGCACAAAGCGCACCGCACGATTCAGATCTGCCACGATCTCCTCCACCTGAAAACGCGGCTGCGTGCCATGCACGACCACAAACGTCGTGTACCCCGCCTTCGGCCAGCCGCCATCGTTGATGCCATTGTGATTCGATTTCCAACCGCCGCTCACGATCTTGATGATGCCCGCTCCGTTGGGCTTCACCGGCTTGAACACATCCATGGTCAGCGCCACGCCATCATGCTTTGTATAGATGACGTCGCGGACGCGCTCCGGCTCCTGGGCATGCAGTGCGGCGGTGATCAGAAGGAGGCAGGGACTTAGATGGAGCAGGAGGTGTTTCATGGTTGGTTCGGTTGGGGAATGATTTGAGTCAAAAGTGCCTTATTCCGGCCAGTAGGTGGCGATCTTCTTTTTCAGGAACTCCACACTGCGTGCGAGCTGTTCCATGCCATCCACACCGTCCTCGATGCTGATCCAGCCGTTGAAACCTTTGCTCTTCAGTTCGGTGAAGATCGCATCGTAGTCGTTGAGACCCTTGCCGATCTCTCCGTGGCGCAGGCGCTTGGCGTAGCCCTGCGCGCCGCCTTCTTCATTGCGCAGATCTTCGATGGTGCCTTCCGCCAGATAGCGGTCGCTCGCATGCATGGTCACGACTCGGTGTGAGACGCGCTTCAGCAGCTCAATCGGGTCTTCACCCGCGAGGTAAGTGTTGGAAGGATCATAGTTCACTCCGAAGTTCGGGTGGTTCACCGAATCAACGAGCTTGCAGAAGACATCCATCTTCTGTGCGAATTCGGGATACTCCCAGAAGTCATCCTTGTAGTGATTCTCAATGATCAGCGTGATGCCGCGCTCCTGCGCATAGGGCAGGCAGGCATAGATCGATTCAGCCGCCAGTTTCACGCCTTCATCCAACGTCAATTCCGGACGACGTTGTCCGCTGAGCACGCGGCAGTACGATCCGCCAAGCGTGTGCGTCATATCGATCCAGCGTTTTTGCTTCGCAATTTCTATGTCGCGGAAAGCAGCATCGGGATGCGTGAAATCAGGCGAGCAGCACATCATCGGGATCACCTTGCCAGTGTCCTCGACTTCCTTGCGAAAGCGCGGCCAGTTGCTCTCATCGGCCATCTCAAGAAAGCCAGCATACCATTCAAGGCCCTGCACATCGAGTTTGGAGGCGAGCTGGATCCATTCTGAAACGGTCATGGTTCCTTCTTTGCACAGGGCATGCATGAAGGCTTTGGGGAAGGAGGCGAGTTTGGGCATGGTGGTTATTTGGAGGGAATGGTGGAGGAATCTTTGGGTGGATTGCGGCCGATGAAAGGATGCTGTTCCAGATCAAACACCTGGCCGCTGATCGGTCCGCATTCGTCGGCCAGCAGCCAGGCCGCACATGCGGCGATCTCATCCGGCCAGAGGATGCGCCCGGCGGGAGCATAGACTTTCGGCAGATCGGCATACCAGTCTTCGCGCAGGCCGTGTTCGCGTTTGCGCTTGGCCTCGTTTTCCGTGAGCACCCAGCCGGGATTGATCTGGTTCACCCGCACCCCGTCTTCGCGCATGAGCGTATCGCCCAGATTGCGGGTCAGCGTCATGAGCGCACCCTTGCTGACGCTGTAGGGCATGAGGTTGGGCTCGCCGCTGTAGGCATTGACGCTGCCGATGTTGATGATGCTGCCATGTGTTTCGCGCAGGTGTGGAAGCGCGGCGCGAATGATGAGGTAGGGCACCACGCAGTTGATCTCCAGCATGCGGCGGAACCACGCGCCATCCGTGGTTTGAAGATTCCCTGTGCCCACCTGAGCGGCGTTGTTGACCACCGCGTCAATTTTGCCAAAAGCCTTGATGGCCTGCTCCACCAGTAACTGCGGCGCGGCTTCGTCAGCGAGATCTTTGATCACAAGCGTGGCGTTCTCCGCGCCGAGTTCCGCGACGGTTTGCTCTCCCAGATCCTGCTCAAGACCATGGATAAGCACGCGTGCTCCTTCTGCGACGCAGCGCTTGGCGATGGCTTTGCCGATGCCAGTGACGCTGCCGGTGACAATGATGACTTTGTTTTCGAGGCGCATACTAAGTTTGGCTGGTGGGTTCATATCCGAAGAACGGATAGTCATTCTCAGGCACGAACTCGACTTCTTCGACCTGTTTCACTTCTTCTTTTGCAGTGGCAGTCAGGACCGACATGCCCAGCCCAGCGAGCAACGTTTGTCGCAGTGCGTCACGGCGGGAGAGGGGTGTGGATTGAGTTTCGGATTTCATCGTTATGCGTCTGTGAAGGGGCCTGCGTTTTGTTGAGTGAGCGCTTCACGCACTTTCACACCATTGAAGATGCCGACTTCGGTCTTTGATTTCGTCGCAAGCGCGGCGGCGGTTCCGGCGGCCTCGCCGAGGGCCATGGCGGTGGCGGTGACACGGCTGGAGGCGCTGGCTTCGGTGCTGGCGCTGTGGCATCGACCGGCGACGAGGAGGTTGCTCACTTTTTGCGGCACGAGTGTGCGATACGAGATGTCGTAGGGCTTCGGCTGGAAGCCGGAACCGGTGAACGGTTTGTCGAGTGTGACCTCTGGCGGGTGGATATCCAGAAACCAGCAGCCTGTGGCGATGGCATCATCGTGGAGTGTGGTCTTTTGAAGGTCTTCAAGTGTGAGCACGTTCAGCCCCATAATGCGTCGCGTGTCGCGCACTCCGATATAAGGCCCGCTCATGATGTAATAGCTGTTTTCAAAGCCGGGCACCTTCGTCTTCCATTCGTTGAAGATGGTCCACGCATCTTTGCGACCTTGAATCTCCGCACGAGTGAAATCAGCGGCATCTGTTGCATCGGCCGGCACGCGAGTCGCGTGGACGTAGCATTCGTCTTTCGCGAAAGCGAAGATCAAGCCGGGCCCATAAAAGTTCGGCAGGCGGCCAGCGTTGTGCGCCTCAATGAGGACCTTCTTCGCCGCGTCCTTCGTCTCCTTCACGGGCACCACATTGCCGATGCGGAAATGCATCGTCAGCGGCATGAGCGGCGTGGATTTGATCGTCGGGCAACCTGCCCAGTGCGCGATGTCACCATCACCCGTGCAGTCGATGACCTGACGTGCCTCAACGCGAGTGAGGCCATCTTTATTGGCGATG
Organism: Verrucomicrobiota bacterium; assembly: GCA_026397715.1. Classification (GTDB taxonomy): domain Bacteria; phylum Verrucomicrobiota; class Verrucomicrobiia; order Verrucomicrobiales; family Verrucomicrobiaceae; genus Prosthecobacter. The sequence goes on from JAPLUN010000432.1 coordinate 5,348, forward strand.
ATCACCGCTGTGATGCGGCCTTCCTTCTCCTCCACGTCACAGGCCATGCTGTGGTAAAGCACCGTCAAATGGTTGCTGTGCTTCAGGATGAGTTCATCGCTCAGCAGCTTGAACTCCTCGATGTTTGGAATCCACACGCTGCCCCAGTATTTCGTGACGAGGTCAGGCCTCAGGTCGTCGATGTGTTTCGCACCTTCCTTCGCCACACCGAGCTTTTGCAGCAATTCCAGCGGGATGCCTTTCACGACGAAGCGCCCCGATGGCTTGTCGATGAGTCCATCGAAATACGGCAACCCGACTGTGGTGATGATGCCGCCGGAAAAGCCCGCGCGTTCAATGAGCAATGTCTTGATGCCATTACGAGCGGACGAAAGGGCCGCTGCGATGCCTGCGCAGCCTCCGCCACAGACAAGGACGTCAGTTTGGATGGTTTTCATGAGACCCAATATAATCGAACCCGGACGTCCGCCACTACGACAAAGTCTGTGCGAAATGCGTCAATGATTTTAAGCTTGGGCAAATCCATGGTTTCACCTATCATTTTCGCATGAAAATCACCCGTAAAGGCCATGGTTTCACGCTGATAGAGTTGCTCGTTGTCATCGGCATCATTGCCCTGCTTGCGGCATTGGTGCTTGGCAGCGGGAATCCGGCTTCTTCCAAGCGTCAGGCAACCCAAGGCACCATGGAGGCGGTCGCGGCTGCCCTGGAGCGCTACTACGAGCAGTATGGTGAATATCCCGAGCCGGTAAATGCGGATGAAACCGCCGAGATCATGCCAGGTAAGGTCTATCGCATTGGTGCTGCCAAGTGCCTGTATCAAGCACTGCGGGGAGACGGTTACGATGCCATCAAGGGTGCCAAAAGCGTTGAGAAAGGCGAATCTCAGTCTGATGGAAAGGTCAGCGCAGACGAAATCAAGAACGTCATCATGGCCGATATGCCTGAGGGCTTGTGGCGCAAGGTGGGCGGCAGTTACATCCTCGTCGATTCCTTTGGGCGTCCTTTTCAATACATCAAAGCCGACAGCGCAAAGAAAAACACCCTTAACTCCACCTATGACCTTTGGTCATATTCTCAAGACGACAAGAACGTCATGGCCAAATCCAAAGACACCGAGGCCAATGCCAGCCTCGGCGCCAAATGGATCAAAAACTGGTGAGAGGGAAACTCGTCTGATTATTTCGCCACGCCCTTGATGCTGAAGTCGTCGTACTTCACGTCAATGCGGTTGGTGGTGAGACTCACGACCGTCTTGTGATCATGCGCGACACCGGGAGACTGGAAAGT
>JAPLUN010000218.1 GCA_026397715.1 Verrucomicrobiota bacterium
GGGCGCTGCTGAACACGAAAGAGTTCCTCTTCAATCACTAGGCGCTCATAGGCCTACAGCGGAATCCGCCAATGAACGTTCGCGCCATGCATCGCTCCAAACTCCATTTTTCTGTTCTCAGCCTGCCATTTGCGGTGCTGCTCAGCTTCGCCGCTTCGGCGTTCTCTCAGGCCACCTTTCCATCTCCGACGCTGACGTCGGTTGCTCCTCTTGGTGCCAAGGTCGGCGCCACGCTGGAACTCACACTGCGTGGTACGGATCTCGAAGGGCCGCAGTCGGTCCTGCTCAATGAGCGCGCCATTCCGCTCAAGAGCATCAAGCCGAACGTCTTCAGCATCACGCTGCCCGCAGACCTGAAGCCTGCACTCTACGATTGCCGCTTCGTCGGCCGCTACGGTGTCTCTAACCCACGTGTCTTCGAGGTCACCACTCTTGATTCCATCGACTCCACCGGAGCAAACGCCAAACCTGACAAAGCGCTCAAAGTCAGTCTCAATTCTGTTGTTGAAGGCTGCTTCAAATCCAATTCGCCCCAATGGTTCAGCGTGGATTTGAAACAGGGGCAGCATCTTACCGCCACCTTTGACGGACGAATTTTTGACACACGCACCGAGTTGCTCGGAGCTTTGCTTGCACCCACCGGGCGCGAACTGGCCCACATGCGTGCCGGAGTCCTCGCCTTCACTGCCACTGCCGATGCCAGCTATCTCCTGCGCTTCAACGAACTCATGTATCGCACGGGGGATGAGTACGGCTACCGCATCACTCTTTCGTCTGCGGCCCCTGCGGCTCCACGGACCGTCAAGGTTGAAGACGTGCGCCCCATCCAGATCGGCCAAACTGTTCGAGACTCCTTCCTGCCCCAAGGTCTGCCACAGGCCTTCGATCTGTCCTTCAAGACGGGCGAAAAATTCATCATTGAGGTGCATTCCCATCAGCTCGGCCATGCCACCGATCCGCATCTGGTCATTGAAAATCTTGCCAAAGATCCGGCAGGCAAAGAAACGCTCAAACCGCAGGCGGAAGTCGCTGATGCACCGGCCATCGTGCCTGTTCCCAGTATCAATCTTCCCAGCCGCGATCCCTCATATGCCTATGAAGCAAAGGCGGACGGCGCCTTCCGCATCACCCTCAGCGACAATTTCGCTACCACCCAGCCCTACGAGCTGCGCATTCTCAAAGAAGCGCCCAGGCTTGAAGAGCTCATCGCCCTCAATCCCATCCTCCCCGGAGCCAAGGCCAAAGGAGGAGAGATTGGCAGCGCCAATGTCCCGCGTGGTGGCATCGCAGCGTTGGAAATCATCGCTCCCAATCGCAATGCCCTGAGCGAGCCCCTTGAACTCAAGGCCGACAAGCTCCCCGCAGGCGTCACCTGCCTCGGCGGCTTCATTGGCAAAGGCCAGTCGCTGGGTTACATCGCGTTTCAAGCAAGCGCTGATGCCCCTGCAGGTGCCAGCCTACTCAGTGGCATTCCACAGAGTCTCTTCGTAAATTTTGCGGTCGCAGATGCCACGAGGGACAACGTCCTTTATCGCACCGCCGGTGCACCTGCGCTCGGTGTCAGCGCACAACCCGCGCCTGCTTTTGTGCAGACGGAGAAAACGGACATCCTCGAAGTCGCCGCCGACGCCAAACTCGAAATCGCCCTCAAAGTCGCCCGTCACGCCGACTTTACCGATGCGCTCAAACTGAAGGTTCTCGGTCTCATGGATGTCACCAAAGCTCCTGAAGCCGACATCCCCGCCAAAGCTGCGGCTGGCAAATTCACGCTGGATGTGAAAACGCTCAAACTCGCACCTGGAGATTACGGCTTCATCCTCCAAGGCCCGGCAAAAATGAAATTCCGCCGTGGCGTCGAAGAACTCAACGCTGCCGAAGCCGACGTCAAAAAAGCCATCGAAGCGCAGGCTGCAGCCAAAAAGCAGCTCGATACCGCGAACGCGGACGCAACGCCGAAAAAGGCTGAACTCGTCAAAATCGCCACCGCCGCCCTCAAGACGGCTGACACTACCAAAGCCACCGCTGACAAGCTCGTCAAAGACCTTGCCGCGAAGTCTGCTGCCAAAGACGCCACCTTCATTGTCTATTCCAATCCCATCCGCATCCGTGTGAAGGAGGTCGCAAAAAAATGAGAATCATCCTCCCATTCATCATCCTAAATTCGTCTTTCGTCATGGCTGCGGCTCCCGCGCCCATCGACTACGACCAGCAGATCCGTCCGTTCTTGAAGGATAACTGCATCGCCTGCCATAACAAGACCACCACCAAGGGCGGCCTCAACATGGAGACCCCGGAGCTCATGGCGAAGGGCGGCGAGAGTGACAAAGGCATCATTCCCGGCAAAGGCGCGGAGAGTGTCATGTACCAGGCCGCTGCGCATACTTGGGATTCCGAGATGCCACCGAAGGGCAACAAAGTCGGCGCGGTGAATCTCACCCCGGAGCAGCTCGCGCTCTTCAAAGCTTGGATCGATCAAGGCGCAAAAGCCTCACCCAAAAAGTTGCAGATCATCGCATGGGAGCCCCTTCCGGCGGGCTTGCAGCCCATTTATGCCATCGCCGTTGCACCCTTGGGGGATTTTGCTGCGGCAGCTCGGGCGAATCAGATCAGCATCTACCACCTGCCCACGCAGAGTCTCGTCACCAAGCTCACGGATGAAACTTTGCTCAAAACCGGCCTCTACAAACAGCCCGGCGTTGCCCATCGCGACCTTGTGCAGTCTGTGGCTTTCAGCCCCGACGGCACACGCCTTGCCACCGGTAGCTTTCGTGAGGTGAAACTGTGGAAACGCAGCGCCCCCGCAGTTCCCGCCTTCGCCCCCTCCGCTAAATTCACCGCAACGCAGGACGCAGACAACTCCATCAAGCTGACCGAAACAGTCGGCGGCAAACTCATCGCCCACATCAAATCCGACCTCTCCGCCGAGCAAGCCCTTGCTCAGCGCACGCTCACCGCAGTGCGTGCTGCGCTGGAAGAGACCTATCAGGGGGCGGCCATCAGGACGGCTGAAAGAGCTGTCACCGAGCAGACCGATCGCCTGAAGAAAGCCAACGAACTCGCCGAGCTCGCCAAGAAGGCCCTCGAAGAAAAGAAGAAGGACATCAAGCCCAAGGAGGACGCCAAGGTCGCAGCCGATAAAGCTGCCAAGGAAATCGCGGATGAAGTGGCTAAAGCCAGCGCTGGCAAACCAGATGAAGCTTTGACTCAGAAGCAGTCTGCAGCACAGGCCGGTCTTGCCAAAGCCGCAACCGATCTCTCTCAAGCTCAGGCCGCTCTCCAACGCGCCGAAGCAGCCTTGGCGACCGCTGCCGCCGAAATCAAACTTGCGGCCACCAGCGATGCAAAAAAGGCGGCTGCTTTGACCGAACTCGTGGAACTCGCGAAGACCGGCCTCGAAGAAAAACGGAAGACCCTCAAGCCCAAGGAGGATGCCAAAGCCGCTGCAGAGAAATCAGCGAAGGAAATCGCTGATCAAATGGCCAAAGCTCCGAAAGCCAAACCCGACGAAGCATTGGCCAAAAAGAACACCGATGCTCAGGAAAAGGCCACGAAGGCCGCCACGGATCTCAAACTAGCTC
>JAPLUN010000307.1 GCA_026397715.1 Verrucomicrobiota bacterium
GCCGTCTTCGGGTCTCCATTTGCCTTTGGCAATGCTGAAACTGGAGTCCAGTGGTGTCTTGAAATCTGGCGTGGCGAGGACAGGCAGGACGTGATCGTGCAGCAGCGGTTTGGTATCTTGGGCCAGACAGGCTGAAGCGAGGGTCAGTGCAAGAGAAGCAGCGAATAAGGAGCGGAGATTCATGGGATGGTGAGTGAAGCTCACGATGGAGCTACTCAGGAGCAAACGCCATTCACCACATTTTCTAACGGCTCATTGCGCACCGCAGCAAGAGCGATGCGGGCAGAGGTGCTGCGCATTTCGATCTTGCTCTCCACGCTGCAAAACGCGGCGTGACAAGTGGCGATGAGATTGGGCGTGGCGGCTTCATCAGCGGTGCGAAGTGGTTCATCTTCGATGACATCAAGCCCGGCACCTGCAATGCGATTTTCGCGCAGCGCAGCGAGGATGGCGGTCTTCTTGATGACTCCACCACGTGCGGTATTCACGACAAAAGCGGAGGGCTTGAGCAGGGCCAGTTCGCGTTCGGCAATGAGGTGCCGTGTTTCTTCATTCAACGGGCAATGCAGCGAGAGGACGTCGGTTTGCGCGAGGAGTTCATCAAGCGCGCGCACGCGGATGATGCCGACGGCCTTGTCGGCCCCATTGGGAAGGTAGGGATCGTGGAAGATGACGCGGAAGCCGAGGGCTTTGGCGCGGAGAGCCGTTGCGGTGCCGATGCGCCCCAGACCGACGATGCCGAAGGTGAGAGTGCTGAGGCGGCGGAGTTTCGGCGTGACGCGGATATTCCAGCCGAGCTGTTTGGCTTCGGCATCCAGCGGTAGGATTTGCCGGCACAGCGCCATGGCGAGAGCGATGGCGTGGTCGGAGACTTCTTCGGTGCCGTAATCCGGCACATTGCACACAGCGATGCCACGCTCGCGTGCTGCGGCAACGTCTACACTATCAAAGCCAACGCCATTGCGGATGATGGCGCGGCAGTTCTGGAGCTTTGCGATGCCTTTGGCCGTGAGCGGCATGTTGTGCCAGATGATGATGGCGTTTGCGCGGCAGATCTCGTCGGTCAAGTCGGCGTCGGTTTCGCAGAGGGTACGGGAGACATGTGCGGCTCCGCCGATGATCTGGCGTTCGATGGTGGACTCGGGATCACCTTGTGGGGAGGTGGTCCAGTCGATGATGGCGATGTGGAGTTGGGACATGTGAAAATGAAGTGAGAAGCTATGCGAGAATATCTTTGATGACGTGCCCGTGCACATCGGTGAGCCGACGGTTGATGCCGTTGTTGTAGAAGCTGAGTTTTTCGTGGTCAATGCCGAGCTGGTGCAGCGCAGTAGCGTGGAGATCGTAGCAGTAGGCGGGATTCTCGGCGGCCTTGGAGCCGAGATCGTCGGTGCTGCCATAGGCCGTGCCACCTTGAATGCCGCCACCAGCCATCCACGCAGTGAAGGCGCCGGGATTGTGGTCGCGCCCCTTGCCTTGTGCCGCAGGCTGACGGCCAAACTCGCTGGTGCAGATGACGAGGGTGCTGTCGAGCATGCCGCGTGATTTCAGATCGCGCAGCAGAGCAGCAGCGCCGGTGTCGAGCACCTGCCCCCAGTAGCCATGGTCGCGCACGAGGTCTTCGTGGCTGTCCCAGTTGGGGCGGATTTTTTTAGCCGTGGTGTTTTCCGCGCCGCAGTAGATCTGCACGAAACGCACGCCACGTTCGACGAGCCGACGTGCCAGAAGGCACTGCCGGCCAAACGGACCTATGTCTTCGTGGTCGAGCTGGTAGAGCTGTTTGGTGACATCCGTTTCGCCGCGCAGGTCGGTAACTTCAGGAGCGCTGAGTTGCAGGCGTGCCGCGAGTTCATAGGCGGCGATGCGGGCTTCGAGCTCGGTGTTGCCGGCACGTTCGGCGGCATGCGCGCGGTTAAGGGTTTGTAGAAAGTCGCGGCTGGTCTGCTCGGTGTCGCCGCGCAGTTGCGCGAAGCTTTTGGGCGGGAACAGATCGGCGATGGGCGGCTTTTCAGCATCGGTCTGCAACGTCGTCCCTTGATGCACGGCCGGGAGAAAGCCCGCGCCCCAGTTGATCACGCCCCCGGGCGGCAGGCCGCGCTGATCAGGCAGCACGACGAACGCTGGCAGGTTCTCGCTCTCGCTGCCGAGGCCATAGGTGACCCAGGCACCCATGCTGGGAAAGCCGGGCAGGATGAAGCCGGTGTTTGCCATGAACATGGCAGGGCCATGCAGCGCGCTCTTGCTCTGCATCGAATGAATGAAGGCCATGTCATCAACGCAAGTCGCGAGCTGAGGGAAGAGATCGCTGATCCAGCGTCCGCACTGGCCATGCTGACGAAACGGCCAGTAGCTGCCCTGGCAGTTGCCGGGTTTTGACGCGAAGAATTGCATCTTGCCATCGGGATCGAAGGGTTTGCCGCTGCGCTTGGCCAGCTCTGGTTTGTAGTCCCACGAGTCCACATGGCTGAGGCCGCCGGGGCAGAAAATCTGAATCACCGCACGCGCCTTCGCCGGCAAGGGAGGTCGCCTGGCTGAAAGTGGATTGGTGGCGGCCCAAGTGTCCTGCTCCAGCATGGAAGCAAGGGCGATGCTGCCAAAACCGCCGCCGATTTTCTGGAGGAAGTCGCGGCGTGAAGGGCCGGAGAAGTGAGTGCTCATAGGAGTGTGAGTTAGCGAATCCAAATGCCTTTGCCGATGCCGCCTTTGGGAGTCGTCTTTGGGTAGCTAGGGTTAGGCTTCAATTCGATGACGTGGACAACCTGCTCCGTGGACAAATCAGTCGCTGCTCCTTGAGAGCGAACGCCAGAGACATTCAGGCTGCGTACGGTGCAGTCGAGGTCAGGGGAGAAGATTTCAGTCCAGGTGGCCGGGTCGTCTGCCTTGTGTTTGTAGGTCTGCGATTTCGGACCGAGCTCGATGAGGTGATACTCTGCGGTGAATGGAAAGTTGAGCTTCACGTCGCGGATGATCAGGCCGTCGGTGTTGGCGTGGATTTGAATGCTGCCGGGGCGGTTGAAGGTGAGGTTTTCGAAGACGATGCTGCGCAGCATGCCGATGCCG
>JAPLUN010000138.1 GCA_026397715.1 Verrucomicrobiota bacterium
CGTGAAACCTTTATATGGGGCATAGGCTTTCTGCATTTCGTCCGTGGTGATGGTGTCTTCCGGGATGCCTTCCAGCCCATGCTGGCAGACGACGACGGGGCGCTTCTCCCCGGGCTTGAGATCTTTCGGCAGGCATAGCCAGCCCCAGGCAAAGACATCGTCCCACACATCCATCGTCACCTCATAGATCTTGACCTTGTCCGTCTCACGCACAAAGCGGCTCCGGGCATTCACCGGCAGGTTCGGATCTGGCAGGCGGCCGATGACTTCATTCCAAAAGCGGTCGCGTTCACCGGCGGTGTGCTTCTCAAACTCCGTCAGGGTTTTGAGGGGCAGTTTGTCCCAAAACTGCCCTTTGCGCTCCATCTCGGTGCTTACGAGCAGACGCTGCGTGAACGTCTCGAGTTCGCGCACCATACGCTTCTGGCGCGTGGCATCCACTTGCGCGCGCTGCTCGTTTTTCTGCGGCATGATCGGCTCGATCCGTTTCACGAGCTGCCCGGCAACTTCTGCTGGCAGTAGATGGGTGACCACCTCTTTCAGGCCATGCTCCTCCGTCGCCAGCATCAGCCAGTCTCCGGGCACGAGTGCCTTGGCACGGGCGACCTCCGCCTTGACGGCTTCGAGTGTCGGTTTGCTAATCTTGCCGGGAGCTGCGATTTCACGTTCGCCCTGCTTTGCCTTCGGCGGGCCCTGCACATTCGGGAAGCCAAGGTTTTGCACCACAAGGGGACGTGGCCCGATGAGGGAGGCCACTTCGGCATCGCCAAAATCACGCAGCAGATTGAACACATTGCGGTAGATCGGCTCGGCCCATACGCCTTCACGCGGCTCGAAACAGCCCCAGACATAGACGGAACTGATGCGTTCGTCGATGGCTCCAGAATACATGGCGATCAGGCCGCCTTCACCGAGTCCGGCCACCAGCAGCGGCAGCTTCGTCTGCGTGCCGAAGTAATCGACGAGTGAGAGCATCTTTTGCACTTCGTAGCCAATGATGTGACGACCGAGCTCATACGACTGCCGGTAGATCCACTCGCGGTGCGGCACGTTCGTCTTCACGCCAAACTTGTCATTGGTACTGAACTCGCTGCCGCGGCTGATGAGCGCGGGGATGACGATCTCGCAGCCACTGTAGGCCAGCATGGCGTCATTCGCCAGCTTCTCAGGATCGGTGTCGGCATCCGGGATGTAGATCACCCGCGCCACCGGCTTGTCTTTCGGCTGAATCAGGATGCCCTCTCCATACACGCCCTCAAACACCGGCCAGCGTACCCGCAGGATGCGTGCGGTGTCGGTTTCCGCCAGGAGAGCCGGAGACGAAGTGTCACCAACCAGTTCGAGCGCCGTGATGGGCAGGCGCTCGTCCACCACACCGAGGATGGCCTTCAATTTCTCGCGCGTCGGTTTACGGCCCGTTTTCGACTGGTCGATGAGCCGCAGCGCCATCTTGTCGATGCCCGCCACCATGGTGGCGGAGAAATCGGGATTCGGCTCCAGCGGTTGGGTGCCGGGCAGCACCTGAGCCTGCAATGAGGAGGCAATGAGAAGCGAGAGGAGAGGTCGGATCATGGGAGATCAAACGCCCGCCGAACCTGCCACCTGTCATGGCTTCTTCTGCTCAAACAGCCAGCTCCAGAACTCTGGATTGGCATACGTCTGAGTCCACGAATCATGACCGACGCCCGGGTAGATGGTGAATTTGACCGGCGCGTCGATCTTTTTCAGAGCATCGTAAATCTTCTGGCTGTTCTCAATTGGAACCGCACCGTCTTTGTCGCCATGGAAGATCCAGCAGGGCATGCTCTTGAGACGCTGCGCTGTCACCCAGCGCACGCCAGCACCACCACAGATGGGAGCGATGGCGGCGTAGGTCTCAGGATACTCAAAAGCAGTCTCCCAAGTGCCGAAGCCACCCATGCTGATGCCGGTGAGATAAACGCGCTTGGGATCGACACGCAGCGTTTTGACCAAGTGTTCGGTGACCGCCTGGACAGCGTGCGGATTCCACAAGGTGTTAGGTTCGCATTGCAGGCTGGCGATGATGGCGGGAAATTTCTGTCCGGCAGCCAGCAGCTTCGGTGGTCCGTGTTTTTTGATCAGTTCAAGATCGGTGCCGCGTTCTCCGGAGCCGTGCAGGAATACCACCAGCGGCCACTTCTTGTCCTTGCTGTCTGCGTAGCCCTCCGGCTTGCTCAGGAGGTAGCGATAGTTGACCTTGATCACAAAATCACCGCTGAATGAGGACGGCGTTTGTGTGTCTGCGTGAAGCACGGACGAGGCGGCAAGAATGAAAAAGGCGGCAAGTTTGACCATGAGAGCACAACGTCACCCAAGATGGATGCCTTGCCACTCAGATCACTGCGGCCTCATCTTTCCTGTGCCGGGCAGGGCGCTCAGGAAGAAATAGCGTGGCGAACGCAGCAGATCGCCGACTTCACGAATGGCCATGCAAAAAAGCAGTTCATCAAGCCGGCCGCCAGCCTGGGGGTGATTTTTGAGATAACCATCCAAGAAACGGCGCAGGCGCTTGTTGGCATTGAACTCCAGCGGCACGCTGCCGAGGTTCAGCAGCAGCAGCAGCAAGACGACTCCGGCGGCCACAAATATGGCGTACCTCGGCAGCAGAACGCGGGCGACCATCAGCCCCACAATGGCGAAAACAGCGGCGGTGGGAACGTAGCGGTTCATGCGGATGCAGCTCTGCCGCCACTTGAGTTCGCCAAGTGTATCACCGGTTTGAAGCGCATGTGCGGCTTCATGCAGAGCGATGGCCCAGGCGGACAACGTGGTGCCCTGTGCAACCTCACGACGCAGAAACAGGCGGCGGCGGGTGGGATCGAAGTAATCGGTCACGACGGCGTTGTGCTCAACGATTTGCACATCATCCACGCCTTCCGATTTCAGGAACATGAGGGCGATTTCGCCGCCAGTGTATGCCGTAGGAGCGCTCGCACGAAAGCCTTTGAGCATCATCGACTCATGGCGCGCCTGCGCCCAGCGGGCGACGGCAAGGCCGAGGAAAAGAGCAGCGACAATGAGAATGAAGACCATGAGAAGAAGCGGGAATCACCCTCGCAGCAATACGGGTGCTGGCAAACCATCCATGCGTTGATCTTGCGCCGGGGCGGGAGGCATGATTGCATGGCGGCATGATTCGTTTTGCTATTTTCTGCCTGCTTGCCGCAGGTTTTTCCCAAGCTGAAGACATTCTTGGCCAGGGGGAGTTTTGTTATCGGGTGGTGCCGGACTGGGGACGGGAGGTGCTGGCGCAGGTTAATGTCAAAAATGGTCACGCAGTGTCCATTGATTCAAATGGACGCTTGTTGTTTCTGACGGATGACGCCAGGAACAATGTGATCGTGCTCGATCCGAAAACGGGGGCCATGATCAAGCACTGGACGGCGCGCATGCCGGGGGCGCATGGGATGAGCCTGGTGCGTGAAGGGGAGCGCGAGGTGCTCTTCATCACGGACACGCAGCTCCATGAGGTGCGCAAATTGACACTGGATGGCGAAGAACTGGCTCATTTTGCATGGCCGGAGAGCACCAAGCTGCATGCAAGTGCAAATGAATACCGGCCATCGAAGACGATTCACTTCGCGAACGGGGAGTTCTGCGTGTTCGACGGCTATGGGAAGGACTACATTTTTCACTACAAGCCGGATGGTTCGCTGCTGCGGTGGTGGGGTGGAAATCTGGGGGAAGGGGAGAACCAGCTGAAGCATTGGGGGCCGCATGGAGGCGGACTTGATGTGTCGGATTCCGCAAAAACTCGCATCATTATCGCCATGAGCGACCAGCAGGAGATCAAACGTTTTACGGCAGACGGCCGCTTCATTGACAAAATCGCCATGCCCG
>JAPLUN010000312.1 GCA_026397715.1 Verrucomicrobiota bacterium
TGCACCGTCTGCGCGCCATCGCGCTGCGTGCTGATGACCGGCCTGCACACCGGCCACTGCCGCGTACGTGGCAACGGCGAAGGCCACGTCCCCGATGAAGACCTCACTCTCCCAAAGGTCCTGAAATCCGCAGGTTACCACACCGCCTGCATCGGCAAATACGGCCTCGGCAAACCGCTCCCGCTGGACGATCCCCAGCGGAAAGGCTTCGATGAATCCTTCGGCTACGCAGGCACCAGCCACGCTCACAACTTCTACACCAAGGCCCTCATTCGAAACGGCAAGATCGTGGACCTCCCGAACACGGTGATCCCCGGTTCATTCAAGGATGCGCATGACTATTCCGACAGCGATCTCGTCGGCACCGGCGTGGCCCCGCTGGACGGCCGCAAAGCCTGGGTCCCACAGCTCCTCGCAGACGATGTGCAGCGCTATCTCGGCGAGCGTGCGAAGGCAAAAGAACCCTTCTTCCTCTACTACGCCTTCAACATCCCGCACGCCAACAACGAAGCCGGCAAGAACTAGCCACTAGGCCACGGCATGGAATCCCCCGACTACGGCGAATTCAAAGACAAAGACTGGCCCGACGCCGAGAAGGGCTTCGCCCAGTTCATGCGCTTTCTCGACAACGAAATCGGCAAAGTCTTGTCCCGCCTCAAAGAGCTCGGCCTCGCGGAAAACACGTTGGTGATGTTCTCTAGCGACAACGGCCCTCATCAGGAAGGCGGCCATCAAAGCGACTTCTTCAACAGCAACGGCGATTTCAAAGGAATCAAACGCGACATGACCGACGGCGGCATCCGCGAGCCCTTCATCGCATGGTGGCCCGGCAAGGTCAAAGCGGGCGCCGTGAGCGAGCACGTCAGCGGCTTCCTGGATCTCCTGCCCACCGTGGCCGAACTCAGCGGCGCGAAACTCACCGCCGAAACCGACGGCATCTCCTTCGCACCCACTCTCCTCGGCAAATCAGGCCAGCAGCAGCACTCACACCTCTACTGGGCCTTCGATGAACAGGGCGGCAAACTCGCCGTGCTGAAGTGGCCCTGGAAACTGATCCATCTCAACACCGGCGCTGCACCCAGGAACGCCAAAGCCAAGGCCAAACCCAAACCCCTCGAAAAACTCCTCTACAATCTCGAAACAGATGTCGGCGAAGATAAGAATCTCGCCGCAGAGAAGCCCGAGATCGTCGCAGAGCTGGAAAAGCTCATGCAGTCCTCATGGCGCGCGCCATGAGGCGGCTCACTTGGCCGTTTTAGTCGGAATGTCATTCATGACCTTTTCCGGTCCCACATAGGTTTGCCCTTCGTAGCTGTCGGAGATCACCTTTCCTTCTCGATCGACCAACACGAGACGCGGAATGCCCTCAGTTGAGTATTTATTGATCCCCTTGATGCGATCAAGACTTCGGAAGGCGATGGCAGGCCAGGGCATGGCGTCTCCCTTGATGTAGTCCTCCATGGACTTTTCATCATTGTCCCGGGAGACAAAGATGATCTCGAAATTTTTCTTCCTCCCCTCCTGAGCGTTGTAGAACTCGACGAGCTTCGGCGTAAAAGCGCGGCAGGGCGGGCACCAGTGCGCGGAGAAATAGAAGGCATAATACTGCGGCTCCGCGGCCATCTCGTAGCGGCCCACTCGCTTGCCATTCAGTGCCACCAGCTTGCCTTTGAGCACATCCTTGAACACGGACGGCTTGCCAGCAGCCTCTTTGGTGACCGGATCGGCAGCAATTGCGTTGAACGAAAGCGTAAGGATCAGCAGCGCGAGCAATGAGCTTTTCATAGGGAAGCAAACTGAAAGCAGCCCGTCGTCATCCACAAGGGAATATTCAAGTCAACGACCGCCGTAAGGCACCCCGCAGCATCCCACAGCCTCCCAGCACAAACAGCAGCGGAAACCAGATGGAATACAGCGCCGCACGCGAGCCATGCTGTAGCACGGCCTCCTCCGGCGCCGCCGGATTCACAAAGCAGGTCTGACTCGATCCCGTCGGATACTGCTGCTGCTTCTGCACCGCGTCATCAAAGTGCAGCGTCGGCGCGGCCTCCACCTGGCGAATGCGCATGCTGCTGTGCTTCACACCCTTCACCTCATATTCGTAGCGCACCTCCACCCGGTGCGCGGGATCTGAGTGCGGCGTCGGCCTCTCGCTAACGATGCGGGAGGAAAGGATGCGGCATGGAACCTGCGACCACTGCCGTGTGATCTGCGCCTTCTCATACGACAACCACATCCGCCACGCAAAGAACGATCCTGCCACGATGAGGAACAAACCCATCGTGCAAAGCCACAAGCGGCCTGATTGAGATGCAAATTGATTCTGCGACATGCGTTCGGGAAGCAGGCTTTGACTACGCTTCACGCGTGTTCCATACAGAGATGTATTCATCTCGCAAATATTCCACATGTCTGAACCTGCTCCCATTTCGATACGTCCGCCACGCTGGCTGCTGAAGCCCGCCGTGGAGGGCGCTGCCGAACTGGCGGCAGACATGGGGCTGTCTTCGCTCATGGCGCAGCTTCTCGTGCAGCGCGGCCTCACCTCCGTGGAACTGGCACGCGATTTCCTCGTGCCAAAGCTCGCCACCCTCGGCGATCCCACCGTTCTGCCTGAAATGGTTCCCGCCGTGGAGCGCATTCTGCGCGCGGTCGATGAAAAACAAAGCGTCGTACTTTATGGCGACTACGATGTGGATGGCGTCACGTCGATGGCGCTGATGCATCTCATCTTGAAGGCCTATGGCCTTGAGACGCATCTCTTCCTGCCCACGCGCATGGAGGAAGGCTACGGCCTGAGCTTGGATGGCATCGCCAAATGCTACGAACAGTTTGGCAAACCAGATCTGTTCATCGCGCTCGATTGCGGCACCACCTCTTTAAAGGAAGTCGCCAAACTGCGCGCAGATGGCGTGGATTGCGTCATCATCGATCACCATGAGCTCTCTCCTCAGGGCCGCCCCGAGTGCCTCGCGCTGGTGAATCCCAAGCTCGGCAAAGACTACCACTACTTCTGCACCGCCGGTCTTGTGTTCAAAGTCTCGCACGCCCTGCTGAAAACGCGCATGATCGCAAGCTACGATCTGAAGGAGACGCTCGATCTCGTGGCGCTGGGCACCGTGGCAGATCTCGTCCCGCTCATTGATGAAAACCGCCTGCTGGTGAGGCGCGGTCTCGAAGCCCTGGCACAAACGACACGCCATGGCTTGAAAGCCTTGAAGCAGATCGCCGGTGTGGAGGGCCTCGTACAGACTCATCACGTCGGCTTCCGCCTCGGCCCCCGCTTGAATGCAGCAGGAAGGCTCGACACCGCGGCCACCGCCCTGCAACTGCTCCTTGCGACAGACTCCATCAAAGGTGCCGCACTGGCCGAACTGCTCGAAGCACACAACAAGGATCGTCAAAACGTGGAGCAGCAGGTGCATCTCGAAGCCGAGGCGATGCTCGCCAACATCGGCGAAATCGACAAGGTCTCCGCCATCGTGCTGGCTTCGCGCAAATGGCATCCGGGAGTGATCGGCATTGTGGCCTCGCGCATTTCGCGGCTGTGCCACCGCCCGACGATCCTCGTGTCCATCAATGAGGATGGCATCGGCAAAGGAAGCGGACGCAGCATTCCCGGCTTTTCGCTCGTCGAAGCCATCGACATCTGCCGCGACCACCTGCTTGGTGGTGGTGGCCACGCCATGGCGGCCGGTATTTCCGTCCACGAAGACAAGATCGACTCCTTCCGTGCGGCGTTTCAGGTGGCCGCACGCGAGGCCCTGAGCAAGGAAGCCATGACCGCCGTGCTGGAACTCGATGCCGAGGTCAGGCTGCGCGACCTCTCGCTGAGTTTCTTCGAAAGCTACAAGCTCCTCGAACCCTTCGGCCAAAAAAATTCGGAACCCTTGTTTCTCTGCCGCAATGTGAAGCCCAAGCTGCCGGGCCGCACGATGAAAGAAAAGCATCTGCGCATCATCCTCACCCAGGAAGGCGCCTCCATGGAGGCACGCTGGTTCAATGCTCCTATTGGCCATCTCCCTCCAGCCCCGTGGGATGTCGCCATGCGCATCCAGCGCGGCTGGTTCCGTGGCACGGAGCAGTGGCAGCTCACACTTGAGGCTGTGCGCACCGCTGAATCCGTTCAGCGTGGGTGAAACCGGTAGTGCCCGGTGATCGGAAACTCAAACAGGCGGCTCTCATGCTTGGGTCCCTGTCCGATGTTGTGGACAATCCAGGGCGTCGCACCACCATCCGCCGCCGGCACCACGATCGCAATGTGCGGCAGCCTGCCCGCAACCGTGCAGGTGATCAGATCCCCCGGCAGATAATCCTCCGCCTTCTGCGTCACTGGCAGGGCCGCCCCACGCCGCTTGAAGAAAGTCTGCAAATTCGGCACACGCCGGTGATCAATGTTTTTGTCCGTTGAGCTCAGCCCCCAGGTCTTCGGATACGCAGCAAACGCGCGCCGCATGTCCTCATGCACCAGCTTTTGCAGATCGATCCCCAGCGCTCGATAGCTCCGGATGACTTCATCCGTGCACACACCCGTGTCAGCAGGCACATCGCCATTCGGATAATCGAGCACCACATAGGCGGGATCATAGCGCACCGTGTGCTTCACCCGTTCCAGCGCCGCCTTCACCAACCGCTCCGCAAAGCTCGGCGCGCTTGTCTGCGCCCAGCATGCCAGGACGCAGGCCAAAAATAGGAAGCTGCGGCGAAGGAGGTCATTCATGCCCCACTTCGACACCACCGATGAACGTCTGTTGAACTTCCAGCCGCCGGTTGAGCACCAGCACATCCGCCAGCTTCCCCTTCTCCAGACTTCCACACGTTTTACCCATCCCTGTCCGCTCCGCTGGCGTCAGGCTCGCCATGCGCACGGCATCAGGCAGCGTGGCAGAGGTGCTCTTCTTCATATGCCGTACCATGTGGTCCAGCCCCATCACTGAACTCGCCAGCCCCTCTCCCGGCACAAATCCCACCCGGCCATCGCTCTCAAAAAACGAGCCGTCATCCTCTGAGCCAAATCGGTAGCGCCCCGGAGGCATGTCCATCGCACGGTTGCAGTCAGTCA
>JAPLUN010000030.1 GCA_026397715.1 Verrucomicrobiota bacterium
CGATGGCGCGTATTTGGAGTGCGGTCGCGAAGTGAGGAACGAACGCAGCTACCGCTTTCGCAGGCCGGACGGCAGACGAAAGCCACAAGACCCACGAAATCACACGCTCCTCGGCACGCGCAGGCTTTTAACCTTACGCCCACCCCGAGACGCTCGAAAGCGGCAGCTTCACTCGTTCCTTGTTGCGCAGCCGCAGTCCAAATTTACGCCGACTTACTTCGCCACCACGGTGAAGCCTTCCTTGCTGTCCTTGATCAGCCAGCCGGCGGCTTCGAGTTCTTTCCGTAAAGTGTCGGCGGCAGCCCAATCCTTCGCCTGCTTGGCATCCCAGCGCTGTTGCGCCAGCGCCTGGATCTCGGCGGGGACATCGGTGGCGGCTTCATCAGCGATGGCAGGCAGAGTGAGGCCCAGGGCCTGGAGCATGAAGTGCAGGCCGTTGCGCGCGGCGGTGGCTTCCTCGGCGGAGAGGGCGGCGGGCTTGAGCTTGTTCAGCACGGCGAAAACGGCACCGATGGCTCCGGGGACGTTGAGGTCGTTGAGCAGCGTTTCCCAAGCTTTCTCAAACGGGCCCGCCGATTTAGCCTCGGGCAGGGCAGGGGAGAGGGCAGCCAGCGCCTTGTCGGCCTTCGCCAGTTTTTGCAGCGCCTGACGTGCGGAGTCCAGGCTGTGCATGGTGAAGTTCAGCGGCGCGCGGTAGTGGCCGGAGATCAGCACGTAGCGCACTTCCACGGCGCTGTACCCGCGCTGGGCCAAGTCTTCCAGCGTGTAGAGATTGCCGATGCTCTTGCTCATCTTGCCGCCGTCCACCATGAGGTGGGCCACGTGCATCCAATGATGCGCGAAGTGCCCGTGCGTGCTGCAGCAGCTCTGGGCGATCTCATTTTCATGATGCGGGAAGATCAGGTCCACGCCGCCGCTGTGCAGGTCAAAGTCCTCGCCGAGGTACTCCAGAATCATCGCGCTGCATTCCAGATGCCAGCCGGGCCGGCCTTCGCCCCAGGGGCTGGGCCAGAAGTTCTCGCCGTCCTCCGGCTTGCGCGCCTTCCACAGGGCGAAGTCGGTGAGGGAATCCTTGGTGTACTCGTCGCTGTCCGTCGCGCTGGCGGCCTCGCTGGCACCCAGGCGCAGCTCGCGGTCTTCCAGATGGCTGAGCCTGCCGTAGTCTTTGAAGGAGGAGACGCGGAAATACACGCTGCCATCCGGCGCGGCGTAGGCATGCCCCCCGGCGATGAGCTTTTCAATCATGGCCACCTGCTGCGTGATGTGCGCCACGGCCGAGGGCTCGATGTGCGGCGGCAGCAGATTCAGCGCGGCGCAGTCGGTGTGAAACTTCTGCGTCCATCCCTGAGTGAAAGAGGTCAGGCTCTGCCCCGCCTTCTGCGAATCGCGGATCGTTTTGTCATCCACGTCCGTGATATTGCGCACGTGCAGCGTCGGCGTGCCGGAGGCTTCGACCACACGGCGCATCACATCCTGCGCCACGAAGGTGCGGAAGTTGCCGATGTGCGCCGGGCCATAGACCGTGGGACCGCAGCAGTAGAAGCGCAGCGTCTTGCCATCCAGCGGCGTGGTTTCGCGATCAGTGCGGGTCAGGGTGTCGTGGAGCTTCAGGGCAGGCATGGGGGCGTGGAAAATGAATGGTGAATGCGGAATGTCGAGCGCGGGATGAAGGGACGTCGAGGCGTCAAGAGGTCCAAAAGCAGCCAAGGGTGCGGAAACGCGCCATCGAAGCCCAATCGTCCTCGTTCTCGTTCTCGTTCTCCTACTCGTCCTCGATCAAATCGCTTTCGAAAGCCCTGTCGCGCTCGCATCCCCCAACTCCTCAATCGCCTCTCCCTCCGGCCTTTTGAGTCTCCTCATCGCCCCACCGGCCAGCGGAAGCTTTGTGATCGAGGACGAGAACGAGTAGGAGCACGAGGACGATGAAGAGCCCCCTTGACCCCCGCCTTCCATGGGTTACTCTCCCTTTCTCCAAAACGGGGGCGTACTGGTTTCGACGGGTAGCCTTAGTTCGGAGCTGCATGCCGAGGATGATTCGTTGGCCTCGTTAAACACCGGATCAAAAACACAAATGCAAACTCTAACGAGCTAGCACTCGCAGCTTAAGCCCTGCGACATCCTTCAGGCAATGTCTGGTAGCCTGAACGATGCCACTACCAGGCTGGTTTGTTGGCCGGGCGACCGGGTCACAAACGAGATCAAACAGGACGCTGGGTGAAGAGTAGGCTGTCTCAAGCCGCCTCCCACCGAGACCAAAGATGAGACTGAGCATGGAGACGCTACGGGCAACGACTATTCGGACAGGGGTTCAACTCCCCTCGCCTCCACTTCTTTGAGGTACAAGGGAGTGTGACGGAAGACGAAAAAACCAAGAACAGGGCTGAGAACACGTCCTCTGAGGTATGAGCACCTGTGCGGCACCACTGAAGACTAGCTGTCATCGCTGGATTTACCTGCTCATCATCGCCCTGATTGGGGTCGGTCTCCTCGTCATCAGCTTTCAGCGCCGTTCGTCCGCACTCTTGTCCACACTCCTGAGCGAGGTGGAAAGTGCGAAAGCACTCGATGAACAGATCGCCGCGTTCAATCGGATCAACCAACACGGTGGCTACGGAGTTCGGCTTTTCAATGCAGCAGGCAAAGAGTTTGATTACAACAATCCAGGCTCTGATCCGGTTGCTGAGGTGGAGATTTTTTTCAACAATGGCGGCAGGGTGCGCACCAAGCTCGTGAAGCCTGGGGTTTGGGGAAACCTCCTCGACGAATGATCCACCTCAATTGCGCTGACGGGCAGAGAGCTGCAGCCACGCTGCAAACCGACACCACCTAGGACTCAAACCAATGAGTGACATTGGCTTTGTCAGGAAAATTCAAAAGCTTGGGGTCAAACTTCGGATAGACTCGCGCGGTGCAGCCACCGTTCCCGCTGCCGACCACGACCACGACGTGGGTCCACTTGGGATCTTGCTCCTCTACTACGTGACGGTAATAGTATTTCCTTCCTGCCTTCGCCGTGGTCGGTCCCGCAATCACGACCACGAGGCCCTTGGCCTTTGGGTTTTCACGCTCCATGCGTTCCCGCTTTTTGGCGAGTTCCTCATCGATCTTGGTTTGGTCCATCTCCGGGGTCGCGCCCGTTTGGTGGACCAGCTTGTTGTTGGCATCGAAGAAGTAAATCGCGCTCCCAAGCTCCTTCATCGGCATGCTCTCCGTGAGCGTCACGCTGAATTCGATCGTCGGTTTCGCCGGGGCATACACGCCGTTGATGCGCCTCGTCTCAGGCAAAGTCCTGCCCTTGGAGATCGGGCCCACTTGAATCTTTGGCTTTGGCTCTGCTGCCCGCGCCTCAGGTACGGCCCACATGCCCAGAGTCAGCAAAAAGATGATCATTTTCATCCCGCGATTATGGGTGTCTCACACATCCACGCAAGGATAAAACTCCCTGCCTGCCATCACGTCTCCTAATTCACGGTTCTTAAATCCCAGCGTCAAAGCTCGGGACAGGCACAGCTCAAAAGCCGCCTCAATGAATCGACACCACCACGCCCGCTCGCACACGGGTGGCCAGGCGGGCGATGTCCCAGTTGGCCAGGCGCACGCAGCCGTGGCTGGCGCTGCGGCCGATGGCGTCGGGCTCGCTCGTGCCATGCAGGCCGATGCCAGGTTTGTTCAGCGCCACCCAGATCACGCCGACGGGATTGTTCGGGCCGGGTGAAAGCAGGTAGGTTTCGTCGCTGCGCTCGCCGGTCTTCAGGAAGGAGAGGTCATAGCGAAAGTCCGGCAGGCGGGCGATGCCCTTCACCTTCCATTCGCCCAGCGGGGACACTGTCTGTGCGGAACCAATGGTCACCGGATAAGCGGCCACGAGCTTTTCGTTTTCAAACACGCGCAGCATGTTGTCCTTCGTGTCCACCTTGATGGCGATCTGGTCAGCCGTCAGCGGGCCGGCCTTGGCCGGGACCTGTTTCTCCTCGGTGGCCTTCGCGTCCTTGCCCTTGTCCGCGACCTTGCCCTTCGCTTCGCTGCTCTTCTTGCCAGCCTCGGCCTTGGGCTTCTGCTTGCCCTTTTCCTTCTCGTGGGCCGCATCCTTCGCGGCGATTTGATCCAGCAGTGGCAGCACTTTTACGCCGCCGATTTCAAAGGGTAGCACATTCGGGACCTTCAGCGTGTCCCCGGCTTTGAGGGCTTCCAGCTTGCCGGGGTTCAGCTCCTTGAGGTAATCGACGTCCACGTGGAATTTCTCAGCCACCGCCTCCGCCACATTCGCATACGGCAGCCATTTCAGCTTGGCCATCTCCGGCACTTCCTGCGGCAGTTTGCCGGTGGCTTTGACATCGGCCTCCGTCACTACGTAGTCGATGAAGACGGTCTTCACGCTGGCCAGATCCATGTCGGAGAGATCCGGCAGCGGCATGGTCTTTTCAGGCTGGCCTTCCACCTTGGCGGGAGCGGGTGCGGCAGGCAGGGGCGGGAGGCTGTGCGCCTCACGGTACAAGCCCAGCGCCTTCTCTGAAAAGCCGCCGAAACGCCCGTCGATCTTCCCGGGGCCGAAGTTCGCCCGATCAAGGAACACCTGCAGCCGCGTGGCCGCCTCATGATCAGCGGGCAGGGTGGGCGTGGCTTTTTCGCTTGGCGCAGTGGCAGCAGGCTTTGCCTTCGCCTCTTTCTTGTCAGCAGCCGCAGCGGGCAGAGAAAGCCCGCAGAGCAGACTGAAGGCGAGGGTGAGCAAAGGCAGCCAACGAAGCACAGTGGGTTTCATGCCTAGCTTACGGCGGTGCTGCGATGAATGGCTGTGCGCGAATCCGCCGGCGTATGTGACAGGGACGAAGCTCATCGCCGGGCACCTCCTGCGAATGACAGAACCGCCCCCGCCACCCGCACCGATAACAGTGACGAGGTACGCCGAACTGAACCCCTGTCTCAGTCGGGGCTGAAACTCCTTTCAGGGCCGCCCGCCACCCTCACGATGTCTCCCGCCAAAGTCCATCCTCCCCACCACAGGCTCCGCCTGGCTCTCATCGCCACGGCGGTGGTTGTTGTCGTCTTGTTCGGCGCTTACCACTGGCTGGTCAGCACCGCGCAGTCCACCCTGCGCCGGCGTTTGACCGAGCAGGGGCTGAACCTCACCAGCAGCAGCGAGTCATGGTCTCTCTTCGGCGGGGTCACGCTCAAGGACGCTGCGCTGCGCGGCCTGCCGGACAATGAGCCTTTGATCGAAATCAGCGCCCTGCATGTGGACATCCTGTGGAGGGAAGTGTGGAAATCACGCACCGCCGTCACGCGCTGGCACATCACGGACGGCACGCTCACCCTGCATGATCCGGCCGGGGAGGTGAGCTTTCAGCACTTCACCACCGACCTTTCCGTGCAGGATGACAAGATCGACATCGCCCGGCTCGACACCGTGAATGGGCCCGTCTCCATCGCCGTCACCGGCCAGATCATCACCGCCAAACACAGCACCCCCGCCACCCCGCAGAATGAGGAGGCCTTCAAGCTGAGCCTGAAGCCCGTGCGCTCCGTGATGGACATGCTGAGCTTCAAACCCGGCGGCGGCACCTTCGCCATCACCGGCGGCTTCACGGTGGATCTGCGGCCCGACGCTGCGCAGTGGACCGCCACCCTCCACGGCAGCGGCGCCAAGCTGGAGCTGCACGGCGTGCCCATGAAGCAGGCGGAGGTGGACGCCCAGATCTCCCAGTCAGATCTAAAGCTCACCTCCAAGATCGCCTTCGATAAAGGTACCGCCGCTGTGGACGCCACCCTCGCAGGCTGGAACGATCAGCCGCTGCTGCTCTCCGGCACCCTCATCGACACCGCCGGGCGCAAGGACACCTTCAAAGGCCAGCGCGTGGGCAAGTTCGACACGCTGACCATCTCCCACCTCAGCGGTGCTGCGAATCTGCTGGAGCTCGCGCTCAACATCCCCGTGCTCGCGGCCGGACTGCCGAAGGACGTCAAGGTCACCACCTTTCCAGACATCGTCGCGGAGGACTTCGTTTTCAAATCCGGTGCCCATCCGGAGTGGACGCTCGGCTCCATGCGCATCCGCAGCGCCGCCGACCTCGTGGTCACCGTGCGCGAGCATCCGCTGGTGATTGAGCGCCTTCAGGGCAAGGTCTCCTACAATCACCGCGCCTGGCATTTCGCAGGTTTGAAGGGGCGCATGCTGGGCGGCAGCTTCGCGCTCACCGCCACCTATGACGGCAAAAAACTCAGCGATGCCAATGTCTCGCTGCAGACCCTGCACCTGGACACCCTCACGCCCTGGGTGGGCAAGCTCAGCACCAAGCTGGAGGATGCGCAGATGACGCTCACCTATCGCGGCGTCATTGGCGATGATCCCAGCAACTCCACCGGCAGCGGCACCCTGAATCTCATCAATGCGCCGGTGGTTCACGTGCCCCTGCTGGACCAGGCCTATCAGCTCTTCCCCAAGATCCTCAACCACGAGCGCCCGAACGACCCTGCGCCGGCGAAATTGCAGAAGTCGATCACATCCTTCCTGTCGCCAAATTCCCTCAATACGGGAAAGAATTCTGGAACCTGGAACTGATGCCGCAGACCTTAAACAGGAGGAAGAGCGATAAGGTGGGACAGAGGCAGTTGGATCTGTTGAGGAAACTGAATCCCTGACGAGACCGTGGAGCCCCAAAGCATTGATTTTGAATCATCTCACCGACGTTCACGGTGAAAAAAGTGGAAAGCTGAAATTCGCGTTTGCATGGAATTTTCTTGGTGGGGCGCCTACCCAAGGTCACAGACGCGCACGAAAAGAGATTCCCTTGCACGGAGCGGCACACATCGGCACTAGTGTGCTGTCAGAGAAGTTCATTTGATAATTTATGAAGGATGCGATAGACGGGTGGAATGAAGCCTGGACGTCCGATCCCACCGCTGGTTTTGAGTGATGAAGAGAAGGCCGAGTTGGAAAAAACAGTGCGTCAGCGCACTGCGGCCCATAGCGATGTGCAGCGTGCGCGTGTGATTTTATTATGCGCTCAAGGACTGCCCAATTATCTCGTGGCCGAACAAACCGGCATTTCATCTCTAAGTGTGGGGCGCTGGCGACAGCGCTTTGTGCAAGCACGGTTGAGCGGACTGCTTGACCAGCCTCGCAGCGGAGCTCCCCGCACCATCAGCGATGCACAAGTGGCCGAAGTGGTGCGCACGACGTTGGAAAAGCGCCCCAAAAACGCGACGCATTGGAGCACCCGTTCGCTGGCCAGCAAACTGGGACTCTCTCACGACAGCATCGCCCGGATCTGGAAAGCCTTCGGGCTGCAGCCACACCGCCATGAGCACTTTCAGTTTTCCACCGATCCAGAGTTTGTGGACAAAGTGCGCGATGTGGTGGGCTTGTACATGAGTCCTCCGCAGAATGCAGTGGTGCTTTGCCTGGATGAAAAAAGCCAGTGTCAGGCGCTGGAACGAACACAACCCATCTTGCCTCTGCGCGGCGGTGCCCCCGAGCGCTCTGCCTGCGAGTATTTCCGTCATGGCACCACTTCTCTGTTTGCCGCGCTCAATGTAGCCACGGGTGAAGTCATCGGCAAAACACATCGCAAGCATACACAGCAGGAGTTTTTGAGCTTCCTGCGCACCGTTGAGCGGCAGGTGCCCAGGCAGTTGGAGATTCATGCCATCCTCGACAACTACGCCACCCATCGCACTGCGGCAGTCAAAGCGTGGCTTGCACGCCATCCACGCTGGCAGCTGCATTTCACACCCACCTACTCCTCGTGGCTCAACCAAGTGGAGCGCTTCTTCTCCGATTTGACAACGCGCAAGCTGAGTCGCAGCAGCTTCCACAGCGTGGCTCAACTAGAACAAGCCATCCATGCCTACTTGGTAGAGCACAACCGAAAACCCAAGCCTTTCACGTGGACAGCCTCTGCTGATTTAATTCTCGGAAAGGTTCAACATTTATGCAATGAACTTCTCTGACAGCACACTAGGCGGCAAACACTCTGATCAGGTCCCCTCACACCCCGACCCCGCTCCACGTCCAGGCCCAACTCGACCCGCCCCCCTCAAAAGCAATTTCCTAGCAGTAAGAGTGTACTTTACACTTGCAAAGGAGCCGGTTTTTTCGTGTGATGCGCTGGCGCGCCTGTCGATAATCCTCGCACGGGGCGCATCAGAAGTCGCATCCAACTCCAACGTAACTACGAAAATGAACATCCGCTTCCTGCCACGCGCCGGTCTCGTCCACCGGGCATTCATCCTCCTCGCGGCCATGACCAGCTTCGGCTTCTTGCATGGCGCGGATCCCGTTCTCACCAAGTTGTACCTCCCGAACAAGGAAACTCTCTCGCCACCCTTCAAAGGGACCGACACTGGATACAGCGTCACCATTCCAAAATCACAATCATCTAGACAGGTGGTAGTAGCTGTCGCACTGGACCCAACCCTGAAGCTGCAGTCCCGCTACGGTGGTGCTGGCAATTTTAGAGATGCCCCTCCGAATACCAAGGCTAGAGATTTTGGAATTGGGCCTCTTAAAGTCGGCGACAACATCTTTGAGCTGAAAGTCATCGACCCTGCCAACCCAAATTCATTTCGCATCTATCGCATCACTGTGATTGTGGATCCCTGAAGTGCCGGGCAGGGCACTTCAACCACGCCGCCGCCTGCTCCGTGGACCGCCAATTTTTCGATGGCCGGCGACAGACCCCCTCACACCCCGACCCCGCTCCACGTCTAGCCCCAACTCGGCCCGCACCCCTCAAAAGCAATTTCTCCGCCGATCAACTCGGCTGAAACCCAATCCTCCTCCGACTCTTGCCCTTCTCCCCTGAGTGCTCCGCCTTCGCCTTCTTCACTTTGGCGATTTCATGCTCCAGCATCTTCTGAGTCACCAGCCACATTGCCGGATCATCATCCGTGCTCCCCGCATGAATCGCATTCACGCACATGTTCAGGATGTCTCCACCGCTGAGGCCGTGCTTGAGAAGACGCTGCCAGATGTCGTGGTGATGAAGTGATGCTCGGGCAGTTGATAGGAGAACAATCAGCAAAGCATGACGACCGCAAATGATGGTTCCTGGATGCCATTGCGTGTTCTGAGGCTGGCGTATGCTTGTCTAGCCATGAATACAGAACAACATCCCCCATTGGCTTACAAACTGAAGGATGCGGCAGCACTGCTCGGAGTTTCAACCGTCTCAATGCGCCGTGCAATTCAACGTGGACTGATTCGACCATCACGTGCTTTTCGCCATGTTCTCATCAGCGTGGATGAATTGAATCGGTTCCTGAAATCCACCTCGGCAATCAAGCAGTGCTGACAATGCTTCACGATTTTGTGCGAGGTTTCCCAACTCGATGCACCCGAAGTGAAAATCCACGCTCATTCTCATACGGTTCCACAGTGGCATGCACTTCCAGCACAGGATAGCGAACGGTCACAATGCCATAGCTCCTGTAGGTGTCGGCAAACAACTCTGTTTCAACGATGCCTGTATGGTCTGCGAGGGTCATGAACTTCATGACTTCTCCTGTGACTTGGTGATGCAGTCGTTGCTCAATGACGAGGCCGCAGCAAACCACACGCTGGCCGATGAATTCCTTCAGGCATGTCACAGAACAATAGGTCTCCCACGCTACGTCCGGGTAGAGATCCAGCGGGTGACCAGAAATCGTGAAGCCAAACAGATCTGTTTGGATAGCCCTTGGAACTGATGAATGTCGGGGTCAGTGAATGGATGTAGTCGCGGAACTCGTCTGCGCCCATCTTGCCGCGGAGAGTGTTGGCAATGTTCCAGAGCTGGGTTTGCAGTGTCTTCTTGGTGTCTTCGGCCATGGTTGTTTGCTTATCAAAGCTGGGTATGATTCCGATGGCAAGGGTTTGCGCGCTGCAAAGTTGTGGGGAGAAGACACAGATCACTGACTGCTGAACCATAAAAAAAACCTGCCATCAGAGAGACTGCGTTGCCTTCTGTTTCATGCAGTGGGCCTTTAACCTTAAACGTCAGAACGCGTTGGGATCGTTTTGAGCTTGAATCAAGCCGACGCGCCCGCCGAGCACGATGATGCTGTCCTTCGGATCAAATTCATCCGCATGAACGATGAGAGCGGCACAAACGGCGATGAGGCAAAGAAGCGTGCGCTTGATGCGAGGTGTGAGCAAGGTTACTGAGCCTGCAACCGGAAGAACGCGGCGTTATCCGGTGAGGTGAACTGAAACTCGACTTTGCCTGCTCCGTTAATGGAGGTCTCGATCGGAGTGAATGGAAAGTGCACGAAGCTGCCGCTCCCCAGAGTGGTGCTCTTTTGGATGCCGATGGTCAGGGTGAAGACTCCGGTGGTGGGATTGCGCGTGAGCAGCGGGGTATTGATGTTGAGGGCCTGGATTTGGCCGGTGGTGTAGAGGTTGGCGGAGCTGGCTCCATTCATCAGAGTGGTGACCAGCGCTGGCTGGCTGGTCTGCCAGTCAAAGCCGAGCGCGGCAAAGTTGAACTCCGCGACGTCATTGAGACCGTCGCTGTCCGTGTCGTTGGTGGTGACGAGACCGGAGCCGGTGAGGGTGATGTTGAAAGGGGATTCGTTGGAGTCATTGTTGCCGATGCTGAGGGTGGTGGTGCGTGCGCCACCGGCGCCGGGGGTGAAGATGACGCTGAAAGTGGTCTGCCCGGCAGCAGGGACCGTCAGAAGAAGTCCGGTGTTGTTCACGGCGAAGTCGCCTGCGTTGCCTCCACTGGCCGCGGGGGCGGTGAGAGTGAGACCCGCATCACCCGTGTTGCGGATGGTGAAGACTTTGGCGGCGCTGGCATTGCCAGCGGGTCGTGTGCCGAAGGGGATGCTGGCACTGCCACTGATCAGGTTGGTGGCGGCGGGTTGCTCCACGGCGATTTCAGGCGAGGGAGCACCCAAGCCGTCCACTTGGGAGCCGACGCGCACTTTTCCACCACCATCAGCGATGAATCTGACGAGGTAGGTGAGGTTCACATTGTCGGTGGCCACGACGGTCTGGAGCAGTGAGTTCGAGGTCAGGCCCACGAGGCTGTTGCTGCTGCTGACGGTGCCGGTGCTGCCCGTGGCACCGTTGCCCCAGGCGGCTGCGCCCGCATTGACCAGTGCTCCGTTGTCCCAACTCGCACTGGTTACCACGTAGTTGCCATTGCCCAGCGCTGTTACCGAGCCCCAGTTATCGCCCGCAGTGCTGCCAATGAGGCTGTTACTGCTGCTCAAAGTGCCGGTGCGACCGGCGGTGCCATCACACCAGGCGACAGCGCCGACATCGGTCACCGCTCCATTGTCCCAGTTTCCGCTGCTGACGACGTAGTGGCCATTCGTCAGTGTTGTCACGACGCCGAGGAGCTCACTGGCATTGTTGCCGACGAGACTGTTCGTGCTGCTCACCGTGCCCGTGATGCCTGTGATGCCGCTGCCCCATGTCACAGCCCCGGCGAAGGTGGCGGCACCATTGTTCCACTCAATGCTGGTCACCACATAGTTGCCATTGCTCAGCGCCTTCGCGTTGGTTCCCACCCGGTCGTTGACGGTGCTGCCGACGAGGCTGTTCGCGCTGGTCACGGCGCCGGTGATGCCCGTGGTCCCGTTGCCCCAGGTCACCGCGCCTGCGTCTGTTATGGCACCATTGTCCCAGTATTTGCTGCAAACCACGTAGTTGCCATTGCTCAATGCGGTCACGCCGTTCCAGCCGACAATGTCAGAACTGGAGGTTCCCACGAGGCTGTTGCTGCTGCTCGGCACGCCAGTGGTGCTGGCGGAACCATTGCACCAGGTGACCGCTCCAGCTCCGGACACAGCGCCGATTGTGCAGTTCGGACTGCGCACCACATAGTTGCCATTGGTCAATGCGATCGCGCCGCCGCCATTGCCAGCCCCGTCGCCGCTGCCAATTTGAGACGTGGCAGCACTGCCGATGAGGCTGTTGCTGGCGTTCACCGGGCCGGTGATGCCAGTGGTTCCATCCGCCCAAGTTACAGCCCCCAGGTCGTTAAACATCGACGTGGTGTCCCAGGTGGGGCTGCACACCACATAGTTGCCATTGCTCAGTGCGACCACGTCATTGCTGCCCACGCTGTCCTCCTCCAACGTGCCGACGAGGCTGTTGCTGGAGGTCACCAGACCGGTGCGGCCGATGGAGCCGTCGCACCAAGTCACCGCCCCGACCGCATTGACGGAGCCACTGGCCCACATCGGGCTGATCACGACATAATTGCCATTGCTGAGTGTCCTGACGCCGGGGCTGTTGAAGCTCGAGAAAACGGTGCCTCTTCCGCTGCCTACCCTGTCATTGTTCCTGCCGCCGACGAGGCTGTTGCTGCTGCTCACAGCGCCGGTGCGGCCGGTGGTGCCATTGCACCAGGTGACCGCGCCGGCGGCGGTGAAGGCGCCATTCTTCCAATTGTAGCTGCAGACCACGTAGTGGCCGTTGCTCAGCGCGATTACTCCGTTCGGGACATTGCCGCCCACATTGTCACCAGTGTTGCTGCCAACGAGGCTGTTGCTGCTGCTTACGGCACCGGAGATGCCTGTGGCACCATTTCCCCAAGTCACCGCACCTGCATTGGTGGCGGCCCCGTTGGCCCAACTCGCGCTGCTCACCACATAGTTGCCATTGCTGAGAGCCACCACTTTGAATCCTATACTGTCGCTGCTCGTGGTGCCGACAAGGCTGTTGCTGCTGCTCACCACACCATTGATGCCTGTGGTGCCATTGCACCAGGTGGCCGCACCGGCGTTGATGGCCGCTCCGTTGTCCCATTGCGGGCTGCCGACCACATAATTACCATTGCTCAATGCCGTCACAACGGTTCCTACATTGTCATTGGGGTTAGACCCACGCAGGGTGGAGATCAGAGCCCCGGTGGCACCGTTGAAGAGATACACGGCTCCAGCATTCGTGCCGCCGAAGTCGTCGTTGGGCGAAGTGATCACCACATTGCCCGTGCTCAGCGGCACCACGCTGCTGCCGAAATTGTTGCCTGGGTTTGGATTGGGATCGACGAACTCCGCAAACGGTGGCGCGGCAAAAGCAGCGGTGACGAAAAGCGATAACGAAGACAGCAGGAGGCGCAGGGTGGGCATGATTGTTGGCGGATGGGGATGTCTGTCTGTTTCTGCTAGGAAATTGCATTTTCTACTAGGAAAATGCTTTTGAGGGGGCGGCCGGAATAACGCGGGAGCGGGGGGGGAAGGGCGGAGGAATGACGAATTTGGAATGACGAATGATGGCGCTGATGGGCGGTTTCTGGCCGATTTTGAGCAACTGGAGGCTGGCCGAGGCGAGTTCATGACGCAATTTCAAAGCCAATGAGCATAGCTTTCCTGACCGCTGTGCCAAGATTTTTTCGGCAGCGCGTATTCGTGGGGCTGATTCGGTCTGCTAGGAAATTGCTTTTGAGGGGGCCGGGCCGGAATAACGCGGGAGCGGGGGTGTGAGCGCGGTTCATGGCATGGGATTTAAGCACATGAGAAGAATGCAGAACTTGGCTGCCCAAAGGCCCAGCAAGAGGATGAGACAGCCACGTGTTGCCATGGTTGTCGATGCGCTCGATGCAAAAGTCGGCGGGGTGATGTGTGTCGTAGCAACGGCACTGCTCGCCAACGGCGAGGCTGCCGAGGGTAATGAGGACCTCGAAGTCTGTGCGCGTGGAATCCACGTTGCGGCAACTAAGGATGCGGAATTGAGCCATGGTGTGCGAAATCGTCCAACGACCCCAAGCTTAGCGGCGTCGGCGAAGCAGCCAGAGTGGCAGCCGGAGGCTTTCGCTGCAGCTCATGGTTAGGCTGTGCCGGTTGGACGTTGGCTGATCTCATGCTCAACTCGGGTCTGAACGTCTGCCGGGTCAATGTCGTAACCAGTCGCACGAGGGCCGCTCCAATTCACGCCAATCTTTGTGCCGTCCTTGACGAAACCTGGAATCCAGCGGTCACGAAACTCCTCCCAAGTTGCCTCACACGGTCTGAACACGGAGTATGCCGGCACAGTGCTGATGATGCGCTCGACCCGTGGCAAGCTCGACCAAAATGGCTGCGCCCTAGCTCCGCTTGATGTCAAAGGTGCTGGATAACCCACATCATCTTCGACGGTCCAGAGACGGCGGTGTGCCGCAACCTCTCTAGCGAACGCTGCCCATTGTGATGCTGCTTGTGACATGTGCGTGATGTGCGGCCTAACGACCCATGCTCAGCGACCCGGCCCACGGGACGGATGGATTGCAACAGTGACGCGATGGCTGGGTTCGAAGCAGCGCCTGGTTGGGCGTTTCCGGTCGGAGTGGAATTAAGAAGCTCATGCCATGGTGCGAATGAGCAGGCTGATGGCAAGTAGTGCAGCGCCAAAAGCCAGGTAGCAGGCCAGCACCGCGAACGGCCAGGCCACGATTCGAACCCAAAAACTCGGCGAGCGAAAGCGTGCGCAGCAGCAGGTGACGAAAACAAGGGCAAGTCCCATCGCGGGACCTGCCAGTGAACGGTTGGAATACCGAGACGCATCGCCGAAGGAATCGGTGAATATGATGTGACCAGCGTGGAGCAAGCAGACGGCGGCAAGAACTAACGCGATGAACTCGGGGCTGCCGAAACGCCGGGAGGCTCATGGTGAAACTGTCTCTAACACGCTGATTTTGTCCGCCCTTGGTGGTGTGTGCGATGTGACCATCAGGGGTTTGGAACGACGTTCGTGAGCGCGGCATAGCACCAGTC
Source organism: Verrucomicrobiota bacterium (assembly GCA_026397715.1). GTDB lineage: Bacteria > Verrucomicrobiota > Verrucomicrobiia > Verrucomicrobiales > Verrucomicrobiaceae > Prosthecobacter. The sequence continues at coordinate 14,680 of JAPLUN010000030.1, forward strand.
AATCAACTGGCTGACGCTGCCAGGCGTGACAATCCCTTGCGGATCAAAACAGGGGCACCTGAACCATTGGTAAGGGCCGCCTGCCTCCGCTCGGATCTCCCTGTCCTGGTCCTTCTGCGCAAGCGTGTACCGAGCGATGAAAGATTTGTCGTGAGTGACCACATGAAGGATCATGTGCTGCCAGTCCTCATCTTCTGCAACCCACCAGATGAATTCACTTCCGTTGTGGATGAGTTTGCGGCGATTCTTGGTGGAGATGGCCATGGTGCGCGAAGGATTGGGCGAACAGATGGATGGTGAACCGTTTTGCTGGCTTTTGTTTCAATGCCTTTATAGCGGGCGGTTTTGTTGACTTATTGCACAAGGCTGACAAAAACGGCGGTGTGTGCGCAAGAGCCTTGTTGTTTTCTGTGCGAGTCTCCTGCCATGCTTGGGATTGAAAGCCAGTCTTATTTGATCTTCTCGGCTGTCATGTCCTCGTTCTTGTTGCTCTTGCCTTTCATCCGTCCGTCCTTCACTGGCAGGTCGAACTCTGCCCACGCTCCATTGGCATAATCAACGCGGAGGGTCTTGCCCACGACTTTCCATTTTCCTGCGATGTTGCCTGAGACGACAGTGCCGTCGGTCAGGAGTTCCTTGTTCATGGTGAAGTCCCCGGCCTTGAAGATCCATTGTCCTGCCAGGGAGCTTTCCATGTCCGATTTGCTCGAGGGCGCACTGGCCGCGCCTTCGGCGCTCAGCACGACTCGGAAGCCATAATACGGGCGACGCTGGGCGGGCGGAATCCCTCCGCGACAGCCTGAGAGCGCATCATCCGCCTCATAGCCGTACCATGAGCCGCCACGAGCCACACGCCGTTCCTTGGCATCGTCGATCCAGTCGGAGCACCACTCCCAGAC
>JAPLUN010000155.1 GCA_026397715.1 Verrucomicrobiota bacterium
CCATAAATCTGAAGAGGGGGTAAAATGCTCTTTTCTGGTTTACTCATTCACCTCTCCCGCCATCTTCCGCAATGAAAAAACTCCTCCGCCATCTCGTAGACTGGATCACACTTCCAGTTCTTCGATTTTCATGGGCGGATAGATTTGCACGCTTCCTTTCCTACCAGCTGAGGAGGGCGACGAGGCGCAAAGTAGAGCTTCGGCTGAGTGCTCTGGGAACTTATGGAAACGAGGTGGTGGATGGGCCGTTCAAAGGACTTCGCTATCCGCCGCCGACCCAGTGGGCCTCGTGCCGATTTGAAAAGATCATAGGTGCCTACGAGCATGAGCTTCATGGCCTTGTTCGACGACTTAGCACAGAGAAACAATACGACCTGATTGTGAACGTGGGTGCTGCGGAGGGTTTTTACACCGCAGGTCTGGCCATGCTGTTTCCGAAGGCGAAGATTGTGTCCTTTGAGGCTGACGAGGAGAGTTCTCGGTTCTGTCTGAACCTCTGCCGCATCAATCAGGTGAGGGAACGGGTCGAGACACGTGGTCATTGTAGTGCGGAGGACCTCTGCGCGCTGAAGCCTTCGGGCCGGGTGCTCGTGTGGATGGATATCGATACGGGCGAGCGACCGGTGCTAGATCCTGCAAAGGTGCCATGGCTGCGCTTCGCGGACATTCTCGTGGAACTGCATGACTGCTTGGAGCCGGGGCTCACCCCACTCATTCGGGGCCGCTTTGCTGCCACACACCATATTCAGCAGTTCACCAGTTCCGGTCTGGAATATGCCCTTTACCCGCTGCTACGGGGTCTTCCCTTCAATGAGATTGAGGCGCTCGTGGGCGATGACCGCCGCGGGCTGCAGGACTGGCTTTACATGGAACCCATGAGCAGTGCTGCAATCTAAAGGCACCTCCAAACACCCGCATGTCATGATTTCCCTCGGACGTCTTTTTCTCCCCCGCCGCTTGCACGAACGCTTGCAACTGGATCGCTATCCGATTCTCAACTTTATCCGCAAAGAAGCGCTGCCGCAGATGCGACAGGGTATGAAGGTGCTCGACGCGGGCTCTGGACGTCTGCCAGAGCAGACGCTGCGCGGCGAGATCCTGGAAACTGGCGCGGTGCTGCACACGCTGGATTTTTGCGCCGGCGAGGGTGTGGACTTCGTGGGAGATGTCTCTGCGCTGCCGTTTGAAGATGAAAGCTATGACATTGTGCTCTCCACCCAGGTGCTGGAGCATGTGCAGGACCCTCAAAAGGTGTGCTTGGAGATGGCGCGGGTTCTTAAGCCCGACGGACATCTGTTCCTGACCACTCCGCAGTCTTCACCGATTCATAACGAGCCATGGAACTACTTTAACTTCACCCACTATGGACTCACTCTTCTGTTTGAGAAGGCGGGCCTCAAGGTCGTGAAAAAAGAGGCCCAGGGCGGGCACTTCGTGATGATCGCCTACCAGCTTCACTGGACAGTGCGCTGTCTGCAGAACTGCGGGGCTCCGAAGGCGCTTAAAGTGCCGCTGGTGCTGATGGCGAAGGTTTTCTTCGGGTTCTTCACCAAGGTCCCTTTGCTCTGGCTCGACCGTTTTGACACTAAAAGGCTCAACACCCAGGGGTGGAACTTCCATGGTCAAAAAAACAGGAAGTCGGCTGATGAGAGGTAGTCGTGGCTGGATGATGGAGCAAACATTCCTGCCATGAGCATCGCAAAACGCTTTATTCATGGTTCTGGGCTGAATCTCCTCGATCATGCTATAAAAATGGTCGCCATGCTGGTGACGACGCCGTTGGTGATCGGTTCGCTTGGAAAGGACGGCTATGGCTTCTGGGTGCTTGCCATGTCAGTGCTGTCTTACTTCGCGTTCTTAGACCTTGGAGTATCGTTTGCGACCACCCGTTTTCTATCGATGGCGGTGGGTGCGAAAGATGTGACAAAACAGGCGGTGGTATGTCATTTCGCCAAAACCCATTTTGGTCGGATCGGCAACATTATCCTATGCGGCAGCGTCCTGTCTCTGGCCACGCTGGCGGTCCTATCGAACCTACCGGAGGGTTGGTCCATAAACACCGTTCTAGCCGCCACGCTGCCAGGAGGGATCACGATGGCTGTTCGGTTCCGCTACCGTTTGCCCCAGCTAATTCTTCGTTCGTGCCTCAGATATGACCTTCTGGCAGCAGCGTCGATCTCCCGCGTAGTGTTCCAGTCCACAAGCCTTTTTGTGGCTCTCTCTGCGGGCGGCGGGGTGATTGCCGTTGGGTTAATTCATGCCCTGGCGGATCTCGTGGAACTTGGCCTTCAAAGGAGTTTTATGAGTTTTGTTCCTCAGGTGCCCGATAATGTCGGTGTGACCACTGCGGAAATGCTGGCGACAAGGCAGGAGATGAAGAACTTCACCCGTGACATGTTGATCGGCTCGCTTGGCGACTCGGTGCGTGCTGGCTCTGGTCCGCAGGTCACCGGCATCGTGGCTGGGATGGACGGGGTTGCAGTCTATTCACTCGGCACACGTCTTATCACCATTTTGGAAGACATCGTCAACGCTATTTTCGGTGGCAGCACGCTCTCAGTTTTTGGCCATATGCACGGGGCATCAGACCGCGAGGCCATGACCCGAACTTTCCGTCGGCTGCTTGGCTTGACGGCGGGCTTTTGCGCGGCCGCGATGGGTGGTGTAGTCCTGTTCGCCGGACCGTTCATCCAGCTCTGGCTTGGACCAGAATTTAAAGAGTCGCTGCTTGTTGTGCAGATCCTGGCGGTGCCTCACGCCCTGATGTTGATGCAATACCCGGCTCACAGCTTGCTTTACACTCTTGGCCTGCAGCGTTCTTTGATGTGGGTGAGGTGCATAGGCGG
>JAPLUN010000574.1 GCA_026397715.1 Verrucomicrobiota bacterium
CAGCGTGGCGATAATCGCACCAAGGGCGGTGGAGATGACCACAAAATCGATCACGGGCAGAGTGCTGCCCTTGGGTGCCAGATCGGAAGCCCAGCGGGCGGCTTGCTGCGCTGAGCCCCAGGTGCCGAGCAAGGCCACGGCGGCGAGCCCGGCCCCGATGAAAAGATTGCGCATGATGATGCTGCGGTCAGCCGTCAGCGTGCTGCCGGCAGCCACGGAGCGGGACATGTACTGGCGCATCGGGTGCATGTAGCCCCACAATGCGATGGCAAGCCCCACCACCGTCACCAAACCAGCTCCGAGGCCACCCATATTCGCCAAGGGCGACCACACATAAATGATCCCCATGGCCGCGATGCAGGCGATGAGCACTCCCAGCAGATCCATCGTGGCCCAGTGCGAGGTGCTGCCGGATTTTTTTTCCGCCTCCCATTTGTGGGACTCGGGGACAAAGACGAGGATGAAAAAATTGATGATGGCCGGAAGAGCGCTGCTCACGGCAATGAAGCGCCACGCACGGTTGTGCAGCAAATACTCCGTGTTCTCCGGGGAAAGGCCCATGGCATGAATCCAGCCGGTGACGACGTCCAGGCTGGCGTTCAGCTTCCAACTGATGAGGCCGGTGAGCAGGAAGCCAATGTTCGATGCGGCACCGATCATGCCGGCGATCCAGGCGCGGTTCTTGTTGCCCCAGATTTCATTGACCAAGGCAACGCCCAGTGCCCACTCACCACCCATGCCGAGAGAGGCCACGAAACGGAGGCCGGCGAAGTGCCAGGCTTCGGTGACGAAGGCGCAGAGGCCGCTGAAGATAGCGTAGGTGAAAATGGCCAGGGTCATGGCCTTCACGCGTCCGAGTTTGTCTCCCAACCAGCCGAAGAGCACACCACCGGTGGCCGCACCCACGAGGAAGACGGCGATGATGACCGTGAACCACTGGGTCTGCACGATGGCGCTCGCCTTTGGCAGCAGGTCCTGCAGCGCTGGTTTCCCGATGAGCGGGAACAAGCCCATTTCAAAACCATCAAAGAGCCAGCCGAGGAATGCGGCGATCAGTGCGGCCATGGCACCATTGTTGGAGGATTTGGGCTGGGTCATGAGAGCGTCAGTGAGGAGTTGTGAGGTGAGAGTGGCAGGCTTGAACGTATCGGGGAGTCGTGGGTGATCAAAAAACAGGCCGCTGGGGAGCAGCGGCCTGTTTGAGATCAGAGGAAAAGCATGTCGTTATTCTTTGGCGACACCGTTGTTCCAAGCGGCGAACATCTCTTCCACCGTGGGGATTTCCAGAGGGCGCACGATGCGGAATCCGAGCCAGGTCGCGTCCGTGAGGTACCAGATACTCTTTGGCAGCTGCGGGTCCTGCTGTTTCCAGAGTGCATCGGAGGCCTTGCGGGCGGAGCTGCGGAGAAGCTCGGGATCGTCGTCATAGGTGCCGCCTTTGGCCACGTGCGGGTAGGGGGTCTTGGAACGCACCCAGTCGTTGCCAAGAATCGAGGCCGCAGGCGTAGTGGGGGTGTATTGATCGAGGCACCACTCGCAGACGTTGCCATAGATGTCGTAGAGACCCCAGGGATTGGGCTTCTTCAGGCCGATCTTCGCGTACTGGAAGTTCGGGGCGTTGTCGAAGTACCATGCGTAGTCTTTGAGCTGCGCCTTGTCGTCGCCGAAGAAATAGGCGGTCTTGGTGCCGGCGCGGGCGGCATATTCCCACTCGGCCTCAGTCGGCAGGCGGTAGAACTGGCCGGTCTGGGCGCTGAGCCACTGGCAGTACTTGTTGGCAGCGTGCTGCGTCATGCAGATGGCCGGGTAGCGGTCACGGCCCATGCCGAAGTCCATCGGCTGATAGGGAGGGGTTGGCTGGGAGATCAGGTCTTCCGGCTTGTCGGTCAACTTGAACACCTGGCGTGAGCCATCCTTGTTGCGGCCGATGCTGGTGAGCTGGAAGGGTTCGTACTCGTCCCAGGTCACTTCGTATTTGCCCATCCAGAAGGGCTTCATGGTCTTCTTCACCTGCGGGCCTTCGTCATCGCCACGGTCGGCTTCGCTGTCGGGGCTGCCCATGGTGAATTCACCGCTCTTGATCACCACCATGCTGAAGGGGATGCCCGTCTTCGGGATCTTTGAGTCGTAGGCCTTCATCTCCGCCTCTTTCTTCTCCTTGGAGGTCTGCACAATGAAAGCGTGAATCTTCTTCACCAACTCCAGATTGTCCGGGTTGTTCGAAGCCGGGCCCTTCTTTTCCTTGGCGGTCAGCTTGAGGTCTTCAGGCCATGGCGCGCCTTGCAGGACCCACAGGCGGAGGAAGTTGATGTCTTCCTTGCTCAGTGGGCCGCCGCTCTTCTTCGGCGGCATCAAATCGTCGTCATCAGCGGCCAGCGTCGTGGCATGGTAGATTGCGCTCTTGAGATCAAAGGGGAGGATGTTCGGGGCGTTTTCGCCGGTGCTGAAGGCTTCCTTCCTCGTGGTGATGATCCAGTCGCCCTTGGCCTTGTCGGCATTGTGACAGGAGACGCAGTTCTGCTCCAAGATTGGCTGGATGTGCTTTTCAAACTTGATGCGCGGGGTCTGCTCCAGCACAACGCCATCGGGCCACTCAGCGCCTTGCTCGATCCAGGTCTTGATCACTTCGATCTGCGACTTTTCCAGAGCGCCTTCCTTCTTCGGCGGCATGGCCATGTCTTCATCGGCGGCGAGCAGCAGCGTGGTGTAGATGGCGCTCTTCTTCAGATCGCCGGGTGTAAGGCCGGGGCCGTTTTCATTGCCCTTCTTGATGTCTTCCAGCGTGTGCATGCGGAAGTCGCCTTTGTCCTCTTTCTCGCCGTGGCAATGGGTGCAGGCACCTTCGAGCAGGGGCTTGATCTGCTTGTTGAAATCAATCTTCTCCGCAGCGCCAAGAAACGCGGGAGCCAGGGCTAGAAGTGGAAGTAGGGTTCGGGGAAAAAACATGGGTGCGGGCGATAGCATAGGCTTGGGCGGATGTCCAATACGAGGAAAGACTGTGAAAATTACGGCGGAATCAGGCTTCAAACGCCCGCTGGCATACCTCCATGATGCCCGCCCGCGTGGTGCAGCGGCGCATGGCGCCGAGGAAGCCTTCGGCATCGGTCAGGCCCCAGGCGAAGAAATTGAGGTGTTTTTTGATGCGGTTCACCATGTCCAACTCGCGGGTGTTGGGCAGCGTCACGCACTCGTACAGCTCCTCCACGTACCGCAAGCGGTCAGCGGGAGTGGGTTGGAAGACGGGTTCTCCTCGCACGTGCTGGCGGATCTGGTCAAACATCCACGGATTGCGGATGGCTCCTCGCCCGAGCATGAGTCCGCGCACGCCGGTCTGCTGCGTCACCTCGGCGGCGTCCACATGGGAGCTGATATTGCCATTCGCCAGCACAGGGCAGGGGAGGTTTGAGGTCGCGGTGCCGATCAAATCATAGCGCACGCCATCACGATACATCTGCAGCACCGTGCGGCCATGGATGGTGACGAGGTCCACGCCATGCTTGGCAAACAGCGGCACCAGGGCGTCGATGGTTTCCGTGTCGTCAAAGCCGAGGCGTGTCTTCACCGTGAACTTGATGGAGATGGCCTCGCGTAAAGCACCCAGAATGCCCTCGATGCGCGGCACATCGCGCAACAGGCCGCCGCCGGCGCATTTTTTGTACACGATTGGTGCCGGGCAGCCGAGATTGAGATCCACCGCCGCAATGTTGTAGTGCTGGAGTTCCTTGGCGTTGCGCACCAGTGAAGGGATGTCATTCCCGATCATCTGCGCGATGGCGGGCTTGCCCGTGGGATTGTGAATCAGAGAGGCAAGGATTGGCTTGTCCAGGTGCGAGTCCGCATGCACGCGGAAGTACTCTGTATAATAGACGTCCGCGCCACCGTAGCGCGCCATGAGCCGCCAGAACTCCAGGTCCGTGACATCCTGCATCGGAGCCAGCGCCAGCAACGGCTCAGGCCGTGCCAGCAGGGCTTCCAGATGTTCGGTGGGATTCACAGCCGTCTCTTAAACACGGATGTCGAAAGGAGTCACGAGCTTTAGATCGCGAGTGCGTTACAACGCTGCGCGGTACAGCTCCACGAAATCCGCCACACTTGGCAGGCGCGGATTGAACTGCGCGGTCCACTGCTTGGCGGCACTTTCGGCGAGCTCTTGGAGGTGCTCTTCCTTCACGCCGTAGTCGGCGATGTTGCGAGGCATGCGGGCTTCCCAGAGGAGTTCGCTCACGCGGTCGGCGAGGTCGCCGTCGAAATAGCTTTTGTAGATCGCGGCAATCTCAGGATCGTGCGAATTGAAGCGGATCACGTGTGGCATCATCACGCCCACGGCTTCACCATGGACGACGTGAAATTGGGCGGTCAGCGGATTGGCGCAGGAGTGTGCGGCACCGAGCATGCTGTTCTCGATGGCGATGCCTGCATACGCGGCACCGAGCTGCATCATGCCGCGTGCTTCCAGGTCTTTCGGATCGCGCAACACACGGCTGAAGCCGCTGTGGCAGAGGCGGAAGCCTTCACGGGAGTAGAGAGATGAAAACGCATTCCGCTTGTTCGTCACGGCGGTTTCCAGCGTGTGCGTCAGCGCATCGATGCCGGTGCAGACGGTCACGCGGTGCGGCTGAGAAACGGTGAGTTCGGAGTCGAGAATGGCCACCTTGGCGGCGGCTTTGGGATCGCCGCAGGCCATCTTCACATGCGTCACCGCATCAGAGATCAGCGCAAAGCTCTGGCACTCGCTGCCCGTGCCGGAGGTGGTGGGGATGGCGATGATCTGGAGCATTGGCTTCGTAGCCTTGCCCACGCCCCAGTAGTCTTGAATGCGCCCGCCGTTGGTCAGGATGAAATTGCAGCCCTTCGCGGTGTCCATGCTGCTGCCACCACCGAGGCCGATGATAATGTCCGCCTTGAACTCACGCGCCACGGCCACGCAGGCATCCACATCTTCCGTGCTGGGATTCTCCCGCACGTCTCCAAACACCCGCGCCTGCAGCCCAGCCTCAATGAGGAAGGAGACAGCACGTGTCACATAGCCCGCCTTCACGATGCCCGGATCACTCACCACCAGCGCCCGCGTGCCGCCGAGTCCACTTGCCAGCACGCCCACTCGCGCGAGCGTGCCGTTGCCATAGATGAGCCGCGTGCGCGGCTGGTGGTCAAAGGGGGCGAGGGACATGCAGTTCGTGATGGATTATGACGCCTGAAGGCGGAACGATGGATCGAACCGCCTGCAGGCAGGATGACGAACTCACGCGCAGTCAATCGACCGGCGCTTGTACAGGAACTCGAACATGTTGCCTTCGTGCGGCTGGTCCCAGCTGATCTTCATCGTGCTGATCGGCCCGATGTTGAGGCGGTCGATGTCGCCGCACTCAAGGAGGTCGTTGATGAAGGCAGGGTCTTGCGTGATGGCAGTGACGATGAGGGAGTAGCCGATGCGGCCCAGCGCTTCGCTCTGCGGGATTTCCAGCACGCTGGCGTAAGGGCAAAGGAATTCGCGATTGGCCAGCGGGTGCTTGTTGTCGGAGCACCAGATGATCGTGGGGCGCAGGAAGGTGCCGCCTTGGAATTCCACTTTGCGCGGTCCGTTGCGGAACTGTGCGGTCACGTCTTCGGCACCGGGAGTCTGCAGATCGTGGTCGATGGCACCGTCGATGTAGTCGGCCATCTTCACGTTCGCAAAGCCTGCGAGGCGTGCGTTTTCATCTTCAGAGGTGGTGGGCTCCACCTTGCCCAGGCGCTCGGCCAGGGCGGTGGCGATTTCCTTGCCATACTTCGGCACGATCACGGCGGAGGCATTGATGCAGGAGCGGCCGCCGTTGTCGCTGATGGAAGCCACCATGACATCGAGGTAGTCCTTCCAGTTTTCGATCTTGTCTTCGCCGATGATGATCTTGCTCCAGCCCGGGCCATGCACCTGCACGGCGGGGTTGCCTTCATACATCTTCGCCATCGCCACGTCACCAAAGACGAGGTT
>JAPLUN010000027.1 GCA_026397715.1 Verrucomicrobiota bacterium
CCGCCAGCTCCAAAGCCCCCCATACCACCATTGCCGCCGTCGCCAGCGTCACCACCAGCAGCTCCTCCGCTGAAAGCGGAACCGCTCCAGTTGGCACCGCCTTTGCCGCCGTTACCTCCATTACCGCCTGCAACGCCGCCAAAGCCAAAGCCGCTGTTGCCACCATTGCCACCCTTGCCGGCACCACCGCCAAGACCGATCTGTCCGTCAGACAGGGATTGGTCAAACGAGACGACTGCGGCGACCGCATTGGCGAGATTGATGATCGAACTGGCCACGGTGCCGACGAGCCCCCCCGCGATGTTTGCGGTGAATGGGTTGGCCCCTGCGGCCACTTCCTCGGTGAGCAAGTTGGCCACATCAATCGAAGCTGTGACCGTTCCCAGAATGAGAGAAGGGCTGCTGTCGCCCCCGTTGCCACCGTTGCCACCGTTGCCGCCCACACCACCAAAACCCTGAAGGTTGCTGGCCCCACTGGTACCTTTGGTGCCAGTGGTACCACCGATGTCGGTGAAGATGTTCTGATTGGGCGTTGTCCCACTGACGCCATTGGCAACGGTTGTGCCGCCGGAGTTGAAGAGGTTGTTTAACGAACCACCTACCTTGCCCACACCGCCCTGGCCACCAGTGACATTGTTGGACAGAAAATTCACGTTGTTGAGCGTGACAGTTGAACCGGTGTTGATGAATATCACACCGCCGAGTCCCGCCCCGCCGCCACTGCCAGAACCACCCACAGTGGAAAAGTTCTGCAAGGTGACGTTGCTGATGTTGTAAGTGCCCGACTGCAGGAAGTAGCCTGTCGAGTTACTGCCATCAACGACGGACACGCTGCTGCCGCCTGAGGTGGAGACGACCCCAGGATCAACGGCATAAGCCGGCCTGAGAGCAAGAGACAGCGACATGATCGCTGCGAGCGCCGTTTGCGGCACTTTTCGGAGTAGGTAATGTTGTTTTTTCATGGGTATGCACGGGTTCGTGCATCCGCCATCCACAACTTCCCGACTGGTGTGTTACCTCATGAATGAAAAATAGTTTCACTGCCCGGCAGTTTTTTGTGCTGCCAGAGCTTGCTCCGCAGCAGCAAGCCTCTTTCTTGCCTTCGGCAATGCCAGGGCGGTGAACTGGGGCCTGGCCTTGCCACGTTCTTCGAAAACTTGGATGGCCTGCCTGAGAAGTAGCTGGGCTTCAGCGGGGCGATCCTGGGCCAGCAGCGTGTCTGCCAGATTGGACATGTCGGCAAAACGTTGAAGGTCGTCCGGCTTGTGCTGCTCCATCAGTCCGATCAATTCCCGCAGAGCAGCCTCCGCACGGGCATACTGATTGCGCAGAAATTGGGCGTGGGCCTGCTCGCGCAGCACACCGTCCGCCTCTGCAGGCAGATTGCCCTCGGGAGAACGAATGCGTTTGAGCCACTGCAGCCCCAGCACGGCGGCATCCAAATAAAGTTTCTGCTCAATTTGGATGAACATGCAGCATTCCACCCGGTAGAGCGAGAAAGGGTGGCTTGGGCCGAGGCTTAAATCGCATACTTTGACGGCTTCGCGCACCAGGGCCAGCCGTTCTTGTTTGTCCCCTTTTTTTCCCAGCAGTGCGGAAAGCTCGCTCAGGCACTCCTTGGCAAACAGGTTGTCCGGCCCGACCGAACGCCAGAAAATGTCCAGCGCCCGCCGCCCTTCAGTGGCAGCTTCATCGAGCAACCCGATCTTCTGATAGTAGGACGCCAGACGGCCCAGAGTGCGTGCGGTCAGCAAGTCCCTGTCTCCCAGTTCTGCCAAAACTTTGCGGCCGTATTCACGACCCAGTTCGAGCGCCTGCTCCTGCTGACCAGTCAGAAAAACGGCCGTCAGGTACTCCAGACGACACAGGGCCTGATGTCTCAGATTGAAGGAGTCATTGCCGACCACCTTGCCGCAGACTTCCGCCAGCAACTCCTCAGCCTCTTTGCCCTCACTGCGGATGTTGAGGTTTTTGCCAAGCGTAAGCTGGGTGAACAGCGTCTCTTGATGCCTCGGCCCCAGATGCTGGCGCTGCCAGGCAAGCACGCGGCGTAATTCGTCCATGCATTCATCGGATGATCCCTCCATCACCGCGCGCTGTCCGGCCACGCAGAAGCGCATGTCCCATACCCTCGGATCATCGGGTTCCAGCACCGATTCCAACAGCGCCAGCGCCTGACGGTAGTTCTCCAGACATTGCTCATTTGGAAACATGATGGCAGTTTCGGCCAGCATTTGCGCCTTCCGCACGGGATCGCCCTGGAACTCCATGATGCGCTTGAGCATATGCGTTTTCATCGCAGCAGGGTCTATGTTGCTGCCCGTATGTCGTTCATCCAGATCGCGAACAGTGTCGAGGATGATCTGCGAAACGGTTTGTGCCTCCTGCTTCTCTTTGAGAGCCACCCGTTCCGCCACACGCGCCTTCACCGCCTGATACACCGACACCCCCGTGCCCATGATCAGCGACGCTGCGATTCCGACTATGCCCAGCGTCGCCGTCTTGTTGCGCTTTATCAGCTTCCATAGCCGCTCTCGCGTGCCGACCGCTCTCGATTGAATCGGCTCTCCGTTCAGATACCGGTCCAGTTCATCTGCCAGAAATCCCGCGCTCGGCAGCCGCCTTGCCGGCTGCTTCTCCAGGCAGCGCAGGATCAGCGTGGCCAGATCCGGCTGCACCCTTTGCAGGGATGCCGCCGACACATTCTCCGGCCTTCCCTTTGCCTCCTTTGCCTCCTTTCTCACCGTCAGCTTTCCCGACGAGCTGATCTCTGGCTCCTCCTGCGTGATCCTCCTCATCACCTCCACCGCGCTACCTCCCGTAAACGGCAGCTTGTCCGTCAGCATCTGAAACAGCATCACCCCCAAAGCCCACACATCGCTCGCCATCGTCACTTCCTTCGCCTTCCCCGCCGCCTGTTCCGGACTCATGTAATGTGGCGTCCCCACGTACGCATGGCTCCGCGTCAGCTGAAACTCCGCATCCAGCAGCTTCGCCAGCCCAAAGTCCGAGAGCATCGGCTTCCCGCTCACATCCAGCAGGATGTTCGCTGGCTTCAGATCCCGGTGCAGCACCCCGCGCTCATGCGCATACTGCACCGCTCGCGCTATCCGGCTCATGAATGTGGCCGCCTCACGCTCAGGCATGATCCCGCGTTTTTTCAAACGATCTGCCAATGATCCACCCTCCGCCAGTCGCATGGTGAAATAGGGCATGCCGTCCTCCTCTCCGCTCTCGTAGATCGGCACGATGTCCGGGTGGTCCAGGTGCGCGATGGCTTGCGTCTCCGCACGAAACCGTGCCGCCTCCTCGCGTGTCGCGAACTGCGCGTTGCGCACCACCTTCATGGCCACCACGCGCTTCAGCTTCATGTCCTCCGCCTCATAAACGATCCCCATCCCGCCGCTGGCGATCTCACGCACCAGCCGGTAGCCCGCGAACTCACACGGCAGGTTCAACAGCCGCGTGGGAGGCCCAGAATTCTTGTCTTCTTGGCCGGTCAAATGGTCCGCCTCCACGCCTTCCCGCAGCAGGCATACCAGGCAGATGCCGTCACGCTCCAGCCTTCCAGAGCAGACTGGACAGATGGATGACTCGTTGACGGCAGGGCTCATGTTTTAAAAATCACTGCCCGGACTCTTTTCCGGTCATAGGGAGGGCCTCCACCTGCTGCAATTGCTGCTTCGCTTTGAGCAATACCTGCCCCGCCAATTTCGGCTCCTCATCCTGATGCTCTTCACAGACGGCAATGAGACGTTGCAAAATTGCTCTCGCTTCCTGAGGCCTTCCACATTCCAGCAAGTCAACCGCCAGCGGTAGAAACCGGGCCAGCGATGTGATCTCACCTGTCATTGGATTCAGCAAAGGCGGGAGCTGCTGCAGCAGGCTGCCTGCATCTGCGGCAAGTCCCAGCTTCAGGAGCGTGAGCGACTGCTCAACCAGCAACCCTGCCGCCCCGGAAGGCAGCCCCCCCTCGATCAAACGCACTCGCTCCAGCCATGCACCGCCGAGCTCACGCGCCTCTTCAGTCAGATTCATCTCTCGCAGCGTGGCGAGCAACGACTCCACCCGGAAAAGGGTGTGTTCATGGGCCGGCCCGAGCCGCTGATCGCTCACCTTCAGTTCGGTTCGCAGCAGCTCCAGATTGCCCTTCAGATCACCGGACTTCACCAGCGTCTGGCTCAGGGCTTTGAGGCTGGATTTTGCCTTCGCATAATCGGGTCCCACCGTGTGCCAGTAGATGTCCAGCGCCCGGCGCCCGCACTTGATCGACTCTTCCACCCGCTCCGCCTCACGGCAGTGCTTCGCCAAACGTCCGTACACACGACCAGTGATCGAATGACTCTCGCCGTACTTTTCCATGGCATAGTCGCAGGTTTCACGTCCCAGCTTCAAGGCTTCCTCTTTCTGTCCCAGACCAAAAATCGCTGTCATCAACTCGATCCGCCCCACGATGATGTCGAAGTGGTCCTCCTTCTTTTCGTAGTGGGCAAGGCATGAGCGCAGCAGCGTCTCGGCCTCACGCAGGGCCGACTTGCCCTTCACTTCCTGAACCAGTTCTTCCGCAAGCGCGTACTTGGTTTTGTAAATCTGCGCATCCTCCGGTGCCAGATGCGCCTCCTGCCAGATCATGATCCTGCGCAGCTCATCGCGTGTTTCGCGCCCCTTTTTGCCTGCTGCATTCGAAAAGTGCATCTCTTTCAACACCACCCTGTAGCGCATGCTCCAAAGCAGCGGATCGTTTGCATCCAGCTGAGGTTCCACCTCCGCCAGCACTTCACGGTACAACTTCAGGTCTGCCGGTTTGTTCAGCAGCGTGGACAACTCCTCCAGCATGAAGGCTTTGCGTCTTGGGTCGCCTTGAAATTCACTCACCCGCCGCAGCAGTTCCCGCAGAATTTGTTCAGGATCCACCTCCCGCCCCACCAAATACTCATCCATGCCATGCACCGTCTCCAGGATGATGGATGCGATCTCGTCCGACTCCTGTTTTTGCTTCAGCGCCACGCGTTCCGCCTCGCGTGCTTTCACCGCC
>JAPLUN010000546.1 GCA_026397715.1 Verrucomicrobiota bacterium
AGCGCACCTGCCTCGGCTGAAGCGCCTGATGTTCGATTTGGAAGAAGCAGGTGCGGACTCCTTGTGCGTGCAAGGCAGGCAGCAGATGCGTCACCAGATCAGGCTCATTTTTCAATCCACCAAAGAGGGCGACGGTGACACCGGCAGGCCAGGTGGCAGCAAGATGCTTGAGGTGGGCTGCGATGTGCACACTCGCAGCACTGCGCGTGGCTTCATCCATGGCACGCAGACGTTCCCGCATGGCCTGGCGCAGCGTGGGTTTGTCGTGCATGCCTTCAATGATGCGGACAGGAATGCCCGCGCTCCGTCTCAGAGTAGTTCGGGTTTCTGCAGCAGTTCAGCCACGCGCTTGAGCAGGCGGCCAGCGCCGCCGCCATCGAGCACGCGGTGGTCAAAGCTCAGCGTCAGTTCGGCTTCGGTGACGGGGATGAACATGTTCACTTCCTCACTCCAGTGTGGCACTTTGCTGCCAGCACCGAGGCCAAGAACGAGATTCTGCTCGGGCAGCGGAATGGGCGTGGCCCACACGATGCCGAAGGTGCCGAAATTGGTCACGGTGGCGATGCCGGGACGCTTAACATCGTTCGGCAGGCGGCGTGCACGGGCCTGTTCGACAAGCTTGTTGTAGGTTGGCACCAGTTTGACGAGCGGGGTCTTTTCCACTTCACGCAGGGTGGGCACCATGACGCCGTCATCGACTTCCACGGCGAAGCCGATGTCGATGGCCAGCGGATGCACGATGCGATTGCCCACCAGACGTCCGGCAAAGGCAGTGTTCTCAGCCAGCGCCAAAGCGAGGGCACGAATGACATAGAGCGCGGGGCCGGGCTTGGGATCGGTCTTTTTGCGATGCGCGAGCATGGCATCCAGCATGATCGGACTGCCCACGGTGGCCAGCGGACGCGTCCAGCTGCGGCGCATGGAATCCGCCACGGCGATGCGCATCGGCGAGGCGGGCGTCATGCGGTGCTGCTCCAGCGCACGCAGGAAGGCCTCGAAATCTTCGACGGTCACGCGGCCACCTGCCCCCGTGCCGGGCACACCGGCGAGGTCGGAGGCGTTGAGCCCAAGCTCCAGCATGCGCGCACGCATGCGTGGGGAAATGTAGCTCGCACCGGTGGCACCCGCAGGCACGGGCAGGCCGCCGACGACGGGCTCGACGGTGGGCTGACGTGTGGAGATGACGTCGTTGTCGCTGATCTTGAAGTGCAGGTTTTCCACTTCCTCAGAGCCGGTGCGGGTCTCGCTTGGGGTGGAGGTCGAGGGCTTGGGCTCATCCACAAGACCAATCGATTGGGCATTTTCGTGGGTGATCTCAAAAGCGGCGAGTGTGGAGCCGACGGCGTAGCTGGTCTGCGTGGTGGCCAAGATCTGGCCAATGGTCCCGGCGCAGGGCGCGGTGACGGCCATGGTGGCCTTGTTTGTCTCGACTTCAAAGAGATCACAGCCTGCCTCAACCACACGACCAGGCTCGACCAAAATACGAATGATGGTGGCTTCGGCGATGGACTCGCCAAGCTGAGGCATCAAGATGGGAATGGTGCGCATGACGGAATGCTGAAAAACGGGGAGGCTGATTTAATTGCGCAGCAAACGCCGAAGAGCGGCCGCGATGGTGGAGGTGGTGGGTCGGTGCGACTTCCAGAGGTTCGGATGATACGGGATCGGCGTGTCCTTGGAGTTCAGCCGCATCGGTGGTGCGTCCAGCAGATGGAAGCCATCCGTGGTGACGCGGGCGATGATTTCCGCCGTGACGCCGCCCCAAGGGAATGCCTCGCCAAGGGCCAGCAGACGCCCGGTGCGGGCGACGGAGGCGAGAATGGTGTCCGTATCCATGGGCTTCACGGAGCGGAGATCGACGACTTCGATTTGATAACCGTCGAGCTGCAGCTCCTCTGCGGCACGCAGGGCTTCATGCACCATGGCGCTGTACGTCACGATGGTGGCGTGACGGCCCGGACGTGCGATGCGCGCTTTGCCGATGGGCAGCTCGCGGTCGCCGATCTGGTCGGCCTTGAGATGGTAGTAGAGGAACTTGTGCTCGCAGAAGATGACGGGGTCGTTCAGCTTCACGCTGTCCAGCAGCATCCAGTAGGCATCTTCCACTGTGGCAGGCGTCACGATCACCAAACCAGGATAGTGCGCATAGATCGCCTCCATGGACTGGCTGTGAAACGGGCCGCTGCCAGCCGTGCCGCCGGAGGGCAGGCGGATGGTGATGGGACACGGCACGTTCGTACGCCAGTAGAGTGTGGCCGCCTGATTGACGATCTGATTGAAGCCGATGGAGGAGAAATCGGCGAACTGCATCTCGATGATGGGCCGGGCACCCTCCACCGCCGCGCCAATGGCCATGCCGACCATCGCATCTTCGCTGATGGGGGCATCGAAAACGCGGTTGGGAAATTCCTTGCTGAGGTTCTTCGTGGCTTTGAACGCACCGCCGAAGGTGGCGATGTCCTGACCGTAGAGGAAGACAGAGGGATCTTCGCGCAGGGCCTCATACTGGGCCTCTCGAATGGCTTCGAGGTAAGTGATGCTCATGCTTCGTGCTGTCCCTCCACAAGCTCAGCGCAGGACAGAGCCTGCCAGTTTTCTTTGAAGGGATCAGGCGCTGGTTCTTTGGACACTTTGGAAACGGTTTGGTCGACGTTGCGGCGCACCTCTTCATTGAGCTCGCGCAGATCAGCGGAAGACATCCAGCCGCGATCACGGGCGAAGTCTTCGGCCACCTGGAGGCAATCTCGCGCAGAGGGGCCTTGCCGCTTGGTATCAGGAATGTAGGAGGCGTCATCGTGCTCGCCATGCCCGGCCAGGCGCAGCAGCGTGCCCACGATCATCTGCGGACCACCGCCTGCGCGTGCCCTCTCGACGGCAGCCCGGAAGGCTTTCAAACAGGAGGCGAGATCCGTGGCATCCACCGTCACGCCTTCGATGCCGTAACCCGCCGCACGATCCACCAGATTCTCACAAGCATACTGGCGGGTGTTTGGCGTGGAGTAGGCGTACTGATTGTTCGCGATGCTCACGATGATGGGCAGCTTTTCCACCGCCGCCATGTTCAGACCTTCATGAAAGGCACCGGTGGAGGTGCCGCCATCGCCAATGCTGGTGGCTCCGATGCTGTCGGCCAAAGTTCCTGCCAGACGCCGGGCGAAAAGCCCGCCCGCCACGACTGAAAGCAGGCTGCCTAGGTGGCTGATCATGGCCATGTGCCCCTCTTTCGGGCGTCCACGGTGAATGTTGCCATCCCGGCCACGCATGGGTCCGGTGACGGCTCCCAGGTAAGTGCGTACAGTGTCAATGATCGGCTCGCCAAAGGCAATGCGGCCTGCCTGGTCACGGATCAGGGGGCCGTAGATGTCCCGGCCCTT
>JAPLUN010000107.1 GCA_026397715.1 Verrucomicrobiota bacterium
TGGGGCAAGACCGGCGTGGCCCACATCCACACGGTCAACTTCGATTTCCCGTATGACGATGCCGCGCTCTCCTGGCACCTGACAGACAAGCAGATCCGGCAGATCACCGACATCCCGCTGCAGCTGAGCGAGCTGCCGCCCGTGCGGAAGGCGGCGGGCGCAGCACCCCGCGCACAGAATCCGGACCCGGACTCGGACACGGACCCGAAGAAAATCATCCGCCAGTGCGACTGCCTGGTGGAGGCCCTGGCGCTGGACATGGACAGCATCTCCCATGAGGCGCTGTGCAGCGTGAGCAGGAACGAAGCGGTGGTGCTGCAGGACTGCCGCGAGAAGCTGATGAAGCGCCTGACCAGCATCGACGAGGCGGCCAAGCGCGTGCAAACCTTCATCGAGAAAGGCACCGTGAAGGAAGACACCCCGGAGCCAAGCACGACGCCGAAGAACAACGGCAGCCCAGCGAACCCAGCGACCCCGAACCCAGCGACCCCGAACCCAGCGAGCCAACCCCTGCGCTGAGGGCGCCGCGAACTTCTTGCGCGCGGCGGCGTGAGCAGTGGCTTGCGAGGGTTTGAGCGGTACGTGAGTCAACGAATCCAGCTTGTTATAGATAAGCACGACATCTAGAAACACTGTAAATATATACTTATATTATTTTATCTTTTCACCTAGATAAGCATTGCAATGAAAAGACCGACCCGCTAAAAAACGACGCGTTAATCAAAAAAAGGGTGGGCCCTCCACAGATCAGGGTGCAGCCACCTCTCCTTCTTTTTCCACTCCTCTGCCCTCCATGATCCACCGACACCTCCTCCCTGCCCTGGCGCTGCTGGGCTGCTTCTCCCTCAGTGCATGCAAGCTGCCGGGCACCTTTGTCTCCTATGCGCAGAAGGAGCGCATCAAAACGGGCGAGTACCAAAGTGCGACGCAGGACGCGAGGCTCTCTGACGCGCTGGCCTTCAACTACGCGAACAGCGTGGCCTCCATCTTCCAGGCGCGCGCCACGGGGGAACGCTACAACCGGGCGACTTCAGACACGGCGCTGGCGGGGCTGGCGGCCTTTACGGCGGCATCCCAGACCTGGACGGTGAGCAAGCACGCCCTGGGTGTGCTGGGACTGACGGGCGTGGGCATTCTGGAGCTGCGCAAGATCTTTGACTCGAAGGCGCGTGCCACGGCCTACCTGGAGGCCTCACACCGGATCCGCTACGCGATGAAGGACTTCCGGGCCTACAACCTGAATGCGGAAAATTCGGACCAGCTTTCCCCCAATGGCTGGATTTTGGCGAACGTGACGATGGCGAACATCCAGATCGTGGAGATGCTGCTGGAGGGCCGACTGCCCACGCCGAATGATCTGGAGCAGGCCAGTGAGCCCATCACGCCGGAAGGTGCTGGCCTGGGGAAAAACCGCAATCAGGTGCTGAGCAATCTGCCGGCTCCCTCTCTGGTGAGCACCGCCCCGCGGCGCAATGAGGCGGAGGCGCGGCTGATCGCTTCGCAGCTGGAGCTGATCAGAATTCAAAAAGCCACCGCCGCCGAGATGGAGAAGGTGAAGAAGGAGCGTGACACCTACTACAACCATCAGCCAAAGCTGAAGGAATTCGCGCGCTCCATGAAAGCTGTCTATGACACGGTGAAGACCGCCAGTCCCGAGGAGCAGAACAAGAAATGGGTGGCGGTGGCGCACCAGGCAGGCCTGGAAAGCAAAATCAAGGCCAGCGGCCCTCCGCTGAAGCAGGGCGGCCCGCCTACGCTGAAAGGCGAGGACATCCAGGAGTACTATGAAAACGACGCGACGACGTCGGAACAAAACGCCTTGTTTGAGAGCGCCAAGATGCATGCGCCCCCGCCCCCGTGATGACGACGCCCCCGAAACTGCCCGCTGCAGCCGCCACGAATCCAGCTGCCACCACGACCTCTCCGGTCAGGTGATAACCTGAACCGCTTTTCCCACGCACGCTTCATTCCTCCAGACCTTCACCCTCAGCCAGCCCCTCCCCACTTATGCCTGACATCATTTCACTCAAAGACACCGCCACTCTGGATGAACTCAGCACGGCGCTGAATGAGATCGAGGACACGAACCACGAAGTACTCCGCCTCTCGCCGCTGGAACTGGGTGGTGACCGGATCAACCGGGTGGTGACCCAGACCTCCATGGGTGCGTCTGACCTTCCCCCGCTCTTCATCAAAGAAGTGCCTGAGGGCGCGCGCAGCAGCGACATCGAAAAAGCCACCACGGCACAGGGCAAGGCGCAGGCGCGGGAGGCCTTCCTGACGTTTGCCACGGATCTCCTCATCAACAATGATGCGCTTTGCTATGCGGAAGTGGCCCTCGGGGCTGACACGAAGGAGATCCTGCTGCTGCGCGAGCCGCCGCCGGGAGCGGAGCCGG
>JAPLUN010000001.1 GCA_026397715.1 Verrucomicrobiota bacterium
GCTGGTGCCAGGGCTGCGCGTGCCCGGATGCCACGATGTCGCCCACCTCCCACTCCCTGGCCCTTTCACCGCCGCCTCAATTCAAAAATGCTTGGCTCCATTCACCCCTCAATAGCAGACCGCGTGCCGAACAGTACTGGCTCCGCATACGAAACACCGATGAGAAACACCTTCTCGCCCACCTTCACCGGCTCCGGTCGGATCTTCAGAGGAGTCGCCACCGCAGCCCAGCCTTCAGCCACATTCAGCAGAACCCAATCGTCGTATTTACGCCCCTCAAGGCGAGTCGCCGAGCCCGTGATCTGCACACGCTCATTGGGCCTGGTCCGCGGATGCATGAACCACCGGCCCAGACTTGCATCCAGATCCATCAGCGACACCTCCGGCTCAACTCCCCCGTTTTCTCCCAGCAGGTGTCGCGCAGTCGCCGCCAGCACAGCACCCGAATCCGTTTACAGCAAAAAGCTGCTGGCTCCGTGCAGCGCCGTATGCCCCTTGAACTCAGCATGGTTGGTCAGCACCATCTGCGGCCACTTCTCATGCGGGCTCGAAACCCACGCTTCCGCCGCCCTCTCCGGTTCATACTGCTTTTCCGCGACCTTTTCCTGGTCGCAGCCCGTCAAAATCATCGCCAGTAGAAACAGCAAAAAACCATTATTCATAGACCGGCCATGTATTCACGCGAATCCCGTCCAGTCACGGCCCTTTTGGCTAAAATCGGAGAACCGCTCCCCGCTTCCAATCAAGACCCCGAAGCAATATCCCTTCATTTTCCATCAATGCCCACCCACATCACCATCCTCGGTGCCGGCGTCATCGGCCTGAGCACGGCGCTGTACTGCGCCCGTCGCGGCATGCAGGTCACCATCATTGATCAAAAGCCCGCGCAGCGCGATGGCTGCTCCTTTGGCAACGCGGGCATGATCGTCCCCAGCCACTTCATTCCAATCGCAGCCCCCGGCATGGTCAAACTCGGCCTCAAGTGGATGTGGAATCCCGAGTCCCCCTTCTACATCAAACCCCGCCTTGATCTCGACCTCCTCTCCTGGGGCCTGCACTTCTGGAAAGCCGCCACCGCACAACGCGTTGCAGCCGCAGCGCCGGTGCTGCGAGACCTCAGCCTGCTGAGCCGCCAGTGCTTCGAAGACATCGGCCTCGATTTCGGCCTGGTCAAAAACGGCCTCCTCATGCTCTGCAAACAGCAGCAGACCCTCGACGAAGAAGCCCACATGGCGGCTCAAGCAAATGCCCTCGGCATCCCCGCCCAAGTCCTCGATTCCAAAGCCACCGCCGCACTCGATCCCAATATCACCATGGATGTCTGCGGCAGCGTCTATTTCCCCAAGGACTGCCATCTCCCCCCCACCCGCTTCATCTCCACCCTTGAAACCGAACTCACACGCCTCGGCGTTCAGTTTCTATGGGAAACAGAAGTGAAAAGTTTCACGGTAGAAGACCGCACACTGCGCGCAATAAATACCACAAGAGGTCAGGTCGAAGGTCAGGAAGTGGTGCTTTGCAGCGGCGTCTGGTCAGCGGCTCTGGCGAAGTCGCTGAATTTCAAACTGCCGATGCAGGCCGGCAAAGGCTACAGCCTCACATTGCCGCAGCCCGCCCAACTTCCGAATCTGTGCAGCATCTGCACGGAGGCCCGTCTCGCCGTCACCCCCATGGATGGCGCGTTGCGCGTCGGTGGCACCATGGAAATGGCTGGCATCAATGAATCCATCACCCAGCGCCGCGTGCGAGGCATCACCCGGGCGTTTCCGCAGTACTTCCCGGCGTTTAAGGAAAGTGATTTCGCCGAAGTGAAACCCTGGAGCGGACTGCGCCCAGTCTCCCCCGATGGCATGCCTTACATCGGCCGCACGCAGCGCTGGAAAAATCTCACTCTCGCCACTGGCCACGCCATGATGGGCCTGAGCCTCGCCCCCGCGACAGGAAAGATTGTCAGTGATCTGCTTGCCGGAGATAATCCACCATTTTCCCTCTATTTGATGTCACCCGACCGCTTTGCATGAAAACTGCCCTTGCCTCCCTTCTCCTCGTATCGACGGCTGCGCTGGCGTTGGACCGCCCCAAGCTCCAAATCATCAATGCAGCGCCAAATGCGGTGGAGGTTTTCTGGCTGAACCCAGATGGCCAGCGCGTTTCCAATGGCAAAATCGAACCCGGTAAGGACCGCATCATCGGCACGACACTCGGACATCGCTTCGTGATCGTGGATGGTGGTAAAGTCACAGAAGTCGTGAGCAAGGTGCGCGTGCAGGGCTTGCGCTACGATCCTGCTGCAAAGGATGGCGTGCCATCGTTTTACACACAGCGTGCCAGTGCGGGCGGCTTTGCCATCGTAGCCTCCGCAAAGGTCAGCCCATATGCACTGAAGGAGGCGGTATATCTCGTGGACATGATGCTGGCCAAGCGGTCAGATGTGCGCGCAGCAATGATCGCCAGTGGTGCACGCCTGTGCATTCTAGCGCATAATGAATTCACCACAGACCAACCCGAATTCGCCCTCCTGGAGCCAGTGAAAGGCTTTGAGACCCTCGGCGCCAAAAACTACTGGGATGCACGTGCGCGCGGACTAGGCGGCAGCGAAACGGACCCTTTCTGCTCCTGCGCAGAGGAAAACCTCCTCGCTTACGATGGCGATCCGTATGACACCGAAAACATCCTCATCCACGAATTCGCCCACAACATCCACCTGCGCGGTCTGTCGAATGTGGATCCCACTTTCGACAAGCGTCTGAAAGACGCCTTTGATTCCGCGATGAAGGCCAACCTGTGGAAAGGCGCCTATGCTTCATCAAATCATCACGAATACTGGGCCGAGGGCGTGCAGAGCTGGTTTGACAACAACCGCGAGAACGACGCCCAGCACAATCACGTCAATACCCGCGCTGAGTTAATTGATTATGACTCACAGCTCGCAGCACTCTGCCGCGAGGTCTTCGGTGAC
>JAPLUN010000340.1 GCA_026397715.1 Verrucomicrobiota bacterium
ACAGTGAGTCTGGGTCCTTCTCTTTTCACTAAGCTTGAACCCGCCTCTGCTGCTCAATCCATTCTCGTGAGACGGTGGGTTTGAAATCAAATTCCGGCAGGTGGCGGTCAACGACTGCGAACAGCGAACTCGCCAGCGCAATCACCACCTCGGTGCTTCCCTGGCTCTGGAAATAGCCCACCGACACATTGTAGGCGGTAATTTTTTCCTTCATTGCTTTGAGTGCTGCCTCATGCCGCCGGGTCGCCTTGCCACGAATGTCCGCCGCTTCTTTGCGATAGATCACAGCCAGCTGGGGGTTTGGTCCGCTGAGCGGGCTGCCGACAGTCTCGGTGCGCGTGGCCAGCTGCTCCTGGGCCAGGGCTTTCCGTTCCGCTTTTGCCAGAGCATGCTCAGCAGCGGTGACTTCCTGCTCCTTGAGGAAGATGTCTTTGAATATGAACACCAGTGCATCAATGGCACGCCTGGACATGCCTTCCTGAGTTTGGGAAAACAAGTTGAGCCGTTTCACACTTTCCACCGCATCCGAGAGTCCCGGCTGCTCCGCCAGTCGTAATGGTCTGAGGCAGAGTACCAGGGTCGGTGAGTGCAGAGGGTCACCCGTACGATCTTCAGCCGTACCCGGCATGGCCATCCCCAGCGCCAGTAAAAACAAGAAACTCATTTTCATCAAAGGCAGTAACCCCAAAGGAAATGGATCGTCACAGGCAAACTTTAAGTTCGTTCGACTGGCTTCACACCACGGGTGGCAGCCAGCTGAAGGGCTTGAGTTGTACCAAGAAATCATTGGCGGCATGCTTCGTGCGCTCTTAAATCTCAGCAGGATCACCCCGGCGGTGGTCTATCATTAAACCCATGCCAAACTCCACCGCACTCCGCGACGCCCTGACACAGTCACCGAACAATCTGTCGTTGTTGCTGCTCTACGGTCGTGCGTGTCTGGAGGAACTGCATCTGGACGAGGCGCGTGAGGTCTTCACCCGTGCCCTGGAACAGGACCCGGACCAGACGGACGCCATGCTGGGCATCGCCAAAGTTTTGTTCATGGAGGGAGACACCTCCGGTGCCGCCGTGCGTGCCGAGCGCGTCATTTTCCTGGAGCACACCAACGCCCAGGCCCACCTGCTGCTGAGCCGTGTGTATCTGAGCGAGGGCGACCGCCCCAAAGCCATCGAGCATTTTGACCGTGCTGCGCAAATCGACGGCACCATGAGCGATCCGGCCCTTGAGCGTGAGCTTGGTCGCACCGCACGTGATGCCCGCAAAACCGCCCCTGCCCCGGCGCTGGAACCTCCCAGCCAGGAACCGCAGATCGCGGGTGGCCCCGATCAGGATGATTTATTCGAAGATCCCTTCGATGACCCGCCCTACGACTGGCGCCCCGAGACTTTCTATGCCCCGGGTGACCCCGAGCGTGGCAACGTGACTTTTGCTGATGTGGGCGGCATGGAAGAACTGAAGGAGGAGATCCGCCTCAAGATCACCTACCCGCTGCAGTTCCCCGATCTCTACAAAGCCTACGGCCGCAAAACCGGTGGTGGCATACTCATTTACGGCCCGCCCGGCTGTGGCAAGACGCTGATCCTCCGCGCCGTCGCGGGAGAAGTGCCCTGCAATTACCTTTCCGTCGGTCTGCACGAGATCTTTGATCCCTACTTCGGCAGCACGGAGCGCAATCTGCATCAGATCTTCGAGACCGCGCGCGCCAACGCGCCCTGCGTGCTCGTGTTTGATGACATCGATTCCCTCGCTCAGGACCGCCGCCAGATTCGTGAAAGCCAGATGCGCAATCTGGTTAACCAGTTCCTGCATGAGATGGACGGCATCCGCAGCGAAAACCAGCGCATCCTCGTCATCGGTGCCACGAACCAGCCATGGGCGATCGACCCTGCCTTCCGCCGCCCGGGTCGTTTTGACCAGGCCATCTTCGTCGCCCCGCCGGATGCACCCGCGCGTGCGCAGATCATTGAACTGCTGGCCAAGGACAAGCCCATTGCCGAATTCGACAACACGGAACTCATCGAAGCCACCAACGGCTTCTCCGGAGCCGATTTGAAATGGGTCTTTGATCGCGCCGCCGAACTCGCCCTTTCCGCCGCCATTCACACAGGTCAGCCTGTGCCGATCACGCTTGAGCTGCTGCTTGCAGTGGCGAAAGCGCACTCGCCCAGCACCGCAGAATGGTTTGAAGGCGTCCGCACCCACGCGCAGTCGCAGGAGGGGCCGAACAGCATCTTCAACGACATGCGCAAGTTTCTCAATGCGCCTTCGAATACGAAGAAGGAGCGGTAAACGGGGCGGGAGCCGTCAAAGAATCAAGAGGTGGTCAAGGCGTGCTGCCGAGGCGGTTTTTTGCGCCTGCGCGATTTTAGCGTGTCGCTTCAGCCGCAATTTTTTAGTTTTCCGTTTCGCAAGATGCGGCGGCATTCAAAATCATAGGCTTAAAGCCCATCAATCAACCATAAAAATTCTCCTTGCCAGAAGGAAGAAAATCTAGCTTGTGGAGTGAATGATCATTCGCGACTTCGTGCTCGTCCTCGTCTCCCTGGGGTTTTCAGCGGTCCATCCCCTTGCGGAAACACTCGACGAAACGCGCGTCCAAGCTGAAAAGGGTAACGCAGCAGCTCAATTGGAGCTGGGCACTATTTACAAGGACGGCACGCGCCTGCCGCAGGATCTGACGGCAGCTGTCTCCTGGTGGCGCAAGGCGGCGGAGCAAGGCAATGCTGAAGCACAGAGTGTACTCGGCCTTGCCTATTTTCAGGGCTCAGGAGTGGCCAAGGATGACGTCGAGGCTGTGAGGTGGTACCGCAAAGCTGCGAATCAGGGAGATGCCCGGGCGCAGTTCAATGTGGGAATGCTCTATCACAATGGCGCGGGTGTGGCTCGGAACTACGCCGAAGCAGTGAAATGGTTCCGCAAAGCTGCGAGCCAAGGACTGGCCGAGGCCCAGTTCAGCCTGGCAACGTGCTACACCCAAGGCACCGGCGTTTCCAAGGATGCAGGCGAGGCCGTTCAATGGCTTCGCAAAGCAGCGGACCAAGGGTTTGCCAACGCCCAAGGCCATTTGGGTGCCTGTTATTTTCTAGGGACCGGCGTGGCCAGGAATGAAACCGAGGCCGTGAAATGGACCCGCATGGCGGCAGATCGGGGTCTGGCCTTCGCGCAGTGCAAAATAGGCGAATGTTATGCCCAAGGCACTGCCGTAAACAAGGATGCCGCCGAGGCGGTGAAATGGTTCCGCAAGGCGGCGGATCAGGGACAGGACATGGCGCAGTTTCATCTGGCAGCGTGTTACGCCGAAGGCAAAGGCGTCACGAAGGATGACGCACAGGCCGCGAAGTGGCTCCGTTTAGCTGCGGAGCAGGGACTTGCCCGGGCGCAGAGCAATCTGGGAGATTGCTACCGCGACGGCACCGGCGTGACCCAGGATGTGGCCCAGGCCTTGAGTCTGTACCGCCAAGCGGCAAATCAGGGAGATGCCTATGGACAGATGGACCTGGCATTTTGCTACCACAATGGCACAGGTGTTCCGCAGGATGACTCCCACGCGCTAAGCTGGTGGCGCAAAGCGGCAGCTCAGAAAAATGCCACTGCACAGTTCAATCTGGGGCTGTGCTACCACAATGGCGATGGCGTGGCCATAGATAACGCCGAGGCTGTGAGGTGGTGGCGCAAAGCGGCGGAGCAAGGGCATGCCCAGGCGCAGTTTTCCCTGAGCCTTCAGTACGAAAAAGGCGAGGGCGTGGAAAAAGATCTCGTTCTAGCCTGGATGTGGATCCACCTCTCGGCCATTCAGGGCCATGAAACGGCCGACAATCATCAGGCCACACTTGAGCTCGGCATGACACCCGCACAAATCAATGAGGCTGAAGCACTGGCAAAAGCCTGGGAGCAGAAACCCTGATCGGGGCTGCCACGGCATGCGCAAGTCCCTGCATCGCCGTCTTCGAATGGGAAGAAGAAGCGGTGGCGGGGCTCTGGGCATTAGCTGCAAGCGCAGCAGCGCTTCGCACGTAGTTCGGGCTTTAGCCCGTTCTGAGATTCCCTGACGGCCTAATGCCCGAACTACGTACAAAGGACCAAACTCTAACACCCACTACCGTGTCAGCACACCATCTACAATGCGCATGGCGCCACGTGGGTTGGTGTCTTTGAGCAGTTCGGGAAGCGCTTCTTCTGGGAAGCCCTGGTAGGAAACGGGACGGACGAAACGATAGATGCTGCCGGTGCCGATGCTGGTGAAGAAGCTGTGGCTGGCGGCGGGATAGGGGCCGCCGTGGTGCATGGAGGGGCAGACTTCGATGCCGGTGGGGAAACCGTTGAAGATGATGCGTCCGACCTTGCGCTCAAGCACACGGATGAGCGGAGCGAAATCACGCAGATCCTGCTCGGTGCCCTGAAGGGTGGCGGTGAGCTGGCCTTCGAGGCTGTTCGCATAGCGCAGCATGTCTTCGAGGGTGGCGCATTGCGCGATGATGGAGCATGGGCCAAACACCTCGCGGCGCAGCTCTTCGTTGGCTTCCAGCACGTCGATCGTCGTGGTGAAGATGCGGCAGGCTGCCTGGGAGGCTTTTTCGCTGGAGGGAGTTTCTGATTCACCCACCAGTTTCAGTCCCTTCACGGTCTGCCACACGGCGGTACCGGCGTCATAAGCCTCGCAGATGCCGCGATGGAGCATCGTCTGCGGGGCCACCTTGCCTGCGAGGGCGGCGGCATTGCTGATGAACTGGTTCAATTCGTCGCCCTTCAGGCCGAGAACCACGGCAGGATTCGTACAGAACTGGCCCACGCCCATCGTGACGGAACCCACATAGCCTTCAGCGATTTTCGAGGCGCGCTCCTTGAGTGCTCCGGGCAGCACGAAGACCGGATTCACCGAACCCATTTCGGCATAGACTGGAATCGGGTGCGGACGGGCAGCGGCCACGTCCATCAGCGCACGACCACCGCGCAGGGAACCGGTGAAGGCGACGGCCTGGGTGAGAGGATGCTTGGTCAGCGTAGTGCCGATGTCATTGCCCTTGCCGTGCAGCAGCGAGAAGCAGCCCGCGGGCAGGCCCACTTTGTGCAGGGCGTTCAGCACCGCACGAGCAAGCATCTCGCAGGTGCCGGGATGTGCAGGGTGGCCTTTGACGACGACAGGGCAACCAGATGCCAGTGCGCACACCGCATCCGTGCCGATGACGCCAATGGCGAAAGGGAAATTGCTCGCGCCAAACACCACGACGGGGCCGATGGGCATCATCACGCGGCGCACATCCGGCTTTGGCAGCGGCTGGCGGTCGGGGATAGCATGGTCCACGCAGGCATTGGCCCAGGAGCCTTCACGGATCAGTGCCGCGAAGAGCTTGAGCTGGCCAATCGCACGCCCGCGCTCGCCGGTGAGGCGGGCCGGTGGCAGCGCGCACTCGGCGTGGGCGCGCTCGATCAGCGCATCGCCCAAGGCGGTGATTTCATCGGCGATGGTGTCGAGCAGCGTCGCACGAGTTTCCGGTGTGGCGAAACGAAGAGCGTCAAAGGCACCGTCTGCCGCCTGCATAGCTTCATCTGCCTCGGCATGTGTGGCGTCTCCAAACGCAGGCTCAAGCTGGGCGCTGGTGGTGGGATTGACAGCGTGAAAAAGATGGCCTTGGGGAGCCGCTTCGCGGCCCGCGATGTAGTGATGTCCGGTGAGTGTCATGGTTGGGGAGTCTCTAAAGAGAAATGCCGTTTCGTCCAGCATTCGTGCGAAACCAGAAAAATGGACTTCCGCGACTGCTGTCCTCCCCGTCGATGATCCTTACTTCGGGAGCCGGGCAATAGCATAGGTGGTCATCCTTTTCATGATCTGCGATTCCGTGGGCGGCAGCGGCACACTCGGTGCCATGGGAAAGCCTGACTCGGATGTGGTAGTGTTCACCTTTGAATCGGACCGCAGCGATTCGGCCCGCCACACCGTCTTGCCCGTGGCGGTGTCCAGCAATGAGTAACTGGCAGCGATGCTGCGTCTGGCGATCTCACTGGCAACATAAATGATCACCGTAGTGCCACTCCGACAGGAGCTGGAGCACCCGCTGCAGCAAAAGCCCGTGCTGCAGCTTTTGTCACCGATCTTGCCGCAGGAACATGAAGAATAGACGGTTTGGGTATCCTTATACTTTCTGCTGGAGTGATCCACCGAGTTGTCGCGCAGGTCGATCCGCAGCAGGTAGTGCAGGCCCTGCACGTGCGCTTTGCTGAGAAAGCCCGGGCTGAGCTTGCTGCCGAGAACGATGGGCACACCCGCGCTGAATTTGGACGGTGGAACACCGACCGCACCACGCGCAGCCTCCATGGTGAGCACACTTGAGTGCCGCAGCCGGTGCTGCAACGCTTTCCCTGCCTCCTGCAGAATGAGGCCTTCTTCCGTCCGCCCTGGATACACCATCACCCCTTGAGCCGTCAAACCACCCACGGCGAGGGTCTTGCCTCTCAGTTCATGCCTGCCCAGGCTGCTGATCACAGCCAGGGTGGGGTCTGCGACACAGCTCGTCAGCCATGCAGCGACAGAGACCAGGAGAAATACAGGAAATGTCATGGCAGCGCATGACCTCAGACGCAGCCTTAAACCGATTATTCAAATTCACGCCCATGAGAGGAATGGCGACGTGCTGTCGCCATTCCTTGAGTGTGATCTTACGCGATCGGATTCACCAGCGTGCCGATGCCATCGATGGTGATGCTGATGATGTCGCCGCTTTGCAGGGTGAATTCATCTCCGGGGACGATGCCGGTGCCCGTCATGAGGAAGGTGCCGGTGGGAAAGGTGTTGTCGCGGAAGAGGAAGCCTGCGAGCTCGACGGGCGTGCGCTTGAGCTGCGACACGGTCGTTTCGCCTTCGAAGGCGGCGACTCCGGCGCGGTCGATCTGCAAATGAATGCGCGTCGTAGGCGCTGGCGCCTCAGTTTGTATCAGGATGGCGGGACCGAGTGCGGCGCAGAGCTTGAAGCACTTGGCCTGCGGCAGGTAGAGCGGGTTTTCGCCCTCGATGTCGCGGCAGGAAAGGTCGTTGCCCACGGTGTAGCCGATGATCTCGCCACGGCTGTTGATGCAGAGGGTCAGCTCGGGCTCAGGCACCATCCATTTGGAGTCGCTGCGCAAATGCATCGCCTGACCTGGGTGCGCGACGCGCTGAGGGGTGGCCTTGAAGAAAATCTCCGGGCGCTCTGCGGCATAGACGCGGTCATAGAAGCTGCCGCCACCGGCGTCTTTGCTCTCCTCCATCCGAGCGGTACGACTGCGGAAGTAGGTGACCCCTGCGGCCCAGACTTCCTGAGAAACGATGGGAGCGAGAATGGTTTCAGGTGCGGGGGCTTCCACCGAAGGGGTCGTCGCAGCAATCTGGGAGAGGTAGGCAGGGAGGCCCACGATTTCGAGCAGCGCATCCCAGTTGGTTTCTGGCACGGCATGCCATGCGGACGCGGTTTGTATGAAACAGCCGGTGGATGTACGGTAAAGAAGCATGAGGGAATCAGACTAGAGGGAGTCGCGCCGTGCGCAACCTGCTCAAGGCTGATTCTTGCACAGGGCCTCGTCCAGGTCGTGCAAACATTTGACCCATTGAATGGCGGCGTCAGGCAAAGTGGCGCGGTAGCCTTCTGCCGCGCGCCCGCCTACGATCAGGCGCATCGCAGGCGGCAGCAGTTCGCGCATGCGGCGCAGCTTTTCCAGGATGACGGGGCAGCCCTCCGGAAAGACGACGCTGAGCGCCACGGCGGTGGCATTCCGGGCGATGGCGCAGGCGGCGATCTCTTCCACGGGCAAATTGGGCCCAAGGTAGGTCACGTACCAGCCAAGATCCCGCGCGGAGGCGGCCACGATCAAAGCGCCGAGTTCGTGCACTTCCCCCGCAGGGGTGGCCACCACGAGCTCAGGCGCATTCAGCGGCGTCTGACTGCCGGGCACCGGGGTGAGCAGCATCTCGCGAATGATCGCTGTGGCAATGTGTTCGTGACTCGGGCGCAACTGACCCTCCCGCCAGTTGTTGCCGATCTGAATGAGCAGTGGGCAGATGACCTGATGCAGCATGCCGCGCTGACCCAAGTGCATGCGCGCCTGCAAAAGCACCTGGCGCACCCCTTCGCAATCGTAGCGTTTGGAGGCTGCGATGGCGTTGTCAACGTACTGCCCCGGCTCCAGCGGCTGATACTGCGGGGCAGAATCTTCCACCGGCAAGGGCGCGGTGGGATCTGCGGGCAGGAAGGACAGAGGCCGTGCCACGGGAACGGTGCCTCTGGCCAGATCCTCAAGCTCCTCCGTGGAAAGACGTGCCACACCGCCGATGCGGTGGCCATTTTCCGTGAGTGTCTTCAGCAGCTTCAGGCGCTTCACGGCTTCGTCGCAGTACATGCGCCGGTTGGTGCCGGTGCGGCTGGGGCTGAGCGCACTGTAGCGCCTCTCCCAGATGCGGATCACATGCTGGCTGAGGCCGCTGAGCTTGCTGGCGAGCTGAATAGGACAAGGCATGAACTGAGGTATGGGAGTTGCCACTTGTGGCTGGCGCAGAAACGTTTACGCATTGCTGCCGCATCTGGCTACTACGTTGTCACATTTTCCGCTACGACATGCTGAACTACATTTGGGCCACACTGCTATTCATCGGACTTCTCGTCGCCGGCCTGGTGGGCCGCGTTTCCGGGGATTCCAGTGTCATCGACGCCGCCATGAAGGGCGCGGAGAAGGCCGT
>JAPLUN010000289.1 GCA_026397715.1 Verrucomicrobiota bacterium
GCGGAAATGGCGGATTCTTTATCCGTGGTGGCACCAATTCTGAGGGTCGAGATTACAGTGCTGCTGGCACTGCCAAAGCTGGAAAAGTCACTGAAGTCGAGAGTCTGCCCCTGCGCCATTCCTCCAGCCAGCAGGGAAAGCAGCGAGGCGAACATTGAAACGAGGAGACGTGTCGCTTTCAGGCGACACGTCAGACCAAAGAATCGTGATGCGTTTTCCCTCATGGGGTGGCTTTAGAGCAGGGACGGGCGTGTCATGCGGCGGGCGCGGCGTGTCAGATGGGCGGCTGCTGCAGCGAGAAGCAGGAATGCCGAACCGGGCTCTGGCACCACGGCTGTTTGCAGGCTGAACACCGCTGGAGTCGTGGAATACGTTCCGGGTCCCTGCACGCCATTGGCACCGCCAATGACGGCGCTGTTCGCATCGGTCAGCTGCCAGGTGTAAGTATTGCCGTCTGCAGTATTTGGAATGACCCAGTCATCGGTTAGATCTCCCACGGGGGAGCCGTCCGTCACCAGCGCCCACTCGCTGCCCGGCACAATCGATTTGGAATTGTAGGCCCAGAGATAAACCGTGTCCCCCATGGTGAAGAGATCGGCAGGACTGGCATCAGGTGAATTCGATGAACCATCCAAGTTGAAGTCGAAGCCCCCTAAAAAATACTGCCCGACCGGAATCGGCTCGGGATTCCAGCCGTTCGCATCCGGATCATACGCACGATCAAGCACATGCCAGTTGGCCTGCCACTGATCAACGTTCTGATAGGTAGGGGTGAAACCGCCGGTAAATGTCCCAACTTCAAAGGAATAAGTGGCATCCAGAGCGTTGCCGGCACTGTCGAACAGATTGTCGTTGAAACTGCTGTTCCAGTAGACCGTGCTGGCCTGGGCACCATGGGCCCAGGCCAGCGCCACGGCGAGGCAGAGGAGTCTGGGTAGTGAAGAGGTCTTTTTCATCGGGGGTGTTTTGGGCTGTTGGCTGCGGGCAAAATCGGAGGAACGAGCGGGTCGGGAGGCTTCCGGACAGGGATGTAGTTGAGGTTTAAGTCCTTATATATCACATATATTATAATTATAATAACAACAATGCCAGCAAACAAGTCTGAATTCGGATTTATTTGGAAACATTGACTGTTTGGGCCTGCCGTTAGTCATGCTCCCCTATGGGAAGGGGTATCTGCTGGCAGGCCACGATCCCAGCCAAGGCTTGTTAGGGTGCACAACCCGGCAGCCCTGTTTAGCGGCCACCCGCCTGTTCTACCCTTAGTTGCAGAATCTCATGGCGCTGGCCGGTGTCGCGGCTAATGGAGCCGATGAAGTTGGAACAAGGCCAGATTTGGAAGCAGGGAGAGAATTACATCCGCATTGTGGAATGGGCGCGTCTGTCCATCGAGTACAAGGTGATGAAAGACCCCATCTCCAAGCTGGGAACGCTGCACAAAACCACCAAGAAGGAATTCTGCCGCCTGCTCAAAGGAGCTGTGCTGCTCAAGCCGGAAGGTCTCTCTGCCGCAGTGCCGGCTGAGGTCGACGAGGAAGAATTCTCCGCCGAGCTTGAAATGGTCATCAGCCAGAGCATTGCCGCTGACCTCCGCTGCATCCTCGATGGAGCCAATGACGGTGATAGCGATTCGGTGCTGGAAGCTCACGCCCGCCTCAAGGACGCTGTCAGCACCACCGATCTCCCACTGCTGCTGGATGCGCTGAAGTCGCCTGACAATAATTTCTGGTCCCGGGAGCTCATCGGCGAACTGGTGGCAAAAACGGGTGGTTCAGACTGTCTGGCAGAACTGCTCGAAGCTCTTGCGGCAGGTGTTGCCGAAGGCCATGA
The DNA here is from genome assembly GCA_026397715.1 of Verrucomicrobiota bacterium. Classification (GTDB taxonomy): domain Bacteria; phylum Verrucomicrobiota; class Verrucomicrobiia; order Verrucomicrobiales; family Verrucomicrobiaceae; genus Prosthecobacter. The sequence goes on from JAPLUN010000289.1 coordinate 1,831, forward strand.
CAACGATGGCCTGCAGAGCAGCCTCATCATGCTGGCCGAGGGCGAGCCGGAAAAATGCCGCCGGAAGCTGACCGAACTGATGGCCGGCCCAAATTTTAAAAATCAAGAAGCCGCCACGTGGCTCCTGACCTTCATTCCGTAAGCTTCACACCGTCTCAAAGAACAGCGTAAACTCATGCCGGTTGTACGTCAGGTGCGTCTGCGCAAACAGACGCAGACCCGCAGCCTTGGACATCGCAACGATGAGGCGGAACAGCTCGTTGGGCTCATCCAGCGAATCAACCCGCGGCACCTTGAGCGTGAAAACGACGAGCCCCCCCGGCTTGAGAAACCGTGCCAGCCGGATCACCTGTTCGATGGATTCCTCCGGCGGTCCGTTCATGTCGCACAGCAGCGCGTCATAGGCCGTCCCTGCCTTCGGCTGAAAGGCGGCCACGTCCTCCAGGAAAAACTTCAGCCCGGGCCGGCCATCAAGTCGTTTGTCCAGCGGCGCACGGTCAATCGCCGTCACCCGCTGGTTGCGCGCGAGCAGTTCCGACGTCATGCCACCGGGGCAGGCACCCAGCTCAATCCAGTGGGCACCCTCTTTCATCGGCGGTCGGTACAGCAGCAAATAATGCAGCGCCTCGGCGATCTTGGCGCCCGCGCGGCTGATCGTGTCCGGTGCATCCTGATCAATGTACTTGCTGCCGCCTGCGTAGAGCCCGTTCGAGGCACGCGGACTTTGCATGCCGCAAAACAAGCCTTCTTTTCCCACGAGACAAAACAGCGTCTCCGCCGTCGGGTCCTGTTCCTCCACCGTCGCAGCGGTCAGCTTGGGAAACAATTGCAGCACTCTGCCGCGTAGATTGGAGGCCAGCCCCTTGTAATACTTGTCCGGAGACGTGGGCTGCAGCGTGCCGATGAAAATCCCCTGGGGCTTCCGTTCGCCAAACTTCTTCAGCAGCGTCTGCGCCGCCTTCTCGATGAAGCCGTCCATCTTTTGCGCATTGCACGGCCACGTGTGGTCCATCGGCAGATTCCAGCGGGCAAACTTCGCGGCTTCAGACTGGCGGATGGCCGCCGGTGTCGCGGTCTTGATCAGATAATAATCCTGCCCCAGCCGTGTGCTCGAAACGGCGCCTATTTGCTTCAGGACACTGTCTGCGATTCCCTCGAAAATTTCGGGGATGCGCACCAGCCAGGGACGGGGAGCTGGGGAAGTGGCGGTCGTTTCGCTGTCGGTCATGTACTCCTGCACTCGCGCTGCATTGTCCTGTCTGCAAGCAGAGGAGTGCGGCAGGCTGCCAGCTGTGTTCTCAATCGCCGCGTCCGGTGCGGCGTGTCACCCATTCCACCGCTGCACGTACCAGCTCGGGCGCCGTGTGGATGCCGAGCTTGGTTTTGATATGGGAACGGTGGGCCTCGACGGTCTTGACGCTGAGCCTCAAATCGTGGGCGATCATGCTCGTGCCGCGGCCCTGGCCAAGGAGTTCGAAAATTTCCAGCTCCCGGTCGCTGAGCTTCTCCACGGAGCTTTTGCTGTTGCTGTCCCGGCCCGTCACAAAGCTGTTCAGCATCAGCAGATTTGCCGCAGCACTGAGATACAATTCTCCACTGAGCACCTGCCGTATGGCGGCCACCACCTGGTCCGGCGGGGCCTGCTTCATCAGGTAGCCGCGTGCTCCGGCACGGAGTGCCCGTTCGGCGTACAGCGATTCATCGTGCATGGACAGCACCAGCACCGGCAGGTGGGGCTTGAGCACCTTGAGCGATTTCACCAGCTCGATGCCATTGATGTCCTTCAGGGAGATGTCGGCGATCACGAGTTCAAAGTCATTGTGCTCCACCAGGCCCATGGCTTCCGCAGCGGTCTCGGCCTCGCCACAGATGATGATGTCATGCTCATGTTCCAGAAGCATGGCGATCCCTTTGCGGAATATCGGATGATCATCCACGATGAGAATGCGCTGCTGCTTGGCGGGTGTGATTTTCATCGTTCGTTCTGGGGATGAAGATCCGGGACTTCCACCGGCAGCGGCTGGTCGCCTCCTGGCATGCGCAGCAGGCATGTCATCCGGGTTCCGTGTTTCTTGCGTTTTCCGATGGCAAAATCCGCCCCGATCACATCCGCACGGTACTTCATCAACCTCACTCCCATGCCATCGCCCACATGAATGACCTCCGGCATTCCGCACCCGTCATCTGCGACGCTCAAGGAGAGAAGATTCTGCCGCAGCCTCAGGCTTAGGGTGATCGAGCGCGCCCCCGAATGCTTCAGCGCATTCGTCACCGCCTCCTGCGCGATGCGGTATAAATGCAGCGCCACGCTGTTGTCCGTGATGGGTACCATGCGCTCGCAGCGCAGCCGGCAGGAGATGCTGCCGCTGCTGCGCGCCGCCAGTTCATGCAGCGCGGAGACCAGCCCCTCGGCATCCATGACCACGGGGTGAAGTCCTTTGGCGATGTCGCGTGACGCCTCCACGGAGTGATGGATCAAAGCCGCCAGCCGTGCTGCCTCCGCCGCAGGCCCTGCGAGTTCCTGCGCCTCCAGGGTTTTCGTGAGTGACCTCGCCATGAAGGCCAGCCCCGAAAGTGACTGGCACAGCCCGTCGTGCAGATCCTGGCCCATCCGGCGTTGCTCCTGTTCGGAGATGTCGATCAGCGCGTTTTCCAGCCTGTTCCGTTCCTCGATCTGCGCCGTCAGTTTCTCATTGGCGGACACCAGCTCCGCCGTGCGTTCCGCCACACGCTGCTCCAGCTCCTTCTGCGTCTGCCGCTGTTCGGTGATGTCCGTGGCCACGCCCAGCACCTTGTCGCAAATTCCGGCCTCATTGAACAGCGGCACCTTCCCCGTGCTGAACCAGCGCACCTGCCCGTCTGCCTGGGTGATTTCTTCCTCAGGAATCTGCAGGGCCTTGCCGCTCGACATGACGTCGTGGTCGATTTGTTGAAAATGCGCGATCTGCTCGGGCGTGCGGTTGAAATCAGCGTCTGTCTTTCCGGCAAGCTTCTCCGCCGTGGTGCCGCAGCTATGCGCGAGTGCGGCATTGCCCAGCAAAAATTTCCCGTGCTTGTCCTTCACAAAAATCATGCTCGGGGTCGCGTCAATCACCTGGCGCAGAAAGATGCGCTCGCGCTGCAGTTCATCCTCGATCAGGCGGAAACTCTTTTCGCTCGCAGTCAGCACCTCATTGCGCGCTTCGAGCTGTGTGCGGGTTGGTTTCGTCTTCTTCTTCGTTTGTGCTCGCTGCTTGCTGGGCTTGCCATGGTTCCGCGTGCTGGCCGGTGGCGTTGCCGGTGTTCCTGGTCGAGTCTCGCGTGTGCGGGGCACAGCCCTGCTCCGGCTTTTTGCCTGGGAGGGGCCATCCGACTTGGACTGCCTTGAGGAAGAACGAGGCATGGGTGGAGCCTACTGACTCAGGATTCCGTCTTCAATCTGAATCGTACGGTGCTTGGGCGCTATGTTGGAAGCATTGCTGCTGCGGGGCAGGCGCATTTCCAGCAGGCGTTCCAATCGCTCAGTTTCCTGACCTTCATCCATCAACATCGTCCAGTGCCGTTCGCACCCGCACCAGCGGCAGCAGATTTGCAATCGCGCCCCCGGTTTGGCATGGGCATTGATCCTGATCCCGTGCTGAAACGACCAGTGCAGAATTTGCTCCGCCCTCAGTGTGCCAAGGCCGGAGACGCGCAGCCTGCCCTGAGCATAGCTGATGCCACGTGGCGCGGCCAGGCAGGTGAACAACGCCAGCCGGGCCATCGAGACAATGAACCAGCCGGACAGCAGACCGCACAGCCAGCGCTCGGGGGAAACGGGCTCGCCGCCTGCGGCCCGCCATGCCAGCACCATCAAAACCATGCATGTCAGCACTGCGGAGGCCTGGTTGAACTTCCCGTGCAGGATGCGCGTCAGGCGTTCATACCGCGCCCGGTGGAAGATCATGGGTTCCTCAATCCAGAGGCTCGCCTCGTCGGTGCGCAGCATGGCGGTTGGGCGTGTCAGGATGCGCCTGGGCTGCACCCGGGAGGGGCTGGCATCTTTCTTCACCAAGCCAGACCGTGCTGCACTGGAAAACGTGACTCCGGCCAGAAGTCGGGTTGCTGGTAGGGGTTTGTTCATGCGGGCCTCCTGCCATCCTATGCCTTGCCTTATTCGTTGATGCCGCAGTGATGCCAGTGGTGGGCGGACCGGGAGGCCAGACGCACGCTGCCGGTCAGCTTCAAAACTTTTTGAGCAAGCTCTTCACTCGAAATCCTGCCGCTTTCCTGCGGCCGCTGCGTGGTTGGCGTATCGCCGGTAGGCGTACCTGCGGCCAAGTCTGGGCGGGCAGGTTCCACCGCCATTTCCTGGACTGTGCAGGCGGCGTTCATGACCAGCCTTTCGTTGCGAGTGAAAGATCGCTGTCCATGACATAGCAGGAGATCGCTTCCATCTCCTGTTCCCAAAAATCCTCCAGCCGCTCGGAATCAGCGGGAGCAAAAGCCGGCCCCTCTGCGGCATAAATCGACAGCAGTTCTTTCTCTGCATTCAGCCAGTGCTCTGGCCGCAGATGCGAGCAGCCCTCTTTCTTCCAATGCTTGAAAGCAAGCAGGGCGATTTCCTTGTCGGAGGGATGTGAGCCTGAACTGGAGGTCTCGCTCGGCGGGGTGTACACAGGGGCATTCATGGCTTTGGGGGGTAAACGTGGATGAAATGCAAACTGGCGGGTGGCTCCGTCCATTCTGTACGTTTCTATATTTCCCGCAATCGGCTCTGCCCTGCTCGTGGCATCAGGGAAACCCTCACGGATCTGTCATGGCCCGGCGGTGTCATTTTTTCAGTCTTGTAGCGGCCCCAAACTTCAACTGCAGGTTTCTTTAATCTGCAGATTTCTTTAATCCTTTGCGAATCGCATTCCCTTTCTACTCTCCGCGCCCCGCATGTCCGTCAAACTTCGCCTCAATACCGCCACCGCCACCAAAGTCGTTCTCGCCAAGATCGGCAATCCTCTGCGCGAGGAGCCGCTGCAAACCTCCAAGGAGGTTTTTCAGATCGCCGAGGGAGATCAGGAGGCTCTTACCGCACTGTTCCTGAAGCCTTTCAAGGCCTGCATCGCCCACCGCTTCACCCATCATGCCTCCCTCAAGCAGCATGAGGTGAACAACTGCGCCAAGGCCATCTTTGCCGATGAGGATCAACTCCTCGCCAAAGGCATCGAGATCGCCCAGCGCCTCTACGCCAAATCCAATCATCCCAACATCAAGGCCGGCGACCTTTGCATCTCCCTGCTCAAGGAAATCCACATCGAGGGTGAGCTCGTCAACGGCATCTGCATCCTGAAGAGCGACAGCGTCGTGCCCGTCCTCACCATCTCCCCTCGCCACGGCGACCTCCAGCTCCACACCGAGCACGGCATCAATCCCGACAAGATCGACAAAGGCTGCCTCATCCTCAATTTCTG
>JAPLUN010000331.1 GCA_026397715.1 Verrucomicrobiota bacterium
TGCGTTCTTCCAGGTAGATCTGCGTGGTGATGAAATAGAGCGTGTAGGCAAACCCATGCAGAAAGGTTCCAAACAACACACCGGGCAGCGTGTTGAAAGCATTGAAGGAAAAGCGCACCACACAAATGGCAATGCCGGATAGAAAGATCCACTTCAGCCGCACACGTGTCAGCAATCCCGACAGCAGCAGCATGACCAGCACCTCGGTCGTCTGGCCAAGCGACATCAGAGCAGAGATGTTCTGCACGCCAAGATCGTGCAGCTGCCGCGAGGTATACGGATAAAACGCCGCCAGCGGTATGCAGTACAACGCAGCCGTCAGGAACACCACCCGGTGATCCCGATGGACAAGCAGCCCCAGCGCATCCAGCCCAAGGATCTGCTTCCACGTGCGGTGCTGTACGATCTCGCCGGGCGGAATCATTGGCAGCCGCCAGGTCAAAGTCATGACCACAAGCCAAAATCCCGCAGCGGTGACTCCTGCCGCCAAAGAGGCATCCGCACGCAGCACAAAGCTCACGATCCAGCAGCCCACCATCCACCCCCCCGTGGCCCAGGCACGTAGAGGGCCAAACTGCACCTTGGCATTGTGCAACTGGGAGAAAACAATGCTGCTGGTCACACTCCACGCCGGCAAGGCCACCAGCGCCAAGGCCTGCGCACAAATCAAAACGGCCGCGTCGCTCCAGCCCCAGGCCAGCGCCCCGCAGGTGAGAAGCATGGCGATGCTCGTGGCCGCAGTAAGCCAGCGCAGCAGCAGCACCGGAGAGTGCTTTTGATCCGCCAGCGCCCCCACAAACAGCGGCGAGATGAAGGCGGCAGTCGCAGTCGTCGCAAACACCCACGGCACCAAGTTCCCTCGGCCATGCGCATTGAAGACGTTCGCGAGAGGCACACTCCACATCCCCATGGGCACGGCCGTGCAGAAAAACAGCGTCGCCAGCGATTTGCGGCTGGCCTTGGCATCCGGGGCGGGGTTGGACATCGTTGTTATTTTTGAAATAAGCCGGGAGGCGGCAAACTCCAACAACGAGTCTGTAAAAAGCGAAGGTTGCACCCCCGGCTCACCTTTCCATCTTCCGCGACCTTTCTACCTCCCCTCCCAACCTCCCTTTCTCATGGAAAACGTCATCATCATCGGCACCGGCTGCGCCGGATACACCGCAGCCATCTACACCGGCCGTGCGAACTTGAAGCCCCTGATCCTCTCCGGCAACATGCCCGGCGGCCAGCTCACCACGACCACGGAGGTCGAAAACTTCCCCGGCTTCCCAAACGGCATCATGGGCCCGGAGTTGATGATGAACATGCAGACGCAGGCGGAAAAGTTTGGCGCACGCATCGAATACGCCCTCGTCAGCAGCGTTAAAAAAACCGCCGCAGGCCACTTCGAAGTGCACACCGACGGCGGCACCGTCTATGAGACCCACACGGTGATCGTCGCCACCGGTGCCTCCCCCAAGCACCTCGGCCTGCCCAACGAAATGGGCCTCATCGGCAAGGGACTGACCAGTTGCGCCACCTGCGACGGCGCCTTCTACCGCAACGTCCCCGTCTGTGTGGTGGGCGGCGGCGACAGCGCCTGCGAAGAGGCCGGGTTCCTCACCAAATTCGCCAGTACCGTTTATCTCATCCATCGCCGCGACGAACTGCGCGCCTCCAAGATCATGGCAGACCGCGCCCTTGCCAATCCCAAGATCAAGCCCGTCTGGAACTCCACCATCAGCGAATATCTGACCGACGAGAAGGGCGAAATGCGCGCCGTGACGCTCGAAAACCTCGTTACCGGTGAAAAGAGCGAGCTGGAGCTGAAGTGCGTCTTCGTCGCCATCGGCCACGTGCCGAACGGCCAGTTCCTCGGCGATCTCGTCGACACCGACGAAGGCGGCTACATCCTGCAGACCCAAGGCACACGCACCAAAACGGAGGGCCTCTTCGCCGCCGGTGACGTGGCCGACCACGTCTATCGCCAGGCCATCACCGCCGCCGGCCAGGGCTGCGCCGCCGCCCTCGAAGCGGAACGCTACCTCGCCGATCACGGCGTGCATTGATTGACGCTGGACAGATGCACTGCGGCAAGGCATATGAATCGCGGCTTTCCAAGCCGCGCACACGTAACCCCTACGCATGAGTCAATTGGTAATCCCCCCAGCCGTCCGCCTCGCTCTACTTTCCGCACTTGCTCTGCTGGCCTCCTGCCAGAGTTCGTCTTCGCGTGGACAGACGCAGTACCTCGAAGCCTTCTCCACCACAAGCGTTCCGCATTCCGCGCTGTACAACGCTGACCAGGACTCCTACTGGGATGGGGACGGCATGTCCGGCGCCCCCAGCATCACCATCGACATCAGCGACCAGAAGGCCTACTTTTACAAAGGCGGCGCGCTCGCGGGTGTCTCCGCCCTATCCACTGGCGACGAACGGCACGCCACCAAAACTGGCAACTTCAAGATCTTCGAGAAGGACCAGTGGCATAAATCCAATCTCTACGGCGACTTTGTGGACAGCGCAGGAAACGTCGTCCAGGCAAACGTAGACGTCACCAAGGACAAGGCGCCTCCCGGCACACGCTTCGAGGGTTCCAAGATGCACCATTTCATGCGCTTCGTCGGCGGCATCGGCATGCACGAGGGCTTCCTGCCCGGCTACCCTGCCTCCCACGGCTGCGTCCGCATGCCTCCACATATGGCGGCCATCTTCTACAACAACGTCTCCAAAGGCACCCCTGTCACGGTTCGTCCCTGATGGTTCGCTGCTGCTGAAATCATGACACCGGAAACACCGCTCGAAATCGACCCAACGGATGTCAGCAATCTGCTGCAGCATCCCGGCGAGCGCACTTTCCGGCTCATCGACTGCCGCGAAGAAAGTGAATGGCAGATCTGCCACCTGCCGGACGCGCAGCTCGTCCCTCTGTCTCGATTCGGCGAACTGGTGCCCCAGGTGCTCACCGGCACTCA
>JAPLUN010000059.1 GCA_026397715.1 Verrucomicrobiota bacterium
GGCACCGTCGTCAACGCGGTGAACATGCCGAACGTCGATCCCAAGGTGCTCGCCGCCATCGGCCCCTTCCTCAAGTTCGGTGAGCTCCTCGGCCGCCTTGTCTCCCAGTTCGCACCTTCCCGCGCCAACGTCGTCGGTATCAACTACAGCGGCAAAGTCGGCGGTGGCGACACCACTCTCATCTCCCGCGCCGTGCTCAAAGGCTTCCTCGAGCGCGCCGTTGGTGCCGAGCAGGTGAACTACATCAACGCCAACGGCGTCGCCGACAACCTCGGCCTCCGCTTCACCGAAAGCCGCCTGCCCGAAGCCAGCGAATTCACCGACCTCATCGAAGTCATCGCCAAAAACGACACCGAATCCGCCAGCATTTCCGGCACCTTCTTTGGCAACGAGCCACGCATCGTCAAGATCAACAGCCACCGCATCGAAGCCCGCCCTGAAGGCACCCTCCTCTTCATCGAGAACATTGACCGCCCCGGCATGATCGCCGCCTACAGCACCACGCTTGGCAAAAACAACGTCAACATCGCCGACATGAGCCTCAGCCGCGACAAGGAGTCCGGCAAAGCCTTCACCCTCCTCACCCTCGATTCCACCCCCAGCGCCGAAGTCCTCGCCGAACTGGAAAAAATCCAGGGCATCAGCAAGGTCCATTGCGTGGCCGTGTAATCCTCCGGGAATCGTCCTCGTTCTCGTTCTCGTTCTCCTACTCGTCCTCGATGCTGCAGCGCCGCATCGAGGACTGATGGGGCAGGGCGGTATTCACAGAGCAGCGACTCATCCAGGTCAGCCGTGCGGCCCTTCAAGCGCCCACCAATCCTACTCCTCCTCGATGCTGCAGCACCGCATCGAGGACTGATGGGCTCCTTGATGGAGCGGTGCAAAAGGGCAGGGCACCTGCTGGGGCAGCGTGCGGATCAGCAGAAAGGCCGGATCGCCTCCAACAAACGTTGGGCCTCTGTGTCATGGCGGATGCCCGGCGGTGTGAAGCGGCGGAACCAGTTGACCAGATCATTCACTCCGGCGCTGTCCCGCCAGAAGTCGAGGAGGGTATACCGTCGTTGAAACTCCTCAGGGGCGTCATCCATGTATTTCACCGGTCGAGGCCGCCAGTTGCGATCAAAGGCGATGTAGTTGAACTCCTCGATCATTTCCGGCAGCTCCACCTTCATGCTTCGATAAATCGATTCTCGAAAGCGTTGATAGGTCAGCTTGTTGCCTTCTTTGTCCTCCTTGAGATCGCTGAAACCTTCCCTCAGCTTGGGTGCCTTCGGGATGCGGATGACCACCTTGCGCGGGTCTGCGCTCTGCCGCAATGCACTCATCTCCCAGTGCAGTCCCGGTGTGTCTCCTGCCTTCATCACCACACAGCGGGAATGCTTCATCAATAACAGCGCGACCTCCTGCCAGTTCGCATGCGGCACATACATTCGCGCAGCACCAATCTCTGCGAGTTCCTCGCCCGGTCGTCCAATCGCAACCACAGGGCCAAGGGCTTTGAGCTTTTTGACCATGACTGATTCTTCTGTCTTCGCGGTCTTCACGTCGGCGTATCCAGCCGCTTGAATCCGTTCTCCATCGTCCGCAAAGGAACGCAGGAAGAGCACTGGCTTCCGGCTGTCGCGCCGGATCATGTCGTACGCACTTCTCGCCGCGAGCTTTTTGCCCTTGTAGACAAGATAGTAGCATATCGGCATGATCAGCGTCATGGTCGCATTCCCGGCTGCCGTCCGGTTGCTGTCGCCTCGCTCTGCATGAAAGAGCTGGTACATGATCAGAACCCCCACGACGAAGATCAATGCTGCGAGCCCGTAAAGCCCCAGTGCCGCACCCACGTCACGCTCGGGCTTGTTAAGCTTTGCCATGTCATTCGGATCGACCGCGATTTCCATGGGGATGTCATCGCGTTTTTGTTCCAGCAATGCTCCTATGCCTTCTTTCGCCACCGGCGCAGACGTTGCGGACTTGGAATCTGATGTCTGCAACCGCTGCAGCAGCCTCGAGATCTGTTTGACAGGACGCCACGAAGTAAGCCCCTCATGCCAGAATCTGTCAGTCAATGGAAGCCGGCCCGATTCCACCAAGGAGCGAAGCTCCGGCCATGACATCGGTCCCACCTGCCTTCGATCATGCGCCAGGACAAACTCCCTTTTCTCCAGAAATCCAAGGGGGTCTTCGCTGTCTTCCATGACCACCTCCGGTCCGGGCACCGGATTGGCGAAGAACAGCCAAATGGCGACGCCCAAGCCAACGACCAACACCAGCTGCCAGAGACAGATCTTCCAGTCTCTATTCAGGTATCGCAGCCGCGGTATATCCAGCCACCAAAACTTGATCGCCAAGGTGCCCAGCGAGAAAAGGGTGAATTCATCGGGTCCGATCTTCGCACCTCTCAATAGATGCGCCGCCGCGAGACAAATAAGAAAGAAAATGATGTTGCGGAAAAAGTAAGCCCTCTTTCCAAGCTTGTATGGAAACAAGAAATCCATTTACCGGATAGGTAATTGATTTTTAGGAGCAAAGTCAATCAATGAAAACATGGAGGTTTGGATCACTCACTCGCTGTCGATAGGCATCGGAGTTGGCGGTTCTAAAAATCTGCCATTGTCTTCCCACGTGCCGCTTTCAATCAATCACGTAGCTGTACAAATCCCCGTTCTCCAGAAAGAACCTCAGCCGAATGGGAGCTCCCGCAGGCAGTTCCTCCCCACGCTTCCATCGGACCTGCAACTTCACACCATCCTGCTTCTCGATCGCGCTGGAGCCCTTGTCATACCCCTTGATCACGTTCCCTGCGGCATCCAGCACCTCGATGCTGAGCCTGCCGCCTTTGACATCAGCATTCACAAAGAGCGCCTTTCCTGCAGGCACAAACACATGCGTTTCCACCGTCCCTTCCTTCTCCTTCGCCTGCAAGGACGCCAGCCCATCCAGCCGCCAGGCAGCCCGCGCGATCGACTGCGATTTCTCCGGTGCCAGCCCGCCATGCGGCGTGGTCACCGCCGTGTAGTACATCCACATCTCATCGCCCACGATGACCGGGGCGTTGCACAGCCCAAAGATGCTCCCGGCATCATACGCATGCGGCCCCAGCGCAATCACCGGACTGCGGTCCGAGCACCGGTGCCAGTGGCGGCCATCACGGCTGTGCACCAGCTGCACATCAATGATGCCAGTGGCCGATCGCTTGTGCCCGTTCACCTCGTCATTGCCAAACAAAGCCGAAGGCGGCTCCACCCGGCGGAAAGGCGTGGCAAATCCCAGCCACTGCCCTCCAAAGGCAAACGCCGATAGATTGTAGAACTCGGAATAGGTGCCGCCATTGAGCTTCCTGGCGGCCTTGTTGTCGATCTCATCCGCCACCATCACAGGCTGCGGCTCCGACCAATGCTGCATGTCCTTGCTCACCGACAAAAACACCTGCCGTATCCCGATCACCCGCGGATCGCCCTGCCGTTTGTGAAAGGCCAGGTACTCACCCGTCACCGGATCCTGCGACAGAGTGATGGTGTCGCAACCCAGCAAGATGGGCTCGGGGGCAAGCGTCCACCGCAGGCCGTCCGGTGAATGCGCCGCATAATACAGGCGATGCGTCTTGTCCCGGTACCAGTCAACCAGTTCAAACTTGTCTTTGAGCCTCTGCAGTTTGGCCGCATCCTCCCCTTTGCTGGCATTGCCGACCGCCTTGTACCGCTTCTGCGGGTCAGTCTCAAACTTGTCTTCAATGATGCTCGGGCTGTGCAGATTCAGGTTCGTGACATTCGTCTTGCCTGCGATCTTGAGAATCGGCCTCTCCCAGTGAATGCCGTCCTTGGAAGTCGCATAGAGCACGCTGCCCGGATCGGCATACCACATCCTAAACGCACCCGTCGCCTCATCGCGCAGCACCGTGCCATAGATGTTCACTCGCTTGTCCACAATGCCGCCCTCCTCAATCACCTCCCACGGCATTTCTGCTTCCAGCACCGGATGTTCGAGCTTCTTCGCCGGGTGCACCACCCGCGTGAGCCCTCGCTTCGCCAGGATCATTCCATCATCCACAAACAGCTGCTTCTCCCCCTTCTTCAGAGGAGGCGCTGCCGGGCGCTCCAACGGAGCCTTTTGCGCCAGCAGTAGCGCCGGAAATGCGATCACGAAACCCAGGCACGGCAGCAAGCTTTGGGCCCGTGAGAGCCGCCGCATGAGGGATGATTTTCGCGAATTGATCGAGCTGGGATGCTTCATCTGCCTATACACGTCGCTCTCGCACATACATTGCAGGTAAAAGCAGATGACCATGCCTCATTCCTTCCGGCCACGCAGGGTAGCAGCACGCTCATTCTCTCCCAGGTGCCGGTTCTCACTCCCGCAGCCACCGCACACTATTGAGACTTGCATAATTGACTGACATCCTTGTCTTGAAGGCCAACGGCCTTCCGTCATACAGCCCAGGGGTGCCGCATGTCCTCCAAAGCTCAGCTTGCCCTTCGTAGCATTAGCGAAGAATGGGTAGAGCGAAGGAGGAAGCATTAGCGAGTGCTCCCCTGGGTTCTGGCAGCCAGTCTGGGAAGATGTTCTATCAGTTGCAAGTGATGATTTGCGTAGAGTTGTTCGCATAAAAAAG
>JAPLUN010000280.1 GCA_026397715.1 Verrucomicrobiota bacterium
TGATGGAGCCGCCGCGACCGAGCCAGACCATGTTTGGATGGAGCGTCTCGCTGACGCGCTCGGGTTCGCGGGCATTTTCGCCGCGATCGAGGGTCTCGAGCACGGCGAGTGCGGCACGGACGAGGGCATCATTGGTGAAGACGCTGCCGAGGCCGACGGCGCCTTCATCGGTATGGACGGCGATGAGGGTGTGGACGCAGTCTTCAGGGCGGAGTTCGTTGCTCCAGCCGCCTTCGGGGGTGGCTCCGCGCAAACCTGCGCAGCGGATTTCTCGGATTTTCATGAGTTGTCAGGCTTGGCAGTGGAAGGAGTTGAGGTAAAAAACTGGGTTCATCGCGAGCATCACCGCATTTCGAACGGACCTATATCAAACGCCTTTCCCTGTGGGCGCGCAAGGCCGTCGGCATCGGTTGGAATGAGCGCGTGAAGGTCCGCTCCTCGGTCAACTGTCGGCGATTCTGCCAGCGGATGGAAATCGTTCTTCGCTGGGTCGCGGAACAACGGCATTTGATTCACGCCGTGCATCTGAAAGCCGCGCGACGGCATCTCCTTCAAGGTGATCGCCACGTCATCAACGCAGCACCGGTCTCCGCTGTCGTGGATGAGGTTGTGATCAAAGATCAAACCCTCGGCGGCTCCCATTGGTGACAAGCTGAGGACGTCGTGCTTCACTCGGTTACGGTAAAAAATGTTGTTTTGCACCACGGGCCGGAGGCTGCCGTTCTTTGCGCCGGAGCCGGAGCGGATGAGGGTGATGAGGTCGTCCACATGGTTGTCGCGCAGGAGATTGTTCACGAAGCTGCAGTCCTCGCTGGCTGCGAAGACGGCTATGCTGTTGCCGGTGATGTCGTGGAAGAAGTTGTTGCGTGCGGTGATGCGACAGCCCTCGCGCAGCGGACCGCCTGCGGTGGAGCCGCCGAGCGTCAGCGTGCTCTCGGTGACGCGCAAATGGTGGAAGTCATTGTTCTCCACGAGGACATCCATGCAGCCGCCCTTGAGCATGATGGCGTTATAGCCTTTGACCCTTGGCTTTGCGGTGCGCACCTCGGCGTTGTGATGAAAGCGCGAGTTACGGATGCTCATCGGCGGTGTATTCGGCGGCATCGGCACGTTACCGGTCGTGGTCATGTCGATGGCCGATTCGCCGAAAGCTGAAAAATCGCAGTCGTCAACCAGGATGCGGCCTGAGAGCATGTTCACCATGTCGGAGAAGCATTTGCGCAGCACGCAATGATGGAACTCGACAAAGCCGGTGCGGATGGTGAAGCCAAAGTTACCGCCTTCGAGCGTGAGGTGGTCGAAAATCAGATGGAGATTGCGGCAGCGGTCCTGCGAATCGCGCTGGAGGTCAAAGAGATTCGCGCCGCCATCCCCGGGACGCACATCACACACTTCGATACGGTCACCCGGTGGTTTGCCGTCCGTCGGGCAAACCATCACTTGATGATCCTTCAGGCTCGATGCCCATTCACCCGGTTGCGTGATGACTTCAGGCGTGCTGTCCGCGTGCGGATGGTGCGGATCAACGGGGAAAGGCCGTGCCAGTGGCATGCCGTCTTGCGTGAGATTCACCACGCGTCCATCCTCGCCCGAAGTCGCGGCGTAGATCGGCTGTCCCGTCTTGGTCGTCGCGATCAGTTTCCACGCACTTGCGGGAATAGGCTTCATCACACTGATCACAGCCTCCTCGCCTTTGGGGGCCTTGAAGACGACCGGCCCGGTTCGTGATGGATCGAGCTTGAGATCGGTGGTAAGCACCGTGCGTGCTAAACGATACACGCCACGGTGAAAGATCACGGTGTCGCCTGGCCCTGCCGTGGTGAACGCTTTCATGGCTGTCTTCCACGGCTTGTCCACGGAGCCGGGATTCGAATCAGAACTGGACCCGCCCAGATTGTTCACGTCCACGTGATAAGTTTGTCCGGCCTCCACGGCAGTGCTCAGGAGCATGAGAGCCAGCGCCATTCCGAAGTGAATTTTTCGGAATTTCATGAGTGGTGTCGTTGAAAGAGCTTGGCCTGGGGCGTGAACGGCACTTCAGCGTCGAGCGGGAAGATCGGCCGACTGCACTTGGTGTGGCCGAGGCTGCGGAGATTCGCGCTGGTGGAGCCGGGCGCATCGACATCGATGTAACGCGCGGCCCAGTCTTTGAACATGTGGCGCTCGCACTGCGGGGACTTCACGACGACGGCGCCGAAGTGCTGGGGATCGCAGCCGTGTGCGAGGAAGAGTGCGCGGTCGTAGAGGCTGACCGCGCGGCTTGTAACGATGAGGGTGATGTTGCCGGTCTGAATCACGGCGGTGGGGCCGGCCTGCCAGAGCTCGCGAGTGGTCTCGCTGTGAAACCAGCCGTCTGAGAGCATGCGCACACGTCCCTCGATGGGCAGCGGCGTGAAGCGGGTTGGATCGAGAGCGCCGCCGACGGTGGTTTTGACTGCATGGCCCACACCGGCGCTGAAGGCTGCGCCCACCACAGCAGGATCGACGATGGGGATCAAGGCGGTGCCTGCATAGCCTGCGTCGAGCAGGGCGCGGAGTATTGCATTGCTGTCGCCGGAAGCGCCGGAGCTTGTGGCATCTGCCGCATCCACCAGCACAACGGTGCCGGAGGCATTCTCCTTCGTCTCGCGCGCCGCATCCACGAGGCTGGTGAGGGGAACCTGCATCTTTTCGTGATGCTCCCAGAACATACCAGCTATGCGCAGGGCTTCACGTTCTGCGAGGGCGGGATCGTTGTTTGTCACGACCAAGCTGTTTGATACGAGGGCGGGAACGTCGGTGAAAGGATTGCCCCACATCATCGCGGCGGAGAGTCCGCCTGGGCTTTGCTCGACATGCATCGCGGCATTCACGGCGTGACGAATGGAGCCGGAGGCGGTGATGAGTTCATCGCCACGCACGAGGGCGGGCACGCGCACCTTGGCAGTGACGGGTTTTACTTCGCCAGCGACGATGCGCAGGAGCAGGCGGGCGGAACGTTCGCCGGTGCTGAAGAAATCGACATGGGGGTAGGTGTGAAACGCCACGGCGGCATCGCTCTGCTCCAGCATGAGGTCGGTGAGGATGCCGTGGAGGTCGAGTGAGACTACGATCGGGACGCCTGGGCCGACGATACGGCGGGTCTCTTCAATCAGGTAGCCTTCTGTGTCTTCGGTCTGTTCTGAGGCGAGTGCACCGTGGAGGGCAAG
>JAPLUN010000134.1 GCA_026397715.1 Verrucomicrobiota bacterium
TGATCTCACCAAACTGCCGCTGCCTGAGCATCTGGATGGCAGCAGTTTGAAGCCTCTGCTGCTGGACCCGACGACCAAGCGTGGCCAGCCTGCCATCACCTGCATGAACGGTGGCAAAAACGCCGGATATGCCGCGCGAGATGAACGCTGGCGCTACATCCGCTATACGGACGGCAGCGAGGAGCTTTACGATCATCAAACTGATCCGAACGAGTGGACAAACCTGGCAGCGAAGTCGGAACACGCGGCGCTGAAGGCCACGCTGGCTGGTTTTTTCCCGAAGGAATTCAAGAGCGCCGTGCGCCCAGTGACTGAAATTATCGGTGCCGCCAGCCCGGCGGGTTCGGTCGATCTGGCGCTGAATATTGGGGATGTGCTCAGTGCTGCGGACGCGCCCAAGCTGCAGGGCAGGGGTGTTTTTGTGGATACCTCCTTTGAGTTCGATCCGCTGGTGGATCAGGACAGCACGCTGCTGGCGCAGGGGGACGAGCAGTCCGGTTATGTCCTGCATCTGGTGGCCTCCCAGCCCACATTGACCGTGTTTACCAACGGCAAGAGCACGACCATCAGCGGCGCGGCGCTTGAAAAAGGCCGTGTGAACATGCGTGCGCAAATTGACACCGGCGGTGTCATCACGCTCGCAGTGCCAGGACACAGTGAGGTGCTGGGAGTGGCCCCCTTTGAAGAGGGATTCTCCCAGGAACCCAAAGCGGGCATCGCCGCCGGTCAAAGCTTCGGGATTTTGAAGCTCGCCCAGTATCCCAACAGCACGCCGTTTGACGGTGTGGTTTATCGTTTGAAACTCACGATCCTCCCTCCTCATAAGGTGCCCGTGCAGTCCGCCTCCCCGCAGCCGGAAAAGGTTCCTTAGCAGGCACTCAGGCGCTCTGAATCCTCAATTATCAACTTTCGCACATCAATTGTGCTGGTGAGTGGATATTCGTGGGTTAAAGACTCCCCCCACCCAAAAAACATGCGCGCACGCATCATCAAAGACTTCCGTTTCGAGGCCGCCCAGACGCTGCCCAATCTTCCTGGCGACCACAAGTGCACCAAGATGCACGGCCATTCCTTCAAGCTGGAAATTGCCATCGAAGGCGAGGTGGATCCGAAGATCGGCTGGGTCTATGACCACGCGGAAATTTCCAGGGCCATGAAGCCAATCATGGACCAGTTAGATCATTCCTATCTCAATGAGATCGAAGGCCTGGAGAATCCCACCATCGAGTATATGGCCGCCTGGCTTTGGAAAAAGCTGGCCCCGCAACTGCCCGGCCTCTGCGAGATCGTCATCCACGAAACACCCAACGCCCGTTGCGTGTTTCGTGGCGAGTTTTGATCGATCAAGCCTTGGCCAAATGGCGCGCATTGCGCCGACGGCGGAGGGTCAGGACGGCAAGGCCCAGACCGCCAAGCACTGCACGGGAGGGCTCCGGCACGGCGTCCACATGCAGCGTGAGTGAGCTGGCACCGATGGTGAACTGGCCGGCGAAGCCAGCCGGCGTGCTGCCAAGGGCGAGATTTGAAAGCGTCAAACCGGAGAAGGAGTTGTAGTTCATCAGCGTGTAGTTGGAGCCAGCGGTCAAGCCGCCGGAATTAAGGATGTCGAACAATGCGGTACCGCCTCCCGTGAAGTTCAGGGCTCCGCCGATGTTAAGCAGATCGGACGTGGTGCCGAGTTCGAAGGCAAAGTGAGATCCGTCCACGATGCTGAGATTTCCATCAATGTTCAGGGTGCCCGGGCTGAGGCCGGGGGCTATGGTGCCGCCGCTGGC
>JAPLUN010000129.1 GCA_026397715.1 Verrucomicrobiota bacterium
CGCAGCGCTTCCATGAGGAGTGCGCAGATGCCCCGGATGCGCGCGTGGCGGCGGTGAAGGAGTGAGTTGGGGGGGGATTTTGCAACGCGCCATTTTTGTCAAGAATTTGCACACTGACCCCCTTTTGAGGTGGCGGCGGTGGCGCGTGATGCGGGGCTAGTTTTTCCCCTGCCCGGCGGTGAGTAGCGCGGAGCGGTCGCGGGTGCGGGTGAGGACGAGGATGAAGAGGACGTCTGCGATGACGGCGGCCCAGACGGCAGGGGTGGCAACGGGCGGGCGCAGCAAGACGAAGAAGACCAAGGCAATGAGGCCGAGGTTCATTCGCACGATGTTGCTCTTGGTGGGGTTCTTGACGATGCGACTGCCGCCCCAGAAGGTGATGAACGCGAGCAGGGTGTCCAGGTGGAAGGAGTCCATGGGGAGACTTATGCGGTGCTGGCAGAGTATGCCTCAGGCGTTTGGTCGGTCACGGATTCAGGGCTGCGGCACTGCCTTTCCCAGACCCGCTGCGGCGCAACCGGGCTGCTTGGCGGCAGGCTTTACTTCTGCGCGGGCATGGCGGGGACGATGAGGTCCACGTTCAGGCGGGGGCCGGCGGGGGTGATGCTGAGGTCGGCGCGGTTGACCTTGCCGCTGACGGTGATTTCTTTGCCGACTTTGAGCTTGGGGACGACGCCGGAGGGGTCGGTGTGGATGTACACCCACGCCCAGACGATGATGGTGTCTCCACCGCGCTTGAAGGTGTCCTGCAGGCTGAGACGGGTGCCGGTGATGCCTTTGTCTGGAAAGGGCCAGACTTCAATGCTGCCGATCTTTCCCTTGTAAGCGCCCTCTTTGCCGAGCTCTTTGAGGGTGATCTGCTTGGACATTTCCATGGCGACCTCCTCCTTTTTGTTGCCGGAGAGTTTGAGGAGATCTTTGGAGGGGATGTCCTTGAGCATGTCTTTGAACTCGCGCACGCCGCCCGGGGCGTCTGCGGCGCTGGCGGGGGCAAAAGTGAGGAGCAGCGGGGCAAGGAGGGCGAGCAGGAGGCGGAGGCGTTGTTTCATGGGGGCGTACTAGGTGACAAAAAGGAGGACACAAGGTGTATCCGAAGAAAGATCCATGGGCCCTTTTCCTATCGCTCGTGTTTTCAGCAGCGACTTCGCGGTGGCTCAGGTAAAGCTGTCTGCCGCCTGCTTGATGAAGCCTGGAGTGAATGACGCCTGCTCATGGCTGCGTGAAACCTCAAAGGCCGCCGAACCAGCGTTCGATGGTCTTGTCTTTGGCGAGGGAGGCGGTGAGGACCATGAAGAGGCCAAACACGCCGACGAATAGGCGCGGTAAAAGATCAAGCTCGATAGGAGTCATTGCTGATCCTAAAGTAAACATGGAACCCATCGCGCCTCCTATTGTTCGTAGTATGATCACGATTTTAACATGAGGCTTGTTTTAGATTTGTGCAATTCATATTTCTTACAATATTTCATTCATTTAAAAATTCCCTCTGGGTGAATGATTTAAGCATGTGCCGTGAGAATGGGCTGTGGTGGTGGGCGCGACAGACTGGGCTGCCGAAGTGGCGGAAGATCTGGCACGGGGAGTTCCGTGCGCTGCGAGGGGGGGGGGCCAGGGGTGGCGTTTCACTGAGGGAGACGGCCTTGCTGCTTGGTCTGGGAGGTGTCGATGAGGCGACTGGAAGCAGGCTGGCTCTTGCGCATTTTGCTTTGAACCCAAATGAGGCTGGCGTGCGGGGCGCAGTCGCATCATTCTTGGAACTTCCACCTGCATGACATTTTTACCCTCACGACTGACTGCAAGGCATGGGTGCGGCGCGCTGGCGGTGCTGGTCTTCGCGCACTGTGCGTATGCCTATTGGAAATCGCTGCCGCGGCAGATGGCGAAGTTTGCGAACTGGCACATGAAATTGACGGTGGAGGAGGTGCCCCTTTGGAGCGTTCCCGGGGAGTTTTTGTTCGGCGATGCGGTGCGCTTTGATTATCGCTTCACCTTAACCCGAGGGGACAAGCTGAGCTCCAGCTTTGTGATTCATGGGGAATCCAGCTCGCGCTTCAGGAAGGCGGAATTGAAGCCTGACCCCATTCCTAATGGGAAAGAGCATGGGGATGGAGATGAGGATGAGAGGGTGAACTTGGTGTGTGCCCTGGACGGGGCGCTGAGGGTGATCTGCCGCGGAGAGCTGTATCACCAGATCCATTGGTCCACCGAATGGGGTCGGAGATCCGGCGCTTCAGTGGACGAGGCCGCGCACAAAGAGGCGCTGACGTTTCTCTCTGATGCGGGCTCGATGCCCCGGACGCCGGAGGAGACGGCGCTGTACATCCAGTTTTTGCTGGAGCAGATTGGCGAACGGCCGCCTGAAGAAGTCTCAGGCAACGCGTTCCATGACATGGTCGTGCGGAGCAAAAACGACCAGGAGATGCCGCTGGGGGAGCGCTTTCCCAATGCGCAGAAGCTGGTGGATGTGGGGGATGCTGCGCTGCTGCCACTGGCGCTTCACCTGGCCCAACTTCCGGAGGATCCTCCTGATCCGTTTCTGGGAGCGTACAAGGCTCTGCGGAAAATGCGCACACCGGTGGAAATCGTGCAGCTGTATCGTGAACTCTCCAGCAAGGCGTCGACGGAGGAGGAGAGGCGGCGGTTTGAGCGGGCGATGCTGTTGTACAGGTATTGAGGGCTGCCTGCCCTGGCTCAACCTCAGAGCAGTCGGGGATCAAACGAGAAGGGCACGGGCTTGCCGATGACGATTTTTTTGAAGTCGGGGTGCGCGGGATTGAGGAGGAAATTGGACTCGCCAGGGATGATGGCGCTGGGGAGTTCCAGCACGGCAGAGCGGGCTTCTTTGGCCCAGAGATCGCCCACCGCGCGGGTGGAGGGCGGGGCGGGCGAGAGCGCCCAGCCAGGGGGCAGTGCGGTGACTTTTTCCACGAGGTCGGCCTCGAACTCAAGGGGGATGGCGGCGTAGGTGAAGATCACGGGCGGATTGAGATGCACGAGGGACTCCAGCGCAGCCAGCGCCTGGGTGCTGCTGGTGTACACGAGGCTGACGCCGGCGGAATTCCAGCGGCCGCCGTAGAGCCGTGCGCCTTCGCCACTGAAGGCGGTGGCGGCGTGCTTTGTCTTCACGATGCGCCAGGCCTGCAGCTTCATGAGTAGACGCTGTATTCAATGCGGCCGAGGAGGTCTTCCACTTCACGGGCACCGACCTCTGTCTCTGCGTACTCCAGCGGCACCGCACCGCCGAGGCCGCGCTGCGCGGAGGTGAGCCATGCCCGTGCATTCTCCACGGACTCCATGACCTCCACGGCCTTGCCCATGAGCCGGGCGAAGCGCACGACGCGGTCTGACTCTGCGGGATCCAGCCTGCCAGCCGCCATGCGCCGGTGCAGCGTGGCCTTGGAGATGCCGAGCATGGGCACGAGCCTTTCCATGGAGACGTCCAGGCTGCTGCGCAAGTCATCCAGCTCCTGCACAGGCAGCCCAATCTTGAGAGACTGGATGAGTTTGGCCGTGGTAAACTCAAACGGCGCACGCCTGCCCGCAGCGCCATGCGCCAGGTAAGCCACGATGCCGCCGCCCGCTTTCCGGGCGCCTACGCCGCTTTGGTACACAGCGGCAGTCTCTTGAATGAGATTGAGTAATTTTTTCATTTGATACTTATATGTGTGTCATTTGATACAGAAGTCAATGCCGTTTTTGGGGTGCGCGGGGGTTGCCTTGTGACGGTGGAAATGGGGCAGCATGGTCTCACGGTGGTGGTGCATGCGCTGGCCCTTGGATGATGTGGGATCGGGAGCTTGGGGTGAAAATGAGCCTTTGTCCCCTGCCCTGACGCCAGTCGCTAGGCGCGGCGGGCTGGAATCCGTGCTGGCCTTCTTCCCGCCGGTCAGGTAAAAAGTGCGCCTCTTATGAACGGGTTGTATCTGGCTTCATCCATGGTGGCGGCGGTGTATCTGCTGTGGGTCCTTTGCCGGCTGAAATCGCGGGTGTGCCTTCCGGCACTGGCGCTTGCTTTGATGCTGGCGGTGCATGTCTCGCGCATCCTGTGGGTGGTCGTCACGCACAAGGCGTGCGATGTGTGGGACGTGGTCTTCAACGCGGCCTACGCGGCGCTGGCTTTCGGCTTTGTCTGCATCCTCAAAATGCAGCAGCGCATTTGATTCACGGTGGCGGGGCAGGTCGTGGAGTGAGGGGCTGGGTGCAGCAATGGCAGGCCGGTCGCGCTTCGGAAATGCGTGTTGTTGCCTGACCCCTATCGCTGCCTGCGGAGCCTCCGGGCGGCGGTTCATTGTAGGGTTTCACCCCATGGTTAAGCGAGCGAGGGCTTTGTAGCATCCGAGGGTAAGCAACGGGGATCGCCCCCGACGCCGGCCCAGAATCAGAACTCTCCGCACCATGACTAAATTCGCCCCCACTCTTGCCAGGAACAACGCAGCCCAGCAGCCTTTGGCTCCATCTTTCAATCCTGAGAGCCCTGAGCCACCGGACGAAGAACTCATGGCCGCCATCCAGCGGCGCGATGCCTCTGCTCTGGAAACGCTGATCGAGCGCCACCGCCGCATGCTCAAGTGCTCCATCCAGCGCACGGTCTCGGATGAGGCGGGCGCAGACGATGTTTTGCAGGAATGCTTTCTCAGCCTGTGGCGCCAGGCGCACCATTACTCGCCCGCCAAAGGCCGCCCGCTGGCATGGCTGACGACGCTGTGCAAGCGCCGCGCGATCGATCACGTGCGTCGCTCGCTGGCCTACTGCCGCGCCGTGGGCCGCATGGAGGTGGAGATCCAGCACACCGAGTCCTACTCCCAGGGCCGTGCGGATGAATGCGTGCAGGCAGATCTGGGCCGCGTGCTGGGCGAGCACCTGACGCTGCTGCCCGTGGCGCAGAAAAAAGTCATCGAGCTGGCCTTCCTCCAAGGCATGAGCCAGCGCGAGGTGGCCCACACCATGCAAACACCGCTGGGCACCGTGAAAACGCGCATGGAGCTGGGTTTGAAACGCCTGCGCCAGGTCTTCCGCACGCGCAATGCCATCCACAGCCTGCAGGCGGCGTGATGCCCTGACGACCGTCCCTTCAACGCCCTCGTTCCACCTCATTTTCACAGTCACCCCGAACATCCATAAACACACCAGCACTTACTACCATGAAATTTTATCTCCTCCTCGCCCTCGCACCTTTTCTCCTGATTGCCTGCGACGCACGCGTCAACACCGCCGGCCCGGGTCCGGACCGAGTGATCGAGAAAAACACCACCATCGTCACCCCGGCAGCGGAGAAGACCGTGGAAAAAACCACCGTGGTCACTCCCACCGCTGAGAAGACCACCACGACCACCACCGAAACCAAGAAATAAAGCACCCACCCTATGAAAAAACACCCGCTCTTTTACTTCTGCCTTGCTGCAGCCGCCTTCACGACTCTCTCCAGCTGTGACTCGATGGACGACGATGACCGCCGCCCGCCGCCCACCACGACGACCACCACCACGGAAGAGACGACGACCCGCAGGTCTCCCCTGACCCTGGCCCCCGTGTCCACCACGACGGAGACCACCACCGTCCACTCGAACTAACGGCAATTCGTCACTTGGGCCGGGATGTCTTCTTTGGAGGCATCCCGGCTTTTTCATGGGCGCATGCCATGGTATTTTGTGGTAGCATCAGGCCGGAGTGTGTGATGGGTGCAGCGGCGGGTGGATGACAATGCCGGGCATGAATGAACCAAGTCGGGTTACACCCCATCGCTATTCGTCTCCCGCTGGCACAGAGTGGGGGCATGCGGATCCGCGAAAATTCCGCCCGCAGAACCACCCACACCCAACCCACACGACCATGACAACACTCGAAATCAAAGGCGACTGGAACATCACCAAGGGCAAGCTGAAGCAGAAATGGGCCACACTCACCGATGACGATCTCCAGTTCATCGAAGGCAAGCAGGATGAACTGGTGGGTCGCATCCAGAAGCGCACGGGTCAAACCCGTGAAGCCGTGGAACAGGCCATCAAGGGCACCTCATCCAGCTGCTGCAATTGAGCGTGCAGCACAGATCAAACGCATGAAACCAGAGCCACCAGCAGTCGAAAAGAAACTCGGCACCGATCTGAAGACGTTTGAACAACTTCCCGCCAAGACCAAGGAATTGGAACTGCTGCAGGATCAAGCGGAGAAGACGGCCGGTCCGGAACACACAGACCTGCATCAAAAGATACGGGACAAATCCAGCTAGACCAGTTCTCAAAAAGATAGTCATTTTGATCCGGCGAGCGCAGCGACCCCAGTGGCAAGGAGAGTGAGCCGCCTGCTATTTGTAAATAACAGGCAAGCACACGACGCAGCCAATGGGGCCGCTCCGCCGCCCGGGCAATGTGACAAGATTTTTGAGAGTTGGTCCAGGCCCGGCATACCAGGATAAAGATGCCAGACATGAATGGCACTCGGTTAAGGGCAGTCCTCGCTGAGGATGAGTGTCAGGCGGCAGCCATTCTCGTCAGAGAATGGCGGTGTGGGGGAACGAGACGGGCAGTAGCACGGGCAATCCTGCCCGTGAAGATCGTGCCGCTTACGGGCAGGATTGCCCGAGCTACAATTCGCGCTGGCACGCTTCGGCGTTCGGCGCTCAATGCCACGACGAACGTGCTTAACTGAGTGCCTTTCATTCCAGCCAGTCCTTAGACCATCCCTCTTCCAATCAAGCATTCCCCATGCGCTGCAGCCACCCGCTCAAAACAGCTCACGGATCGCCCGGCCACCATCTGAGAGAGGCACGGCGACGCCGTTGGGGCGTGCCAGGCGTTGATTGTCGCTGAAGCCGAGTTTGCGGTAGATCGTTTCGGCGTAGTCGTAGGGCGTGTAGAGGGCATCGGTCACATCGCCACCTTCTCGGTCGGTCGCGCCGATGACGGCGCCGCCGGGACAGCCGGCTCCGGCAAAGGCGATGGACATCGCGCGCGCCCAGTGATCCCGCCCGCCGTTCTTGTTCATGCGCGGGGTGCGGCCCATCTCGGTGACGAAGCACACGAGGGTTTCGGCCAGCAGGCCGCGCTCGTGCATGTCCTCGATCAGCGCGCTGAAGGAGCGGTCCAGACTTGGCATCATCACCGGATGCGGCAGGCCGTAGCGCTCTTGATTGCTGCTGCCCTGCGGACCGCCGCAGGGGCCGTTGTTGTAGATGCCTTCGTGATGATCCCAGTTCAGAAACACACCGCCCGGCTGGCCGATGCCGGGACGCTTCACGTGCTCCGGCGGCTGGATGCACGTGACGGTGACAAAGCGCACACCGGACTCGATCAACCG
The DNA here is from genome assembly GCA_026397715.1 of Verrucomicrobiota bacterium. Classification (GTDB taxonomy): domain Bacteria; phylum Verrucomicrobiota; class Verrucomicrobiia; order Verrucomicrobiales; family Verrucomicrobiaceae; genus Prosthecobacter. Next base: position 7,294 of record JAPLUN010000129.1, read on the forward strand.
CCGCCCCAGCAGGTAGCAGCTGCCGCGATGATCGCGCCCGTAGCGGTCGCGCGTTTTGCTGGACTCGCGCGAAAGATCAAACGCATGCTTGGCTTCATCGCTCGTGAGCAGATCCAGCGCATGCTTGGTGTGCCCTTTCATCAACTGCCCTGCGGTCGATTGCGCGATGGCACCTGCATCAAGCGATTCCAGCAGGCGATAGCGCTCGAGCAGCCGCTCGCGCCCCAGCCCAGCCTGCAGTTCCAGGGAGCGCACCTTCCACGCGGGATCGCTGAGGTCTTCGCCGAGCTGTTTGGTGCCGAGCTTCCACGGCGCGCGGCTTGCGGGCAGAAAGCCGGTGCTGGTGACGGCATTGGGCATGTTGATGCCCGGGCAAAAGATGTAGCCTGGCATCTCGGGGCGCTCCGTGCCCATGAGCTCCGTCACCACCGCGCCGATGTCGGGAAAGTCGAAGGCGTTGGTGTTGCGGTAGCCTTTGAAAAATTCCTGGCAGCACTCCTTGTGCCCCGCCGTGGGCGCAGAAGTCATCGAGCGCACGACGGCGAGCCGATGCGCCTGCTTCGCCGTGAGCGGCATGAGCTCGGAGAAGTGGGTGCCCGGCACGCTCGTCGGGATCGGCTTGAACGGCGACCGGTGATCAAACAACGCGTCCGGCTTCGGATCAAACGAGTCCATCTGGCTGATGCCGCCCTCTTCATAGATGACCAGCACGCGCTTCGCCTGCCCGGGTTGCACCGCGCCGCTCGCATTGCCCGCCCTCGCCTGCAAGGCCAGCCACTCCGGCAGCCCCAGCCCGAGAACGCCCGCAGACATCGACTTCAAAAGCCGACGCCGATCAGGACAAAGCGCCGGAGCGCTGCGCTGCTTCAACCAGAGGTTCATGGTGTGAGTTCTACTGTGTCAGAGCGGGTGATGTTTCAAAACGGGGAATGATTCGTGGTGGGAAGGAAAAGGGGGGTGGATGCGTGAGCGTGTGGAGGCGGGCGGCATCGTGGGCAGACTTCTGGATGTAAAAGAGTGCGAAGCGGGAATGGCGATGGGTGAAGCACGTGGGTGCTGTTCGTTTTGCGCCGCCCTCAAGGTGCATTGACTTCTGCTGAAGAAGGCGCTCCTGGAGCGCGGACCTCCGAGTCCGCAGCGGGTCGGCTCCACGCAGCGGATTTTCCTTCATGCAGAACTGCGGAAGCACGAGGACTCTGGTTACGAATGTGCGATGGCAGCAGAGACGATGCGGTGCCGCGTGTGATTGCGGCGTGCTGCGGACTCGGAGGTCCGCGCTCCAAGGACGCTTTGGCCTGCGGCGCTCATTCCGCGATTCGCTGCCTTAAATGACTGCCATGCGTGGCAGGCATGAATGGCACTTGGATCCATGAATCTACGATGCTGACCGGAGGCGCATTTCTCTCCGCTCCCGGAGAGCCGTAGCGAAGCGAAGACAGCCGAAGGCAAAGCACGGAAGGTAGCCGGTGGTGAAGCGAGGCTTGGCGAGCGAGAACCACCGGATCACGCGAACCCGCCCCCATTGATCAAGGGTGCATGCCGGAGGTATGCGAGAGGCTTGCGTGGGCTCCTCGTTGGCGCTGCGTAGTTGGACACTTCTCGCCTACCTTCGGCAGGCGTTCTGGAACGGGAATAAATTCATGGCAGGTCAGGTTTAACAAAAATACATGCCACCTTGACCCCAAGTTAATTCGTGATACCTCCCTATAATAATTGTAAATTATATGCCTAAAGGATACCCACCAACAGTCTTTGTAAGCTCCACCTGCTATGATCTTAGCCAAGTAAGGTTGGATTTAAAAAGCTTCATTGAAGAGCTGGGTTATGAAGCAATGATTTCAGAAAGCTCAGCCTTTCCAGTAAATCCTCAGAATGACACGTTCAATAACTGTATTAATGCAGTTAGAGATCGGGCCGATATTTTCATCCTAATCATAGGAAACAGATTTGGTTCCACACAAAAGGATGGCCGTTCGATAACGAACTTGGAATATCTGGAGGCACTGGCAAAGCGAATACCAATTTATGTTTTTGTATCAACTGGAATCATACATAATCTGCCAGTATGGAAAAATAACCCGCAAGGTAACTTTTCAGGAATAGTAGACGACACAAAACTTTTTTCCTTTGTTGATGACCTTCGGAATGGCCAAAGTGGCAAGTGGATGTATGGCTTTGATGAAGTAAAAAATATTGTAGAAACACTTCGAAAGCAGTGGGCAGTTCTTTTCACAGAATCTCTAATTGTTCGGGAAAAGCTACAAACAACCAGCTACTCCGAACAACTGCTAAATTTGCCCGCTGAATCACTGAAAATTTTATTGGAGAAACCTTTTGCATGGGAATTTCGTCTTTTGAGTTCAGTTATTCGAACAAATTTTGCGTCTCTCTCAGCACTGCGCCGTGATGTCCGATATGGCTTACTACTGAGAACAGGAACGAAACTAGACGGCATTTCCGATGTGATACATTGGATCAGCTCTCAAATGGGTCGTCTTTTACAGTTAACCAAAACCTCTTCCACAATCATCAATATTGCTTTTCCGGAAGCTATGGGACCACCTGGGCATCCAGGCGACCCTGAACTAATAGTGTACATCGGACAAAGATTCGTTGAACTAATCCGTCAAACACTTCTTTGGAAACTGGATTTCATCGAAGTCATTGTTGATAGCGAATTTGAAAAAATTCTTCAATTGGCATCAGCTATTTGCGATGAGCATTTAGAAAAACTCGAATCATTCACAGGGCAACTAGATACGCAATTGGACATTGCCTATGAGGCGCATTTGAGAGGCGAAAAAGCACCCACCGTAAATGTGCAAATCACACTTGGAGATCCATTTACTACTGAATATTCAGACGAAATGGATCGTCTTCACAAGCTTTATGGCGGCGAATAATATGTCCATTCGAGGAACAAGAGGAGCAATGTGCGAAGGCTTAAGTACTATAAATGACTCTACGTTATATTGATTACCAACCGGATTAACGCTCAACTGTAGGCTTGAGTCGCATCCACGCATCCCCCCCATCACTTCCCCGGCTGCTGCAGCTGCTTCGCCAGCCTCTCGCCCATTTGCGCGAAGCCTTGGTCGTT
>JAPLUN010000514.1 GCA_026397715.1 Verrucomicrobiota bacterium
CTGCGACGGGATTTTCCAGGCCTGCCAGCGGTTTGCCGCGCACATCCCATGCCATGGAAAGACCGGGGCCATGGCCCGAGTTTGCCACGTCGGGCGAGTTGAGCTGGATGGAGGCATAGCGGGTGTCTTTGCCGAGATGCGCCGCCGCGACCTGATCCGCGCTGATGCTGTTGTGAAAGCTCTGTCCGGGCTCTGCATAACGGTTCGCGCCCGTGAGCCAGAAGGTGCTGCCCCAGTGTGCTTCGTTGGCGTATTTGTTGGAGCAGCCCTGCACCACGGTGATGTCCTTCTGGTGCCTCGCCAGCGGCTTGAGTCCTTCGGAAAGCTCCCATGTAGTGCCGGTCTTTTTCAAATCGGGAAACCAGGTCTCATTGGTGACACCCCAGCCGAAGCCTAGGAAGACCATGCGCTTGGGCGGCGTGACGGTCTTGGGTGCGGCAAAAGCCTTGAAGCCGATGGATTCGAGCGCGGGCAGCGTGATGAGCGCGGACGAACTGCGGAGAAAGTGGCGGCGAGTGTTCATGGGGGGAGCAGTGATACGCTGGAAAAGGACCGGTTTGAACAGCAGAAGCTGACCGGCCCCTGCTTTATTTTTGAGCCAGACGCTCAGGCTGTGCGGGCTTGGGGGCGAGGTGAAGAAATGCCGCATTTTTAGCGCAGCCTTATGCCCGATGGATGCGCCATGGACGCTCGCCCAGAGCCGACAAAATGTCGGCGCTCCCAGTGCGGAAGGCTCCCTTTGCAACCTCGGTTTTTTCAGTCCGTTATACCGTTCAATGCGCCGCTACTTCTTGAACGCCGCGCCCTCAGGCTTTCCGGCGGCTTGGAAGTAGGCGAGGAGGTCGAGGATTTCTTCTTTGGTGAGGGTGTTGAGGAGGCCGGGCATCATGGGGGAGAGCTTGGAGGTTTCCTTGGTCTTGATGTCGGCTTTGCTGATCTCCTTGGTATCCGGGGCGAGCATGCTGGGGCGGAGGATGATTTTGTCATCCGTGTCTCCCACAATGCGGCCGGTGAAGAAGTTGCCGTTTTTGAGGGTGATGTCGGTGTTGGCGTATTGCTCGGAGATGACTTTCGAAGGCTCGATGAGGGCTTCGAGAATGACCTGCGGCGAGTAACGGCTGGCCACGGCGGTGAGATCCGGGCCGACGGCGCCGCCTTCATCGCCGATGCGATGGCACATGAGGCAGAGGGTGCCGTTCACGGCGTCCTGGCCCTGCGCGAAGTTGCGGCCTTTGCTGAGTTTGTCGAGATCGCCGATGAGGTCGGACATCTGCCAGTTCTTCACGAAGGTGCGGTCCTTCTTTGGCTTCTTGAGCTTGGGTGCGGGCTCGATCCAGGAATCGAGCACGGGCTGCAGCGCGGCGAGTTCTTCGGGCGGCACATTGGCCATGGCGGTGCGGCGGATTTTGACGAGGAAGTTGCCAAAGCTGGCGCCATCGCTGAAGTCGCGGCCGGCGTCGGTGAACCACTTGAGCGTGGTCTCGGGATGCTGGGTGGTGCTGCGCTTCTGGGCCCACCAGGCGAAATACTGGCGGCGCATTTCCGGTGTCCAGCCGTTCGTGATGGTGCGCAGGGCGACGACGTAATTAAGCTGCTCTTCCTGCGTGGGTGCGGCGGCGAGGAGCTTGAGCGTGCGGGCGATGGTGTCGGGGGCATCGAGCGCGAGGAGCGTCTGGCACAGCTCGCGATTGAGCGCGACGCTCGGCGCGGGGTAGAGCGGGCTGAGCTGCGCGATGATGGGCGCTCCGATTTCTGCGGCGGGTTTGCCCATGCGGCTGATGGCGACTTCGATGATGCGGATGAGCTCAAGCTGCTGGGCTTCGCTCTTGAGCTGCGTGAGGGGAATCTTGGCGATGGCTTTGAAGAGATCGCCTTGGGCCTCGGTGCCACCGAGGCGTGCCACGGAGAGGAGGATGGTCAGTGCGGCGGTGGGATTCGTTTCTGCCAAGGCGCGTGCTTTCCATGAGTTGATGGGCTGGCTTTCGATGGCGATGCGTGCGGCGTAGCGGATGAAGCGGTCTTCGCTGGCGAGGTGAGGCCATGCGGTGTCCACGGCGGCGGCGTCTTCGTGGCCGTGGAAGGCTTCGAGCTTGTGGCGCAGCGTGCGGGATTCAGCGCCTGCGACTTCGTGGAGGTCTGCGGGTGCGGTGGATTCGGTGCCTTCATAGGTCACGCGAAAGAGTGCGCCCTGGGTGTGGCGACCGCCGATGGTGAAGTACATCGCGCCGTCGTCGCCGATGGTGAGGCCGGTCAAATTGAGCGGGGTCTTGCCGGATTTTTCATTGAGTGATTTCGGTGCGATGAAGTTTTCCCAGGTGCCGCCGTAGCTGGCGCCCTGCGGCGTGAGATGCACGGCGATGAGTCGGCCATAGGTCCAGTCCTGGATGAAGAAGGCGCGCTGGTATTTGGCGGGGAATTTGGCACCCGTGCCGAAGCCCACGCCGGTGGGGCAGCCGATGCCGATGGTGACGGTGGCGGGCAGGCTGTCGTGGTAATACTCGGGCCACTTGCTGGCGCCTTCGCGGAAGCCATGGTCTGCGCCGCTGGTCACATGATAGACGCGCACCGGGCGATACCACGGTGTGCCCCAGTCCCACTCCATGTCGCTGTCAAAGCCGAAGAGCTCGCCATCGTGATTGAAGGCGACGCCGTAGGTGTTGCGCTCGCCGCTGGCGATGAGTTCGCAGTTCTTGCCATCGGGGTCCATGCGGACGACGAAGCCGCCCGGGGGCTTGCGGCCTGCGCCGAAGCCGTTGCCATCTTCCGCGCGTGGCAGCACGAGATCGTCGGCGTAGTTTTTGTGCGGGGAGGTGGGCAGCACATCGGCCGGCACGTCCACAAAGTTTCCGCACAGCACGTTGAGGTGCTTTTTGTCGGGATTGAGCAGGATGGTGTGCGCGCCGTGGTCGCCACCGCCGCCCTTCCATTCGCGGAGGAACTCGACCTTGTCGAAGGTCTCCTCGGCGGTCGTGATGGAGATCCATGAGCCTTCCGTGGCTGCGTCCGCCTTGCGCACGAGCTCGACCTTGAAACCGGGGAGCGTGGCCAGCAGCTCACCGGGATTTTCCGTGACGACGGCGACGGTTTTCGGCTTCGAGCCATCCGCAGGTCCATAGACGGCCTTGGTGATGACAAGTTTTTTGCCCGCAGGCGCTGCGATTTCCAGCTTGCGGTTCTCGCCCACATCGCGCGAGACCTTCTCGTCGCCAAGGGTGTACTCGATGTGCAGTTTCTTCGGCACGCCTGAGGCGGTGTCGCCAAAAAGATCGTTGCCTGCGGTGATCGAGAGCTTGTCATCCTTCACCGCGCCCGCGACGACGGCGGTGACGTCCGTGGGGTCCTTGGCTGCATGGGCCAACTCAGCCTGAGCCAGGCACGCGAGGGCGAGCGCGAGCAGGGCGGACTTCAATCGAAAACGAGGCTGACTGCGGGAGGCTGGGTAGTTCATGGTTGGATCAGGACGAAGGCGAATGCGGAATCGAGGTGAAAGCGGTGGCGCACCTGCCGCAGGAGGCGGGTGGGTTCAAATGATTTACGTGGGGAGGGTGGGGGAGCTTGCAGGGGGGTGGGCTTCGTTGTTGGCGAGGGTACGTGCGAATTCCGATGAAGGCTCAGTGGCAACAGCGTGGAGTGGTCCGCACACTCCGTGTGCGGAGCGAGCGTCTCCAGGCATCCAAACCCGCACACGGAGTGTGCGGACCACTCCACGTCGTGTGGCATCCTGCCCATTTGGAGTGCGGTTGCGCAGCTTGCGCCCTCAACCTAGCTGATGTTGATTGTTCGGCATCCTCCAACGCATGCTGCCATGTGCCTCCTGTGAAACCGATTCCCGCCATTGTCTCTGAACTGCTCGACCACGCCTCCTCGGGGATCGTTGGTCCTGTGCTTGCGGAGGCGGGTTTCGGCACCCACCCACGAGATCGCGTGGTCTGCGTCAAACTCCTTTCCTGGTGGCGGCGGCCATCGCTGCGGCAGTGCCCCCGGCCACAGCTGGACCTGCACGCCGAGCACCCGTGGTGCCAGCGTCTGATCGAACTGACCGCTGCGAGTCCCGCGCTCCGCGAGGTGGCAGACATCGATGGCACCGCCTGCCGCTGGTCGTCCCAACAGACGCAGGACGACCAACGTCTCATTCACGAATGGGTGCGCGAGCACTACCACCCGCGCCTGATGACCAAAGCCGTCTGAGATGATGGCCTGAGACGATCCGCCCGTGAGCCAGTCTCGTCTGGTGTTATTCGGGGAACTCGATTTGATTGAGATCACGCGCGGCGTGAATCACTCGGATGACCTCGATGCCATTGTCGGTAGGTCGGAAAAAGAAACAGTATTTGCCAAAGGGATAGCTGCGGCAATTCACCGAGATTTCTGGCCGAGGGCGGCCAAGGGTGTTCCATTTGGCGAGGTGTTCGAGTTTTGCTCGAAACCGCTCGATGAGCCGGTCGGCCTGGAGCTGGCTGTCGTCAGAAACGTAGTCCCAAATCTCACGCAGATCGGCCTTGGCAATCTCTGAATAGACGACCTTAGGCATGGCCTATGAGACGCGGTGACGCTCTGCATAGGCGCGGTGACGCTCTGAGAAAAATGCATCCCAATCCATTTCGCTTCCTTCGCCACGGTCGAGTTGATCGACTCCGACTTGAATATCACGGCGAAGACTTTCGAGCTTGGTTTGTTCAGCTTCGCTGAGTCCTTCTTCGACTTGATCCTTGTACATGGACACGACGCTGATGAAAAACTCGTCCGCATTGTGAAAATCACCGGCCTGAACCGATTTGTTCACGAATTGGTTCAGCTCATCGGGAAGTTGAATGGCTACTCGGGGCATGGTGGTATGATTGTATCAAGGCTGGCCGGGTTTGTCGAGAGCATGATGCAACGTAGAGAGTCGTCGGATCTGACCTGCTGTTCCAGTTCCCGGAGCGCAGAGAGCAAAAATGCCTGGCATCTTTGCTTTGCTGCCGATGCACGAACTCAGGCAGAGCGGCAGAACAAGCATGCAGAGGAAGAAGTGCGAAATGGGGGCGCATCATCACATCAATGACTCACACTCTCCCAGCAGTGCCGGATTCCCAATTATCTGGAAGCTTCGCAAAAACTTTTTTGGTTTGTATCTTTGCGCCATGCAAACTCCCGCAGGCCGGCCGCGCTCGGATGCCTCGACCAATATCGCATCAAACTTCGTTCCCTGAACTGTGATGAAACCGTCATAGGCGAGCGCGTAAGCGTTGACGCTCGGCGGAAGTGCCGCAATCGCCTTACGCGCGAGATGCTGGGCATCCTCCAAGCGCTCGGCCGCAAATCGATGAAGCTCTGGCTTACCCTCCTGCTCATAGGCAATGAATGGAGTGAGCGGTCCACCGCTGGCTCGCACCGAATCTACGCCGTGGTCGAGCGCAAGAAATACAAGGTCAGCAAACAGCTGACTCATCTGGATGTCTTTCGATTCTGGCATGGTGTGTGTAGGTGGCTTAGGGAGAAGGCGTTCACTGCGTCATGGGTAGCCAGGCATCCAAGGTTCCTGCTCGATGGCAGCGATGTCGCCCTC
>JAPLUN010000679.1 GCA_026397715.1 Verrucomicrobiota bacterium
TTCATAGAGGCTGCGCATGTAGCACATGATTGCCCTCACTCCACCGTTTTTCTTTATGGATGATCCTCTTGCAGACAGTGAGAAACTTTGCCCTCGTTGCGGCGTTGTATCGCCCCACATGCCCACCCCAACTTTGATCGACATCCTTGTACGAACCGCCGCCAGTGCTGGATGCGAGGAACCCACCCGGCTGCGCCATGCCCTCGAAGTGGCTTCCGACAACCGCCAACCGCTCATGGATGCCGTGGTGGACAGCACCATGGTGGATGAAGACCGATTCTTTGCCCAACTCGCGACCGGTCTGGGCATGCCGTATGCCGAGGAAGGCGCTGGCGAGGCCGCAGAAGGACTGCGCAACAACTTTCCCGCCAAACTGGCGCTGCGCCACCGAATTTGCCCGCTGCATGTGGCCAGTGGAGAAGCAACGATCCTGACCTACAATCCGTTCGATCTCAGCGCACGTCAGGCCGTGGGCCAGGAACTGCGCAAACGCGTGCATTGGCAGATCGCCCCCCGCCACCGCATCCTCGAAGCCCTGCATCAGGGCTACGGCGTGGGAGCGGAAAACTTCGAAGAACTGCTCGAAGGCCGCGAAGGCGGCGACGAGCACGACGATATGAAGCAGGAAACCACCGTGCTGGATGAGGCGGATGAGGAGGCCACGGTGCTCAACTTCGTGAATCAGATCTTCCGCGAAGCCCTCAAGGAACGCGCCACGGACATCCACATGGAGCCACTGGAGCGCGATCTGCGCATCCGCTACCGCGTAGATGGCAAGCTGCTGGAAGTCCCCGTGCCACCAAACATGCGCCTGCTGCAGGCCTCGCTTATTTCGCGCCTGAAGATCATGGCGCATCTCGACATCGCCGAGCGCCGCCTGCCCCAAGACGGACGCATTAACCTCGAACTCGACGGCGAACCCATCGACGTGCGTGTGGCCACCATCCCGAGCGTGAATGGTGAATCCGTGGCGCTCCGCCTGCTGACGCGCAAAAAATTTGACCTCCAGGCCATCGGGTTGGATCCCGCCACCGAGGCCACCATCCGCAAGCTGCTGGCGGCACCTAACGGCATTATCCTTGTCACCGGTCCGACGGGGTCCGGCAAATCGTCCACGCTGTACACCTTCCTCAAGGAACTCAACACCAAGGAGCGCCGGATTGTCACCATCGAAGATCCGGTGGAAAACAAGCTCGACGGCATCATTCAAATCGCGGTGAAGCCTGAAATCGACCTCACTTTTGCCGCAGGGCTGCGAAGCATTCTCCGTGGCGACCCCAACGTCATCATGGTAGGGGAAATGCGCGACCAGGAAACGGTCGAAATCGCCATCCGCGGCGCTTTGACGGGTCACTTGGTTTTCTCCACACTCCACACCAACGACGCCGTAAGCGGCATCTCCCGTCTTATCGACATGGGCATCGAGCCCTTCATGATTTCGTCCTCGGTGCGGGCCTTCCAGGCGCAGCGACTGGTGCGTACACTGTGCGGATTGTGCAAGCAGCCCGCACACCATGAAGAAAGCCATCTGCGCAGCATTGGTTTCCCGCTGGAATGGAAGGACAAGCTGTTCACCCCCGTCGGCTGCCGCGCCTGCCGCAACACCGGTTTCACCGGACGTCTGGCGATCATGGAAATATGCCTCATGACGGAAGCCTTGCAGGACAAGATCAACAAACGCGCCAATACCATGGAACTCAAAGCCCAGGCGCTGAAGGACGGCATGGTGCCCATGCGGCAGTATGGCTTCCGCAAGGCTTCCCAAGGCGTGACCACCCTGGAAGAAGTCATGACCGTGACCGCAGCGACCGAGTAGTGTTGCAAATCCGCACCTGATTCTGTATTCTCACTGCATGATTCTCGACGACAATCCGCCAGTTGCATTGATGCTCGAACAGCTCACGGCTGATCAAAAGTGGCAGGCCTTCCAGTTTCTCTGGCAAGAGGTGGTCGAAGATCATCAGGAGGAAATCGAGCCACCAGCGTGGCATGAAGAAATCCTACGCAAGCGTCTCGAAAAAATCAACAGCGGCAAAGCCGTCTGGCATGATCTAGACCAGGCTTTTGAGGACTTGCGGAAAGAGCTGGCATGAATGTCACCCTCGAAGATGATGCCAAACAAGACCTGCGCGAGAGCTTCAACTTTTACGAGGAGGACGATCCGGGAGCCGGCTGGTATTTCCTCGACAAAATGCAGGCAGAGCTTCAAACCCTCGGCGGGTTTGGTGGCGTGCATCGTCAGCGCTTCGGCCTCCATTTTTACGCTTCCAAGCGTTTTCCGCACGGTGTCTATTACCGGATCGAGGGCGACACCGTCCAAATAGCCGCCATCCTCGACAGCCGCCGCGACCCCAACATCATCCGCAAAATTCTTCGCAAGCGCTGACCCCAATGCCCGCCTTTACCTACACAGCACTCACCACCACCGGCAAGACCGTCACAGGATCCGTCACGGTAGGGTCGCGTGCGGAGGCGTTTCGGAAGATCGAAGCGCAGGCACTGACGCCGGTGAAGGTGACGCAGGATGAAAAGTCTGATGCAGCGAAAGCGAAAATCGCAGCGGCAACCGGTGGACCGGTGAAGCTGAAACGTGCCCAGCTTATCTTGTTCACGGAAGAAGTCGCTGATCTGCTGGATGGCGGCCTGCAGATCGACCAGGCGTTTCGGGTGATGCAGGAGCGGCAGGAATCGGGAGCGCTACGGATTATTGCGACCTCGATGCGCAATGAACTGCGCGAAGGTTCATCAGTGGCCAAAGCGCTGCGGAAGGCTTCGCCAAGCTTTGATGATCTTTACTGCAATCTGGCTGCTGCGGGCGAGGTGAGCGGCTCACTGCCGAGCATTCTGCGACGTCTGGCCAACAATCTGGCGGTGATGGCCGACCTGCAGGCCAAGGTGACGCAGGCGATGATCTACCCGGCATTTCTGCTCGGCGCATGCGTGGTGCTGATGGTGGTTTTCATGACCTTCATGGTGCCGCAGATCATGGACTTGATGGGCAAGAACGGGCAGAAGCTCCCGGCGGCCACGCAGTTGCTCATCAGCTTCAATCAATTCATGGGCCAGTGGTGGTGGGCCATCGGTGCCGCCATCACGGCGGGTGTGCTGACTTTCCGGGGCTACATTTCCAGCCCGGCGGGCCGGATGTGGTGGGATGAAACGAAGCTCAAGCTCCCGCTGTTCGGCGCCATCATGAGCATGCGCTTTTACGCACAGTTCGCGCATTCACTGGGCAACCTGATCACCAACGGGGTGCCGCTGCTGAACAGCATCCGCCTCGTTTCCAAGATTTCTGCCAACGTCTTCATCCAGTCGCTGCTGGCCAAAGTGACCAGCATGGTCTCCGAAGGCGCCCCGCTTTCCAACACCCTGCGCAAGGTCGGGAGCTTTCCGCTGCTGCTGGCTGACATGATCGCCGTGGGCGAGCAGACGGGGCAGCTCGGCAAGTCGATGGAAAAATGCGCCATCCGCTACGACAAGGAACTCGACAAACGTATCAAACGCATGACCTCGATGATTACGCCGATCATCCTGATCGTGATGGCCGTGATGGTCGGCACAGTGGCGTATTCCATCGTTGCGGCCATCGCCCAAAGCGTCACGGGCATCCGTGGCGGCGGCTAAATCAACAACGCCAATTCCTCATTTAATTTATACACCATGAATCGCCCCGGAATGGCTCGGCCATCGCATTTTAACCGCAGACTTGTGGTATCCCCTTTTGAGGTCTACGGCTCAGAATTGATTATTTCAAGCAATGCGATACTGCCACCGGTCTGCGTTGAGACAGGAGAAGTCATGGATCTACAAACTGCCGAGTATTTGCCTGTTTATTTAAAAGTCGAAGAGCCGGGAATGGGGAAAAACGCCTATGTAAATAGCCAAACCCTGAAAGGGTCCGCCCTCGTGCGTCTTGCATTGAGCAGGAGGGGTTTGAGAAAAAGAAGAACCAGAAAAGTTTTCGGAATTGTATTAGCCCCATTGTTGCTGATCGGATTTATCGCTCTCATTCACCTATCCACATTAAAGCACATCCTCGTGCCAGGCATACTAAGCGCCGTGATATTTCTGGGCCTGTTTACCCTGCTGTGTCTGGGTTTGGGATCTGTGTTTTACTGCTTCAACCCCTACCGGGCCAGAACCGTTGGCGGCGGCAAGATCGCATTCGGCTGGATTCCCCCTCTCGTTTTGAAACGCATGCTTGAATGGCAGCATAATAATCAGCAATTCTACCGTTAAGCCCATATGAAGACACACACCAAACTAAAATCAATCCACAGAACCGCCGCCTTCACGCTGATCGAAATCGTGATCACGCTGACCATCATCGCCATCCTGGCCTCCGGCTCGATTTACCTGCTCAAAGGCCAGATCGACTCCGCCAAGGACACACGAGTGGACAGCGATTTGCAGGCCATCGGGCTGGCGCTGCAATCTTATGAATCCCGTGCGCTGCGCATGCCGACGACGGAGCAGGGACTGATGGCGCTGGTGGAAAAGCCGACGCTGGAGCCGATCCCTGAAAATTACCGCGCCTTTATGGAAGAGCTGCCGAAAGATCCCTGGGGCCTGCCTTACAAGTACCGTTTCCCTGCTCAAAAATCGAAAAAGCCCTACGATGTCTGGACGGCCGGCCCAAATGGGATCGACGGCGACGAAGACGACCTGGGCAACTGGAAGAAGACGGCGGCCAAGTGACCCATGAAAGCTGCATGCCGAAACACGAAGACACGCCATGACGCGAGTGATGCCCTCACCACCCGTCATCGCTCCTTCGTTCGGCATGGAGCCGCCCGGGCGTTTACGTTAATCGAGATCGTCATTGCTTTAACCATCGTCGCCGTACTGGCAGCTGCGACGGTGCCTATGCTGAAAGGCTTCCAAGATGAGCGACTGGCACGGGAGCCGGTCACGGCGCTGCTCAAGCTGGCACGGGAGGCACGGATGCGTGCGATGCAGGAAAAGCGCCCCTACCAGGTGGCTTTCCATGCCACGGGGTTCACGGCATCCCGCTATTTCAATCCCTACCTGCAGCTCACGGAACTGAACGAGTTTCTTGCGGCTGGCGAGGCGGCACCTGCCGTGGAGAGCACGATCGAGGAAGGTGATAAAACGGATGTCGACAATGGTGGGCGCTCAAACAAGACCACCGAACTGCCGCTGGCCCCGCCAGCGCCCAAGTATGACGAATACTGGTCTGAAAAATACGAGCTGCCGAAAGAGGTGAAATACCAGATCCAGCACTGGTATGATGCCGAGCCGACGCCGATCGAGGGTGAGATGGTGAAGCTGTGGGTGTTTCAGCCCAGCGGCGTCTGCCAGCCGCTGAAGATCCATGTGGAAGGCCCATCCTCGACGTTTGACGTGGAGTTTGCGGCGCTGACGGCAGACATTGTGAAGGAGACCGTAGATCTGCGATGAATGCGAAATTCCATCGCCGGCAGCGCCCGGTTTCACGGGGCTACATTCTCTTCGAACTGGTGCTGGCACTGACGATTTTTGCCATCGCGGTGCTGGGTCTGGCGAAGTCGCTGAACCAGGCGCTGGAGACGGCGAATCTGCTGAAGCGTGACCAGATCATCCGCATCGGCATGCGCAACGTTTTCGAAGAGCTGCGGAACAAGCCGCTGGCCAAGATGAGCACCACCATCTCCGACACGACCTACGGCATCACCTACAAGACAAGCACGGAGGCGCTGTCGCTGAAGACCACCAGCGGCGGCATCTTGAGCGACATGTACAAACTCACCATCCACGCGACCTCATCTTTTGACTGTGTGCCGCAGGAGGACACCCTCGACGTCTATGTCTATAAACCCGCCCAGCCCTAGACGGCGTTCCGCCTTCACCTTGATCGAGGTGGTGATCGGCATCACGATCCTGTCGATGATCACAGCCACGCTGTTTGCGATCATCCGCGGCTCGGTGCGCGGGGCGTCGGAGATCGAGCACATTCAGCGTGAGAGCGATTCCATGAACCGGTACATTGAGCTGTGTCGGCGCATGTTTGCCACGCTGCCGAGCACAGCCACGCTGGCTTTGAAACTGGTGCAGGGCACGGATCCGGTGATTCAGGAACTGACGATCACCGGTTCGCCAGACTGCTTTCCTTTTGGCAACAATCCCATCACCTCGAAGGATACCATCCTGAGCCTGCGCCCGTACCCGGATGCGGTGGTGGACGACAACCAAAAACCGCTGAACTACCTGAGCCTCTCGCGTGAGGATTTGATACCGCAGACCGGGGACATGAAGTCCGGCATTCAGCGCTCCACCACGGGAATTTATGCGCCGGACACGCAGGGGCGATACTGGATGCCGCTGCTGCCGGATGTGGTGTCGTTCAAATGGCGCTTCTATGTGGAGAAGGAAGAGACGTGGTATGAGGAGTGGAGCAAGTCGAACTGGCCGGACCTCATTGAAGGCCAGCTGGTGATGAAGAACCGGACGCTGCCAGTGCGCATGGTTTTCAGCCTGCCAGTGCTGACCTTGGTCGCAGGCAGACCCCCGACGAACACTGGCAATACCAACGGCAATAACAACAATCAGCAGGGCGGCGCGGCTGGCGGAGGAAATAATGGTCAGGGTGGCCAAGGCGGTCAGGGCGGCGGACGTGGTGGCCCAGGTGGCGGCGGGCCCGGAGGCGGCCCGGGCGGCGGCGGCGGTCGTGGAGGTCCTGGTGGACCAGGCGGTGGGCCTCCTGGAGGCGGACCTCCCGGCGGTGGTGGCTTCCCTGGGGGCGGGCCTCCAGGCGGTGGTGGTGGACCTCTTGGCGGCGGTGGAGGAGGTGCAGGGCGATGAGGACACATTCTCGCGCGAATTTTCACTATGGACGTCAGGTTTCAGCACGGGGCTCCGCGCTCATGCTCATGATTTGGGCCATCCTGCTCATGTCCGTCACGGTCATGGGAGTGGTGGAATACATCACCTACAGCGCGGAGGAATCCAAGCAGGCGGCGTATGATTTTCGAGCCCTGCACCTTGCGGAGAGCGGCATCGCCGTGGGTCTGCACCCCAGCACGCGGCGGGGGGACATCGTAATGAAGCAGAAGGTGGGGCCTGACAGCGGCTTCGATGTGGTCATCAATTACGAAGGAGCGCGCATTCCTATCAACTACATCACGGATGAACGGCTGCGCGAGGCGATCTACAATCTCTTCATCTACTGGCAGCTCAATGCGGAAGACGCCGGTGTGGCGGCGGATTCACTGGCGGACTGGGTGGACAATGACAGCACCCAGCGCGCCAACGGTGCGGAAGCCGAGTATTACAAGAGCCTGGGAATTTATGATGCGCCGCGCAACCGGGGCTTCATACGAGTAGAAGAGATGATCCTGGTGCGTGGCATGGATGCCGTGGACCGCAAAAAGCCGGACTGGCGCAATTTTTTCAGCATCTATGGCGAGGGCCAGATCGACCTGCGCACGGTTTTCAAGGATGTGCTGCTGGCCATTACTGGCGCGTCAGATAATGATGTGCAGCGATTCATTAGCGAACGGGATGGCGGGGATGGCATCCCAGGAACGGAAGATGACCGCCGTATTCGCGCGGACGAAGCCTACCAGATTCTCGGCCTGACCGGGGACAAACTGAAAGCCGTGAGCGGCATCGTCAATGACAGCGATACGACGCTGCGCCGAATCACGAGCATCGGCTGGGTGGGAAAGAAGCGCTCGAAAATCATCCTCGTCACCCGGCGCGATCAGACGACGGGGGCGGTGACCTATCTCGGTCGGATTGAGGAGTAAAACGACTCGACAACCAGAGCATCACTGGACATTCGATATTCGTCATTCAATAACGCAACTTCCCACGCAATCGCGCGTTCTACCAAGCCCTTCACGAATGTCACTCGCCGCCACTACCCTGCTTCTCCCCGCCCCTGATGCCTCCTGGCGTGTGTGGAAGCCGCGCGCGACCTCAAGTGCTGAGACGGTGGACAGCCCGGCCGAGGCGAAGCATGTGAGCAAACCGCTGTTGATCGGACTGCCCGCCTCCGCGTGCCGGACGATCGGGCTGATCCTGCCGCAGACGGATGCCGACCTGCTGGAGCAAATCATTTCCACCCAGCTGGAACGCCGAGGCTTCAAGCTGGAGCAGGATGCCGTGGGCAGGAACTACCGCTGGCATCTGCTGGGCCAGAACGGCGGGCTGGCCATCGTCAGTGTGGATATCCTGGCAGAGCCGTTCCCGGAAGCGCTGGCCGCCTCCCACGCCAGCGACTACACCGCCGCGCTCAGGCTGGCGCAGCTGCCTGCCGGGCATATCGTCATCATTGAAGAACAGGGAGATCTGGTGCTGGCGGCCAGTCATCAGGGCAAACTGTACCACAGCCACATCTTTGCCAAAGCACCGGCCGCCGAAGAGGCGCTGACGCTGGAGATCACCCTGGCGCGGCTGACGTTGGAATCTGAACTCGGAGCGGACACGATCGACGGGGTGGCTCTGGTGGGTGCGAATTTTGACAAGGGACTCACCACGCGTCTGAGCTCCATTTTGGACCTGCCGGTGCGCGTGCTAGCGGATCTGCCGCCCAATGGCGCCCTGGAAACCCGTAACTGGACCAAGATGTTGCCCTCAGGGGTGCGCACCGCTATCAGCACGAGCACCCAGCGCTCCAAGCTTATCCGTGCGCTCGTGCTGGGGGGCATGCTGTATGCGTCGCTGGCGTTCCTAGGCTTTGCTTATCTGCATTTCCAGGAAAAGCGTGCGGAGAAACTGGCCGAAGAGGTGGAGGTCACGAGCGAGCCTGCGGCGGCGGTGCGCAAGGCGAATGAACGCTGG
The DNA here is from genome assembly GCA_026397715.1 of Verrucomicrobiota bacterium. Taxonomy (GTDB): domain Bacteria; phylum Verrucomicrobiota; class Verrucomicrobiia; order Verrucomicrobiales; family Verrucomicrobiaceae; genus Prosthecobacter. The sequence goes on from JAPLUN010000679.1 coordinate 8,785, forward strand.
AAGGTTCTGGCACCGGCCATCGAGCCACAGCGATATCCGCTGTTTCTGCTGGGTGAGATCAACCGCATCATGCCGGGCAGCGGCATCGTCATCCGCAAGTTTGAAGTGAAGGGCAAGGAGATCGACATCCGTGGTGAAGCACGGGATGCGCAACTCGCGTTTCAGTTCATCGAAGACTTTAAAAAGAACCGCGTCCTGAGCCGTTACGAATGGACGAATCCCCGGCCCGAGGTCAAAGGCACCACGGCCTCCTTCCGCGCCCAGGGCAAGCTGCCGTAACGAATCCAGTTTTTTTCAAATTCCATGGCACTCGCCCTCACCCAACGTGAAAAGAAACTGCTCGGAGCCTGCATTGGCGCCCTGGTGCTGATGGCGACGTTCATCATGCTGAAGCAGTTTCTGGACCGCCGCACGGCGGTGCTGGCGCGCATCAGCTCGCTGGAGAATGAGAAGAAGGAGAACAGCCACTGGATGGATGACCGGGAGTTCTGGGACAAGCGCTCGGCCTGGATGGAGCAGCACATGCCCACCACCGAGAGCCTGGGCACTGCGCAGGCCAAACTGCTGGAAGAGATTCAAAATGTGGCCCTCGACTATCAGCTGCAGGTGCAAAAGCAGCAGCTGCTGCCGGATGCCGCCGACAGCAAGACGAACGCCTCCGTGTATCGTGAAGTGGCCGTCGAAGTAAGGCTGCGCGGTGATCAAACCACGCTGCTGGGCTGGCTGGCCTCCCTGCAGTCGCCGGAAAAGTTTCAGGCCATCAAGCAGCTGGATCTGGAGATTGACGGGAAGGCTAAAGAAAAGACACCCCAGGCATTGTGCAACCTCGTCCTGGCGCGCTGGTTCAAACCTGAAGCCGGATTCCAGCCATGAAAACCCTTCTCAACACTCTGCTGATGCTGAGCGCAGCACTGAGCCTGCGCGCCCAGTCCATCGTACCAGCTGCCCCTGCGGACGCACCGCTCACGACTTCGGATCTGCTGGCATTGCCCGGTGACGAACTCCTGACGCCGGAGCAACCCGTGGCCGCACCTGCGGCACCCGCAGC
>JAPLUN010000161.1 GCA_026397715.1 Verrucomicrobiota bacterium
GGGGGGGGAGATGAGGGCGCTGGGATGTGAGCGGTGTACGCGAGGTGTGAGGACGCCTTCAGGTAGAGCGGTTCGCAAAATTCATTTCCGTTTAGCACGCAGATTCTCGTTCGAAGATCATGGGCTTCCTTCTTCGCTCTCCTGCGTCGAGCTACGAAGGACACGTCGACGGCGGCTCGGTGAGGCTGAGGACGGGGGCTTAGTCTTCGGCGATGAGGGGGGACGTCTTTGCTGTCGCGGGCGGACTTGGCTTCGTCGAGTTTTCCTTCTTTGACGAGGCGGGCGATGAGAAGCTCGGCTTTTTGATTGTAGTCCTGCATGAGAGGGAGGGAGGCCTTGGCGCGGGCGGATTTCAGGGTGGTGAGGGCGGTGGCGTAGGTGGTGCGCAGGGCGGCAAGGGCAGGTGCCGTGGCGGGAGAGGGTGAGGCGGGGAGCCGGCCGGTCTTGGTGACGGTGTCTTTCTCATTGCGCAGGGCGAGGGCTTCATCTAGCTGGCCTTCGGTCTGGGCGGTTTTGAGGGCTTTGTCGATGGCGGTGAGGTAGCGGGCGTTGAGTGAGGCGACGCCTTGCTCATAGGTTTTCCAGATCTGGGCGCGGAGGGCACGCTCGGTGGTGGCACGGAGGGCTTTGAGCTCTCCGGTGGAGGTGTCGGTGGTTTTGACGGGTTCGGCAGTGGCGACGGGCGCCCCCTGCCCCTGTCCTTTGAGCGGGCCTGTGTGCAGCCACCATTCTGGAGGAAGGCGTCCGGCTTTGGAGGGCTCGCTTTCGAAGATCTTCACGCCGGCGTAGCGGATGATGGTGATGGAGTCTTCGACTTTGGCCTTCTTGTCTCCGGTGAGCTGCTCGATTTGTGAATTGGTCTCGCCAAAGCTGATGTAGAGCTCGGAGGAGCCTTTGCTATTGAGGACGATGTCCTGGCGGCACCTGAGGACGGTCCATTCTTTGTCGGGGGTGCGGAAGGGCATGCGGGCCTCGGCACTGAGCTTTCCGACGATGGTGGGCTTGGAGCTGGCGTTGACGATGGGAAGCCTGCCTTTGATGAAGGTGGCGGTGCGGGTGTCTGAGGGGGCGGCGTCCATGGCTCTGAAGCGGAGCCCTTTGATGATGGCCTGATCTTCCGCTGGGAGGGTGGTCACGTCCGGCTCAGGCTGTTGGGCGAGGGCTGTGGAAACAAGCAGCCCGGCGTACAGGAAAAATCGTAGGGTGTTTGTGATGGATTTGCTGAGGCTAGGCATGGATGGGCATTGAATCTTGGAGGAGATTTGATTGCAAGTCTTACTTATGGGGGGGGGGGGGGGCGTGATGAGCGGGGCGGATGGGGTGAAGGTGGATAGATGGAGGTGGAAGGGGTGGGTATTGCGGGGCCTGTTTAGACAGGATTCACAAGAGGACATGATTCACAGGATGGTGAGTGGACGGGGGTGAGGTTTGAATAGAACGGACAGGGCCTATGCGACGTATGGGGCTGATGCTGGATGCTGGGATGCAGTGGAGCGATGAGTGGAATGTCAAACTGTGGTGGATGATGCGGAGTGATTGGGTGATCCTAGTGATGGTAGGCGATGAACCTATTTGGGGTTTTCTGCGAATGAGGTGTGAGTGGATTGTATTTTTTCATGGCATGTACTGTGCCGGCTCTTTTGAGTCAATAAATAGGCCGTACGCCTATTCATTACTTACCCCATACCCTAGTTATAAACGGACGCTTCTTTGCCTAGGTAATCGTGGTGATTTTTTTCAATCGGTTGAATCGCTCTGCTTTACTTTGAGGTGGCTTGGCCTAGCATCGTAATCGCATATGAGATCCCGTGAAAACTCCGCCATGTTCAGCCTTTTGAAAGCCACTGAGAACTGCAAGGCAAGGGTGTCTCGCCCGGCGAAATGGACGGCGTTTGTGTGTGCGGGTTTTCTCGGTGCGATGACGCTGAGCAGCTGTGATCACAAGGAGGCACACCATGGGGAAGAGGAGAAGTCTCAGCTGGTGCTGACGAAGCCGATCTTCCGCGACACTGTGATCTCGCGTGATTATGTGTGCCAGATCCGGTCCTGCCGGAACATTGAGATCCGCGCGCTGGAGCGCGGCTACCTGGAGGTGGTGAGTGTGAAGGAGGGGCAGATGGTGAAGGAGGGTGACCTGATGTTTTCGATCCTGCCGAGGGTGTACAGTGCTGCGGTGAAACGCACGGAGGCGGAGGCGCAGGTGGCGAAGGTGGAGTATGAAAACACGAAGCGGCTGCTGGAAACCAACGTGGTGTCTGACAAGGAGCTGACGATGGCGAAGGCGAAGCTGGACCAGAAGATGGCGGAGGTGAACCTTTCACAGACGCATCTGGGATTCACGACGATCAAGGCGCCGTTTACGGGGCTGATGGACCGCCTGCGGCTGCGAAACGGCAGCCTGGTGGAGGTGGGTGACCTGCTGACGACGCTGTCTGACAACAGCGAGATGTGGATCTATTTCAATGTGCCTGAGGCAGACTACCTGGAGTATGCGTCCACCGAGCAGTCTGAGGACAGCAAGAAGGTGAGCCTGGTGATGGCGAACGGGAAGCTCTTTGACCAGAAGGGGCGTGTGAATGTGATCGAGGGTGAGTTCGACAACAAGACGGGCACAATTCCCTTCCGCGCTGACTTCCCGAATCCGAAGGGTCTGCTGAGACATGGGGAGACGGGCAACATCCGCATGCAGCGGGCGCTGAAAAATGCGCTGCTGGTGCCGCAGAAGTCGACGTTTGAGCTCGAGGGTGAGCAGTACATTTACACGGTGGACAAGGATGATGTGATCAAGCAGGTGAAGATCAAGGTGCTGGAGGAGCTGGAGGACCTGTTTGTGGTGAAGGGAGCCTTGACGGACCAGGACAAGATCATTTTTGAAGGTCAGCGGCAGGCGCATGATGGTGAGAAGGCTCACGAGTACCGCTATGAGGAGACGAAGGATGCGTATGCCAACCTGAAGCTCCGCGCGCAGTAGGCCGGTTATCGAGGATTTTGCAGCGGCCAGTGCTGGTGATGGTTATCTCGTTGCTGTTGCTCTTTCTGGGGGATAGGGCTCCTCACTCCGCAAACCAGTGCTGCGTAAGCTCGTCAAAATCCTTCGGCAGCAGGGTATCGGCGATCACCTCGAGAATGTCGCCTACGCGGTGGGCGAAGTCCTGCATCAGCTTGTACTGCTGGAAGTCGGACACGGCTAAGAAATCCGCGCCGTGTTCTTTGACCAGGGCGTTGAGGGCATCGAACTGCTGCTTCCAGTGCACCGCGCACTGCACGCGTTCCAGTGGGCTCATCATAGCCGCATCGGGCAGATGGAAGCCCGTGCGTCTCCTCAATAAAATTCCGGCATGTTGACTTCCTGCCAGAATACCAACTTCTCATCGGGCATGAAAGAGACCGTGACATACGGCCCATCCGCGCAATCGATCTTCCGCTCCAGAGAGACCGTGTCGTGGGTGGGACCGACAGGGGCCAAGTCGCGCAACTCTATCCGCAGCAGGAAGGGGCTGGCCTGCACATGCAGCGGGATCGTCGCCGCGTATTGAATGGCGTCATTGCTGGCCACGCGGCCTGAAAAAACCAGCTTCCCATTCGCAAAAACACTCACCTCGCACTGGTGAAAGCCGCTGCCCAGAAACACTGTCGCCCTCTTTATCGCCATCGTCTCCGCCTCCCAGCGCGTATGCCCGCTGAAGCCCAGCCCCAAAAGCAGCGCTCCCAAGATGGTGAACCACAGCACTCTCATTTTTTCCGCGCAACACAGCGCCCGTTCTCACCCAACCTACGTCAAAACAGGCCGCTCAGGCAAGGAAGAAACTCCGCGACGCGGCCATCCCTGCGCTTTCCTCATTTGTCATTCGTGCTTTGTCATTAGTTGGCCATTCATCCTTCCCAGTTCTGCCATGGATAGCGGTTTCAAATTGACTCATTCGTCATTTCGCCCACGCCGCCGCCACGCCTGTAGCGGGTCCTTTGCTCTCACGAGAACGAGGTTAGCCCGAAGGGTGATCGGCGACGTGTTTCTCCATGATGACGCTTTGGGCTTGCGAAACGTATTGATCGAGGACGAGTTCGAGTAGGAGGACGAGGACGATCCTGCTGGTGTTTCTCTTTCGTCTTTCAACCTTCTTATCCCCTTTCCTTCCCTTTCCTTTCAACCATGCCGCGAGTGATCATGCATATGGACATGGATGCGTTTTTTGCATCAGTGGAGCAGCGGGACAATCCGGAGTATCGGGGGAAGCCGGTGATCGTTGGGTCGCCGCCGGATCAGCGGGGGGTGGTGTGTGCGGCGAGTTATGAGGCGCGGAAGTTC
>JAPLUN010000525.1 GCA_026397715.1 Verrucomicrobiota bacterium
GTGCCGCCGAGATAATCGCCGCGGCGCTCTTTGCCCAAGACCTGATTGTAGATTTGCCCGGTGGTGATATTGTTGGCGTGCGTCAGGCTTTCGTCCACGAAACGCTCGTAGTGGCCCAGGTCCAGATCGGTCTCCGCACCGTCATCCAGCACATAGACTTCGCCATGCTCGTACGGATTCATCGTGCCCGGGTCGATGTTCAGGTACGGGTCAAATTTCTGCATGATGACCCGCAGGCCACGGAGTTCGAGCAGCGTGCCCAGAGAGGAGGCGGCAAGCCCCTTGCCAAGTGAACTAACGACGCCGCCTGTGACAAAAATGTATTTCATGGATTCTCTTCGGTTGGAGGTTGTCGGGGCGCAGTTCAAGAAGATTGTTTTTGAAGATGCTTTTCAATCGCATCGGCCTGCTCCGGCGTATCCACGCCGGGCGAGAGCTCGTCCGTCAGCACCACGCGAATTCGGGAGCCGTTTTCCAGCGCACGAAGCTGCTCCAAAGACTCCGTCTGCTCCAGCCGCGAAGGCGGCCAGGCCACAAACTGGAAGAGGAAGCTGCGCTGAAAGCCATAGATGCCCAGATGGCGGTAGCTGCGCGGCCAGGCCTCAGGATTGCGCAGGTACGGCAGCGGCGAACGCGAAAAGTACAGCGCATCTCCCTGCGTGTCGAAGATGACTTTGACCACGTTCGGATCGCTGATCTGCGCGGCATCCTGGATCGGCGCAGCAGCAGTGATCATCTTCACATCTGGGTCGTCGCGCAGTGTGCGGGCGAGTTCGTCAATCAGCGCCGGTGAGATCAGCGGCTCGTCCCCCTGCACATTGATGATAACCCGGTGGTCCGGGTACGAATTCGCCGCCTCGGCGATGCGATCCGTACCGCTCGGATGCTCCGGGGCAGTCAGGACAAACTTCGCCCCAAATCCAGCCGCAGCCTCCGCAATCCGGGCGTCATCCGTGGCGATGATCACGTCGTCGATCTGCCGACACTCCTGGCAGCGCTCCCAGACGTGCTGCACCAGCGGTTTGCCGGCGATGAGGTGGAGCGGTTTGCCTGGGAAGCGGGTGGAACCCCAGCGGGCAGGAATGGCTACGAGGGTGCGTGAAGAGTCGGTGGTTGCCAAGGTGTGGTGGTGGCGGGCAGGTTCCCCTGAGATGACGCGGAAGAGCGGACGATGCAAGGGAGATTTGAGCGCTCATGCGGCTGCCTTAGGGCGTTACCCCACCCAGACGCAAAAAACCCGCAGATCAGCCTGATCTGCGGGTTTTGGAAAGGGTGCCTTTCACCGCGATTTCCCCAAAATTCAGGGAACTGCGGGCGGGGGCTTACTTGACGTGAGCCGAGACGAGCTTCGTCATCTCAAACATGGTCACCTGGCTCTTGCCACCAAAGACGGCCTTCAGCGCCTCGTCAGCATTGATGTTGGTCTTCTTGGCCTGGTCCTGCAGACCGTTCTTCTTGATGTATTCCCACAGCTTCTTGGTCATTTCGCCGCGGGAGAGCGGTGTGGAACCGATCACTTTCGCGAGAATCTCATCCGGTTGGACGGGTTTGCTGAGGGCTGGGTTCAGTTTGCGGGCGGGTTTCGGATTGGTTGAGTCAGACATGGGGGTAAATGCTGGCCGAATTTTGCCCCATGGTCAACCTCGGTAATGCATCGGATTGATTCGAGGCGATAATTATAATGCTTTCTGCAATATTAAGACTCAATAGGCCATCCGCGTAGCAAGCGCACGCTCAGCCCTACGCCTATAGTTCGGCTTTTGCCCCCGCCTCCAGCATCCGCACGCTCTTCTCCACCAGCGGCAGCCACAGGCTCACCCGGGTACCCAGCCCCTCTCGGCTCTCGATGTCGATCTCCCCACCGTGCTCACGGATGATGCGGCGGACAATGAGCAGCCCCAGGCCGGTGCCCGTCGTCCGGGTGGTGGAAAAGGGCTGGAAGAGCTTGCCCATCTGCTCGGCATTGATCCCCTTCCCCGTATCTTCAAAACTCAGGCGCACCTCAAAGTCCGTAAAGGTGCCGTTGATCGTCAGCGTCCCGCCATTGGGCATGGCCTGGCAGGCATTGCGGATGAGATTGTACACCGCCTGCTTCATCTGCCCCGCATCCAGCGGCATGGCGGGCAAATCAGAGCGCAGGTCCAGCTTCAGCTTCACCTTGCAGGCCTCGATCTCTGGCTGGAGGAAGCGCACGCACTCATCCAGCAGCTCGCGTAATTGCACCCGCTGCAGCTGCGGCTTCGTCGGCCGGATGGCCGCCAGGAACTGCCCGATGATGAAATCGAGCCTCTTGATCTCTCCGGTCGCCACATCCAGGTGCTCCCGCAGGCTGGCCCCCTTCGCCCCCATCTTCTTCAGGCGGCGCTCCAGCAGCTGCAGATGGATCGTCAAAGAATTGAGCGGATTCCCCAGTTCATGCGCCACCCCGGCAGCCAGCAGCGTGAAGGCATTCAGCCGCTCACTTTCCAGCTGTTCCTCCGTGCGCTTGCGCGTCTCGGTCACATCACGGATCAGCATCACAAAACCCAGCGCCGAATCATCATCGATGCTCGTGATGTAGAAATTCAGGTAGCGATTCTCCGGGTAAAACACCTCCAGATCCCGGCTCACCACCGTCCCGGGCTTCAGCAGTTCATTCCAGTCCAGCCCCCGCACCCCCTGCGCCAGCCGCTGGCCGATCACCTGATCCTGCTCCAGCCCAAAAAAGGTGCACGCCGCCCGGTTGACGTAGCTCACCTTCCCCTCCGTATCCAGCAAGATGACACCCTCCTGCAGCTCCTCGAACACCTTCTCCTGAAACTTCTTCTCTCGCACTAGCTCCAGCACGATGCCCTGGACCTCCCCCGGTTCGAGGCGGTCCATGCGTTTGATAAGCTTGTCAATGAAGGCAGATCTCATAGGCTGACGATTATGAACGACCTCCTGATCGTCTTTTGCACCTTCCCCGACATCGGGAAAGCCCGCGAGACTGGCACGGCACTGGTGGAATCGCAACTCGCTGCCTGCGTGAATCTCATCCCCGCCATCGAATCCATCTACCGCTGGCAGGGCAAAATCGAAACCTCCCCCGAAGTCCTCGCCATCTTCAAAACCACCCCCACCTCCTGGCCCCTCTTCGAATCCCGCCTCCGCGAACTCCACCCCTACGACTTGCCAGAGATCGTGGCGCTAAGGCCGGAGCAGGTGGCAGAGAGCTATGCGAAGTGGGTCGTGGAGAGTGTGCGGTGA
>JAPLUN010000582.1 GCA_026397715.1 Verrucomicrobiota bacterium
ATGGGAGAGAATGACAAACGTGAGCGTCATTCTACGCAGACGCAATCACATGTCATTCAAAGCGATAGCCTGCACCATGCACCGTGCGAATAATTCTCGGCTGAGCCGGGTCTTTTTCGATGCGCTTGCGCAGTTGAGAAATGTGCTGGTCCAGCGCGCGGCTTTCCGGGAAGTAATCCACACCCCACACCTCGTCAGCGAGGGTGTTGCGATCAATGACCTTCCCACGGCGGTCATACAGCAGTCGCAGCACTTTCACATCACGTGGACTCAGGGCCAGTTCCACCTTGTCGCGGTAGGCGCGCAGCTCTGTCGGGACGATGCGCAGATCGTCCATCGTGAAGTCATCATCCGTCCTGCCGCCGCCACGAGAAGCCGTGCGGCGAAGAATGGCGCGGATGCGGGCGATGATCTCCTTCACCCCAAAGGGCTTGGTCATGTAGTCATCAGCACCCAGTTCAAGCCCGAGCACCGTGTCGATCTCCTCGGCCTTGGCCGTGAGAAAGAGGATGGGCACTTTTTCATCCTGGCGGCGGATCTGTTTGCACACCTCGTAGCCGTTGAGGCCGGGCATCATCACATCCAGGCAGACGAAATCGGGATTTTCAGCGCGGAAAAAATCCACCGCCTGCAGGCCGTCGCTGGCAGGGATGACTTCGTAGCCTTCCATGGTGAGCACTTCGCGCAGGGCATCACGCGTGTGGTCGTCGTCTTCGGCGATAAGTATTTTGGTCATGACTGGTTGGGGAGGGTGAGAATGAAGCGTGCGCCTTCGCGGTAATTAGGACACACCGTCAGCGAACCGCCATGCAATTGTGCCAGTTCGCGTGAGATGGTCAATCCGATGCCGGTTCCGCTCACGCCTTCAGCAAGGTCGGAGCGGAGGCGTTCAAAGGGCTCGAAAACTGTGCGGCGCTTGCCGGATGGGATGCCTGGGCCGTGATCCTCCACGATGATTCGGGCATTGCGCTCGTCATGCTCCGTATGAATGGCAATCCACTTGCCGGCGTTGGCGTATTTATCGACATTCGAAATGAGATTTCCAAGGATCTGCTCGATGGCGTCGGGGTCGGCCATGAGGGTTTCCGGCCCGTTAAGAGAGGTGACGATTTCAAAGCCCTTGGTCTCCAGCAGTGGCTTCCAGAATTCGGCAATGCGCGAAACGGTTTGATCAAGTGACAGCGGCTTGGGCTGGATGGTCAGCTTGTCCCGCTGCTGGCGGGCATAGTTGAGCACGTTTTGGATCAGGCGGTCCAGACGGCAGGTCTCTGCCTCCACGACACCGAGCTGGCGTTTCGCGATGGTGTCTCCCTGCGACTCCGCACGATGGGCGGCCATTTCAGCATAGAGACGGATGTTGGTCAGCGGCGTCTTCAGTTCATGAGAGATCTGATTGACGAAAGTCACGCGCTGCTGCGCCACACGGATCTCACTGGCGCTCTCGTGGAAATAGAGCCAGCCGACCACAAAGACGAGCACGATGCCGGAACTGACACCGAGCAGAATTGGGAATAGGTAGGGCTTTGGAAACTCCTCATTCGCGGGCGTGTAGGCCATCTCCCATTGTGAGAGCGGCTCCGAACAGGCCCGATGCGCTGCAGGTGGGCGCTCAGATCCGGGCAAACGTTTGCCCCATTCGTGCAGAGGAATGCCTTTCACCGTCGTCAGCATCATGCGGCCGGGCGGGATGGCCAGCCCCGGCTGCGGCAGGCGCTGAAACAAGGAGTTCATCAGCATCTGCGGGTTCAGCAAGGCACAGCTCAGGCTGCCGTCGGCAAACCGGTGCCAGTACATGAAAACGGAATCGCCCACATGCCAGCCGCTCCATGACATGGGGGTTTCTGTTTGCACCGGACGGTCGTCAATATGGTAGCCAAACATCTTGAGGTACGTCATCCACTCAGATGAGCGACGTTGAAGGGCTGAAAGCTTGCCAGAAACATAGACACGCTGAAACGGCGGGCCTCCGTCCTCCAGGACGGACACAAACTGCGGCATGCTGTCCGGGTTCCGCGTGGATTCCAGAATGGCTTTGATGCGATCCTCGGCTTTGAAAATCTGCCCCGGCTGGTAACCGGCCAGGCCCTCGAAAGACTCGACAGGAGCGGTTTCCCCCTCGCCAGTCACAGACCACGTCTGAGCAATCCAAGGGTGCTTGGCCAGCCGCTGGGACATCAGACGGGCTGATCCAATGCTCTGCGCACCCCAGACATCCAGTCGGTCAGTCAGCTGCCGCATGTCATGCAGAAGATGCTGATCTGCCGAGCTAAGACGCTCAGCCAGAATGGCTTGCATGGAGGCATCAGTGCGCTTTTCCGCATCCCGAATGAGATACGTCCCCAGCCATGCCAGCAGAGCTAGCGGCAGGATCACCAGGATGATGAACAGGATCGTGGAACGGCGTTGGAGCATGCGCGAGGCGTATAATTTAGCCTCGCGATTTATCCGGTCATCTAAAATTTATAAAAACCATAAAAAGAACTGGGGCGAACCTTTTGAGTCCGCCCCAGTGATTCGTAGAGTTTCCAACAGCCAGAAGGATAACCACACTTGAGAAAAGGGTGATCATGAGGTTCAGGCCAGCGCCCGCGTTCCCTTGATCTGATGGTAGTTTCCCA
>JAPLUN010000294.1 GCA_026397715.1 Verrucomicrobiota bacterium
GCCAGACATAGCCGATCCAGAAGGACAGCCCGCTGTGGTGGCTGGCGTAATCGGCGTGATGCTGGATGCCGAGCCAGGAGGCCATCATCCGCAGTTCATGCAGCAGGGGGAAGGCCGTGAGTCCGCTGAGGATCAGGCCGATGATGAAGAGGCCCAGAACAAGATGGTAACGACGTAGAAGGGATTTCATGCTGTGCGTGCTTTGCCGCCCGTTTTTTCAGGGCCTGCGCAGGGGCTTCTTGTTCTGAATTGTCTGGTTGTTCTTGAGCAGTGCTTCGCGATTGATTTCGGTGCTCAGTTCCATGGCCTTGCCTGACCATTTCAGCGCGTCATCGAAATCGCCAGTTTCCGCATAGGCCGCTGCGAGGGTGTCCAGGCAGTCGGCATTCTCCCAATTGGTGAATTCACATGCGCGTTGAGCGATCTCAACCGCCTGCCGCCCGTTTCGAAGCTGATCCTCCGGGCATGTCGCCAGCAGCCACGCCAGGCTGTTCGCCACTGCGACATCATCCACCCATTTCATGGTCGTTCTCAAAATCCGCTCGGCGGCCGCATACTCCTTTTGCTGAATTCTGATGTTGGCAGCCGTAAAGGCCGTCCACGCGTTTCGCGGCTGGCGCTGGTGATACTGCTCCAGAGAAACCAATGCGTTGGTGATGTCGTTCTTTTCCAGCAAGCGCAGAGCCCGGACGAAGTGCCAGTTGTCATGCCAGGGCGCCCAGAACAGTGGGATGACGGCGCCCAGAAGCATCATAGCCAAGACTGCAAAGGCCAATTTCCCGTATCTCCGTCCGCCTGTGGCCAAGCCGCTGAGAACACCTGCCACCAAACCTACCACATGAGCGAAGTTGGCCACGGGCATGACCTGCGAATGCGTCAGTGCAAAACAAAGAACCAGCCAGACGAAAAAGAGCGTGATCGTGTTTGAGTTGATGACCTTGAGGAAGGCTGGATGGCGGTTACGCCCTACCAGCATGAAGCCGAACACCCCATAGACCATACCGGACATCCCGATCCCGAGCTGCCCCATCACAGCAAACTCTGCGAGGCTGGCGAACAAAGTCGTCATTAGAATCAAAACGACATAGCTGAGACGTGACACCTCCTGCTCCAGCACCTGCCCCAGATGCCATAGCCAGTAGCAGTTGAATGCCAGATGCATGACATCGGCATGAAGAAACGACGAGGTGAGAAGACCCCACATTTTCGAGCCCTGCCAAAGTTCGACATCCGTGGCGTACGACCATGGATTTACTTCATTTGGGAAGGCCATCCGCAGCCCGGTGCAAGCCACACTGAGCACCATCCATGTGATCGTGATCCAAGGGAACACCCTGGCCTCATCAGCAAATGTCTCAGTTGCTGGCGGCTCGACGGCCTCCATGCTCAGTATCCGGTGAGGGTGAGGATGAGGATGCATTTTGTACTCTCTTCACTCCACTGGCAGCCAGCGTACGCCATCCACGACCACATAGCCATCCGTGCCTTCGTTGGAAATGGTGATCGCAGTGTCGTTGCCGCACTCGTATTCACCGAGGTCGATCCAGAACAGGCCTTCGCCTGCCTTGGGCGATTTGAGATCGACCTTCATTTTCTTCACGCCGCCTGCGCACTGGACTTCCACAGGTGCATTGCTGGCACGATTACTGTTGGGCGGGGAGGCCAGCATGAGGCGGTATTTGCCGGGCTTGGTGAGCTTTGGTTCAAAGCGCAGGCTGCACTTGCCGTCTTTGGTGTTGCCGTCGTGGCTGTAGCCGTCGCCGATGAAGGACTTGGCGGCGCCGCTTTCTGACCACACGCCGGTGACTTTGGCATCGGTGTCATCCATAACGATGCCTTTGAGTGATTTCGGGTCAATGCCGCGAAGGGTGGTGGGGCCGTCGAAATGAAGGATCTGGCCGTCTTTGATAATCTGCGTCTTGAGCTGCTCATACGGCACGTCCTGGACCGGGATGCCTGCATCCATGGCGAGTGCAGCTGCGGTGGCCGCGCTCTGGCCGAGGATCATGAACACGGGCTCCATCCGAATGCTGCCGTAGGCGATGTGGCTGGCGGACATGGCGACGGGAACGAGCAGATTGCTCCCCTGCCCTTTCTTGGGAACCAGGGAACCGTAGGCGATCTCATAGGGGCCTTTGGTGCTCACGCCGATGTCGCCTTCGTTTTGCACATTGCCTTCCGGCGTGATGTAGCGCTGGATGTTGTGCGAATCGATGCCGTAGCTGCCCATGCCGACGCTGTCCGGAGTGGGGCGCTTTTTGAGCAGTTCGTTTTCGGTCATCACATAGCTTCCGATCATGCGGCGAGCTTCGCGGATGTAGAGCTGGTGGCTCCAGTTGCCGTTGTCGGCGAATTCATCTTTGGGGAGGCCCCAGGTTTGCAGCTCTTCCTGCACCTTCTTCGGCACACGGGGGTCATTGGCCACGAACCACAGCAAGCCCTGCTGATACTGGCGGTGCTCGGCGATGATCGCGCGGCGTTTCTCGTAGCTGCCTTCGGGGTAGTCGTAGTTGTAGCCGATGTTGTCGAAGCTGAAGGGGCCGTGGTTGTTGGTGTCGGTCTTGTGGTTTGGAATGGGGTCGAACTTCTCGAAAAACTCGCCCCAGCCTGCATTCAGCACGCGCAGCAGAATTTCATACTGGCCCGCGTCATAACCTTCCGGCTTGGGAAAAGGGATGCGGTTGCTCGGATCATTCGTGTAGCAGGAGCGGAAGCAGTAGGCCTGTACGCGTTTGTCGCCAGCACCGTACTCACCCGGGGATTCCGTGCTCACGCGTGGCAGCACGCCGCTCTTGGGATCTCCCGGTACTTTGTAAGCGCTGATTGGTTCCTTCACCGCGCCGAAGTGGTGGCGGTGATGAAGCACACCGACCTGAATGCCATTCCACTTCTCGTCATAAACGGAAGTCGCCTCACGGCCCACGTGGTAGTCCACGCCGGCCGCGGCCATCAGATCGCCCTCGTAGGTCGCGTCGATGAACATTTTGCCAGCGTAGGTCTTGCCGCTCAGGGTGGTGATGGAGGTGATTTTATCGCCGTCCTTTTTCACGCCCTTGGCGCGGTCCAGCCACTCGTCGCGCACGACTTCGAGGCCGAATTCTTTGACGTAGTCTTCAAAGATCTGCTCCGCTACGTGGGGCTCGAAGATCCACATGGTGCGGTTCTCGCCATCCATGGCGGGAGTGCCCTGGCCTTTGCCGCCGTATTCGGATTTCTTCTGCTGCACCCAGGCTGAGTCCTTGTCGTAGTGCAGCCAGACGCGGTGGTAAAAGTCGCGGGAGAGTCCGCCGATGACGGCTTTGTTGCCGGTGTCGGTGAAGCCAAGACCACCGCTGCTTAATCCGCCGAGGTGTTTGTCAGGCGAGACGACAATGACAGTCTTGCCCATCTTCTTGGCCTGCACAGCAGCGATGATGGCGGAACAGGTGCCGCCATAGATGACGATGTCATGATCGGCTGCATGAAGAGCCTGGCTGGAAAGCAGGAGGGTGGCTAGAAGGGTGCGTAATTGCATGACTTAAGGTTGGGGTTGGCTGAGCCGGTTCAATTCCATCGCCGCATGAAAGGAATCGGCAAACAGAATGTTTAAACGCCATGTTCCGCCCCACCTGTCTCGTACTTTTTCTAGCCAGTTCCGCTTTTGCGCAAAACCTTCTGCCTCAAACGCATGTGCTACGGCAGGAGGGGCACCAGTCTGATTTTCCCTCCATGAGTGTGGATGCAGGTGGGACCCCTCATGTGGCGTTCATCCAGTGGGACAGCAAACAGGACACGCTGCATGTGGCGAAACTCAGCGAGGGTGCATTAAGCGATGTTTTGACCGTGGGCCAGCCGGGCATCATCCATCAGCCAGCGCTGGCTGCGGATGGAACGGGGTCGCTGCATGTGGTGTGGTCGCAGGTGAACGACAAGGATGTGATGGAACTCTGTTCGGCGATCCTCCGTGATGGCAAGGTCCAGGGAGAGATCACGACGCTGGCGAGTTCACCGAACGGCGGCAATGCCTTCGCGAAAGCGGCAGCGGATGCCTCGGGCCATGTGTGGGTGGTTTGGCAGGGTATGCGCGGCACGCTGGGGGATGTTTTCTGCCGCGTGTATGACACGAAGAAAGGTGCGTGGTCGCAGGAGGTTCACGTGACGAAGGATCCGGGCGGCGATTGGGAGCCGTGCGTGGCGTTTGATGGCAAGGGTGGAGCGTGGATCTGCCATGACTCATCACGTGGCAACGAATTCAACATTTATGCCACGCATGTGGATGCCGAACTCAAGGTGGGTGAAACGAAGCAGCTCATCGCCACAAGCCGCTACGAAGGACGGGTAAATGCGATCGCATCCAAGGACGGTAAAGGGGTCTGGCTGGCCTGCGAACGTGGCAATGAGCAGTGGGGCCTGGACATGCGTGCGCATGGCGGTCAGGTGGGGCTGAACGGACGGCGCGATCTGGTGATCGCCTATTGGGATCTTGCCAGCGGCAAGGTGGAGGAACTGCCCGGCCCTGACGGCCTGCTGGCCGCACTGCCCGGCCCCAAAACTCCAGCCGGAGCGAATGCGCCGCGCGCTAACAATCCGAAGGCCAAGGCCAAAGCGGAGGAGCGAGCCAAAAATCAGGCGGCCCAGGCGAAGGCCAAGGGCAAGCCCGCGCCGAATGAGATCGGCGCGGTGAATTTGCCTCATCTTATGCTGGATGCGGCTGGTCGGCCGTGGCTCACAGTGCGGTACTTCAAGAACTACTGCTGGCAGATCGCGCTGACGCGTTACGACGCGGCGACGAAGCAATGGGCGCAGCCGTATTTGATCCCGGAAAGTGTTTACACGCAGGACCGCCAGACCACGCATGCGCTGGGCAAGGACGGCAACCTGTGGATGGCGTGGTCCAGCGATCTGCGCACCTCGAAGCTGCAACTGACCACGGGCGTGCATCTGGCCAAGATCGCCACAGATGCAGAGGTGCCGCTGGTCACGGCACCGGTGGTCAACCCGCGTGATTCTTTTGCCGCCTACATCAATCCCACCACACCTGAGCGTGACCTCAGCGAGCGCCACATCTGGACGCACAAGGGAGTGACGTACAAGCTCTACTGGGGCGACTACCACCGGCACACGGACATCTCGAACTGCGTCACCGCGAATGACGGCTGTGTGCTGGAGCAATACCGCTATGCGTGGGACATGGGCAAGCTCGACACCCTGGGCCTGAGTGACCACACGGACATCGCCAAAATCTACCACCCCTACGAGTGGTGGCTGAACCAGAAGATGACGGAGACCTTTTACGCGCCCGGCTTTTTCATGAGCATGTACGCCTATGAGCGTGAGCAAAAATGGCCGCTGGGGCATCGCAATGTGATCTTCGCCCAGCGCGGCGGGCCGATCGTGTACATCCAGCGCAAGAACTACCTGGAATCCCCCTGGCAGAAGGAGTTCCCGGTGAAAACCGAGGGGACACCCGAACTGCACCCCACCGAATTGTGGGATGTGCTGGCACGCTACGGCAAACCGGTCACCGCCATCAGCCATACGGGCGCCACGAGCATGGGCACGGACTGGGATCAGATGCCGCCGGTGGACCACCGTAGTGAGAATGTGGTCGAAATTTTTCAGGGAGCGCGCGTGAGCTATGAGGGCCTGAATGTGCCGCAGCCCACGGTCGGCATGCGTGTGGGTCAGCCCTACAATCATGCTTCCACTGTAGTCGGCACACCGGTGGTCGGCGAGCCGATCCGCAGTTTCACAGAGAAGAACAACGGCGTGTATCAGCACGCGCTCGAACTCGGCCACAAGCTCGGCGTCTGGGCAGACAGCGACCACATCTCCACCCACACCAGCTATGGCGGCGTGTATGTGAAGGACTTCACTCGTGAAGGCATCCTGGAGGGAATCAACGCCCGCCGCACCATCGCCGCGACGGACAAGATTTTTGTAGAGTTTTCCTGCAACGACCACCTGCTGGGCACTGAGATCGCGCTCAGCGGCAAACCCGTGCTGAAGTTCAGCATAGATGGCACCGCCGAGATCTCGCGGGTCACGCTCGTGCGCAACGAGCAGAATTATCAGCAGTGGGAACCCAAGGCGAAAAGCTTTGTGCAGACTTTCACCGATGACGCACCGATCGCAGGCGAGAACCGCTACTACCTGCGAGTCGAGCAGAAGGACGGCAACATGGCGTGGTCATCGCCCGTGTGGGTGCAAGTGAAATGAGAGAAGAACCCGCCGGCTCTAAACAGTTCTTGGCCGCCAGAAGTTCCAAGGCAACAGGAGTCCTGACTGCTGCTGATAAAGCCGGAAAGTGGATGAGTGAAGGGAGTTTCCCAACAGCTGCTCCTCCAGCCTAGCTGCGATATAGTATGACATGAGCAAACACAGCCATCCCAAGGCCATCACTCCATCCTGCGTCCCCACGGTCATTCCCAGAAAGATCAGAAGATAGGCGGTATAAACAGGATGCCGCAGGCGGCTGTAGGGACCGGAAGTGACCAGGACAGCAGGGACATCCGGCGTGAAGGCGCGTCCGGGCATTTGCGTCCCATGCTGACGGTATGCCAGGCTGAACAATACCAAGCTGCAGCATCCCAGCGCAATGCCCACAATCTGGCAAACCGGGGATGATTGATATAAAAACGCATGCCAGAGCCCCCGGACCAGCATGCCCCAAAACAGATAAATAAAGAGACGTTTCGTCCGGGTGGGTTTCACTGGCACCCCGGGCTTAAAAAGCCGTGGAACCACCACTCCGTAGACACCCAGGCAGACGAGACACAGAATGAAAACGGGGAAGTTGTGCACTTCGACAGGCATGATTGGCATTGCTGCAGTCCACCGAATTTACTGCCAGCCGCCGCCGAGCGCCTTCAGCATCGCCACGCTGGCCATGAGGCGCTGGCCTTCCACCTGAGCGGAGAGCAGCTTGGCATTGAGCACGGTGCGGTTGGCATCCACGACTTCAAAGTAGCTGGCGAGACCTTTCTGATAACGCAGTTCTGCCAGACGCTGCGTCTCCTGCGCGGAGGCGATGGCTGCATCCAACGCCTGCCCCTGCTTGGCATAGGCCCTCGCATCGATCAGGCTGTCCTCGACTTCCTGCAGGGCCACCAGAATGCTCTGGCGGTAGTTGGCGAGAGTCTCGTCGTAAGCCGCCTTGCTCGACCTCAAATTCGCCCGCAGTTTTCCGCCCTGAAAAATCGGCAAGGTCATGCTGGGACCAATGGTCAAGATGCGGCTGCGCTGATCGTAGAAATGCGCGGCACCGATGCTTTCCAGACCACCGCTGCCGACGATGCTGAAGGCCGGGTAGAACGAAGCCTTTGAAACTCCCACCTGGGCATTTGCCTCGCGCATCTTCTGCTCTGCCGCGCGGATGTCAGGACGGCGCTGCAGGAGTGTGGAAGGCAGTCCTCCCGGCACTTTCGGCGGCTGGGGCTGGCTGGTGACCTTGGCGATACGGAAGTTCGAGGGAATTTCCCCGCAGATGACCGCGAGAGCGTTTTCAGCATTGCCACGCTGGCGTTCCAGTGCGGCCAGATCATTGCTGGCGAGCTCCAGTTCGGTCCGAGCCCGTGCCACATCCATTTCGTTCGCGAGCCCGCCTTTGAAGCGTGATTCCTGGAGCTTCAGCGCTTCGTCGCGCCAGGTCTGGGTGCCAATCACGACCTGCATCTGACGATCCAGCGAATGGGTCAGAAAGTAGAGCCGCGCCACTTCCGCAGCGAGGGTCAGACGCTTGGCGGAGAGGGTCTCCATGGCAGCAAACTGGGAGGCCTTGGAACTTTCCACACTGCGGCGTACCCGGCCCCAGAGGTCAAATTCCCAGCCCAGCTCCAGCAGGTTTTGAAAACGACGGCGTTGCGTCTTGGGCAGGGAGACACCAGGGGGCAAGTTGGCCCCGAAAGAGCTTTGCGAGAGGCGCTCATAATTCATCCCATCCTTCATGTTGAGCTGGGGGAACCAGTCCGCCTGCTGTACGCCGACGAGCGCGCGAGCGGTTTCAACACGTGCTAGGGCACTGCGCAGTTCCTGATTGTTCGCCATCGCGCGTTCCTCCAGCCGGTTCAATTCAGCGGAGCCAAACAGCTTCCACCACTCACCGGGAACAGGGATATCCGCCGTGCTCGCCGTGCCACCATTCTTCCACTTGGAGGGCATCAGCACATCCGGCAGCTTGAAGTTGGGCCCGACGCTGCAGGATGACAACAGCAGAACCGGAAGCAATGATCGTAAATGCATGGTCATGGAAGAAGGAGATTGGAATGAGGAGGGTCAGTTCTGGATACGTTCGCTGACGTCTGCACTGATGAAAACATCCATCTGCTGACCGGGGTATAAAGTCACAGCAGCATGGTTCTGCAAACGATAGATTACTTGCAGAACGCGCGTGTCGACACGCTCAGTGGCGGAGCCGGTGAGGGAGCGCTTGGGGATGACGAGCGGCTCGATGCGCAAAAAGGCAAGATCACAGGATTGTTCGGCATTGCCACGGACGCGCGCCAAAGCGGAAGTGCCAGATTTCAAACGCCATGCTTCATGCTCGTCCACATCGACGCGCACATGCAGTTCACGGACATCGCCTAGAACAAAATATGGATCGGCCATGGCCTGCGTGGTCACGGCTTCACCCGGGCGCAGATTGACGCGCAAGACAGTGGCATAGATCGGAGCCCGGAGAATGCTCCGATCGATCTCGGTTTGGATGATCTGCACTGCTGCTCTGGCAGACTCAAGGCTGGCACGTGCCGACGCCTCACGTGCGGCGGCGATGTCCACCGTGCGACGGCGCCCGGTGGTCTGCTCCTCACTGATGGCGCGCGAATCGCGAATGTTTTCGAGGAATCCGAGCAAGTCGCGGGCCTCAGCCAGCGTGGCTGTGGCGACAGTGACTTGCGCCAGAGACTCGGCCTCCTTGGCACGCGCGGATGCAAGCTGCGCATTGAGTTCACGCAGATCGAGAGCAGCCAGCGGAGCGCCGGCTTTGACGACATCTCCTGCTTTCACCAGGATGCGATCAACGATACCGGGACGGTGACTGCCGACAGAGATGTTTTCCGACCGGGGTTCGATCAGGCCGACGGCGGCGACCGTGGAAGCAAAGGCCGAGCGCGGCGCGGCTGAGGGCGGCTGCGTCTGATCGTGGTGCGGCTGCGTGCGGGCGATGGAGATGCCCGTGTAGGCGAGGCCGCCAGCAGCGATGAGGGGGAGCAGGAGTCCTTTGGTTTTCATGGTTTAATGCTTGGTGGTGTGGGTGATAACGCCGTCGTTCATGTGAGCGATGCGGTGAGCGAAGTGAAAAACTCGATTGTCATGGGTGACGACGACCACGGCGCGCTCGGGATGCACGGCGGCGGTGGCTAGCAGCTCCATGACGGATTCGCCGGATTTGTGGTCGAGCGCTGCGGTGGGTTCGTCGCAAATGATCAGGCGCGGCTCATGCACTAGGGCACGGGCGAGGGCGACGCGCTGCTGCTGCCCGCCGGAAAGGAGGCGCGGCAGCACAGACGCCTTTTCACCGATGCCGAGGCGCTGAAGCATCGCAGTGGCGCGATCGACGGCCTCGCGGTGCTTCATGCCCGCTGCAAGGAGGGGCACCGCGGCATTTTCTGCGGCGGTCAACGCGGGCAGGAGGTTGTACTGCTGGAAGACAAAGCCAAGGTGGCTGCGGCGGAAAAGGATCTGACCGCGCGAGGACATGCTGGCGGGTTTGCTGCCAAAGAGCGCCACATCCCCTGCACTGGCGTCCAGCAGTCCGGCGATGATGGAGATGAGGGTGGTCTTGCCGCAGCCGCTGGGACCGACGAGGAAGGTCATCTCCCCTTGCCTGGCCTCAAAATCGACGCCGCGCAGGACTTCGATGCGGGCATCGCCGCTGCCGAAGCTTCGGCGGACGGATTGACAGTGGACGGCGATGGACGGGGTGGGTGTCATGAACGGAAAACCTCCGCAGGTTGGAGTTTGAGGACGCGTTGCAGTCCGGCCACGCTGGCCAGCAGCACGACGATGAGCATGAAAATGCCGACGCCTGCGGCGCTTTGCCAAAGCAGCGTGATGTGCCGGGTCGCGATGACGTTGAGCGTGATGTTGAAAAAGGTTGCGGCCAGAGCGCTCCCAAGGCCATAGCCGACAAACCAGACGGTGACGGCTTGCAGGAGGATCATGCCGAGCAGGCGCAGGTTGGTGACGCCAATGGCTTTCAAGGCCCCGAACTGCTTCAAGTTTTCGACGGTGAAAAGGTAGAACGTTTGTCCGGTCACGACGAGGCCGACGAGGGTGGCCACGGCGATGGTGATGCCGAAGTTGACCGGGATGCCGGTGTTTTGCAGGTAGTAGGCCACGCAATCCCACGCAAACTGCCAGGTGGTGCGCGCTTTGAGTCCGGTGGCTTCCTGGATGCGCAGGGCCAGCGCCTCGGGTGTCAGCCCGGCCTGGGCGCGGGCGAGCACAAACGAAAGCTGGAGGCGCTGCTTGCCCTGGAAATTGAGGGCTTCGCTGTAGCGGGCGTGAATGATGGGCAACGAGACGAAGCCGGGCAGAGCATCGGAGATACCGGCGATTTCGACGCGCTGGTCGTTGAGCTCCAGCTCGCGGCCAAGCTCCAATGGCTCGCCTGGGAACAGCATGAGGTAACCGGCTTTGTCGATCACGATCTGGTGCGGGCGGCGCAGTGCCTCCCAGGAACCGAGTATCATGTGGCGTGGGGCACCGGTGAGCGTGGCGTCATCCAGCCCCAGCGCCACGCAGGTGGCGAAGCGGCCGGTGTTGGTGCGGGCCACCGGATTGCCTTTGAACAGGCGCACCGCGTAGTCCACGCCGGGGACGCCGCGCACGCGGGTGAGATCGGTGTCTTTGAGCGCTTTGTTCTCGTCGAAGTAGCGTGTCTGCGGGTCCATGACCCAGACTTCCGCGTCGGTGATGTCGATGACGCGGTGGCCGGTGTTTTTCATGATGCCCGCGAAGATGGAAATCTGGTTTTGCAGGAGGAAGGTGGAGAACGCGACGGCGAAGATGAGGCCGATGTATTTGGCCCGATCACCGATCAGCATGCGGAAAGCGACGAAGTTCATGAATTATGGTCTAATTTTGACTACTAGTCGATTTTGAGGTAAAAAAGGGATCTAGTCGATATGCAGCCAAGCCGAGGCACTGGGGAACAATTCCTTCACGATGTTTTTATCCGTGCTGGCGTAGTCGTAGTCATGCAGGAGCGGCTGCCAGCCAAGGCCATCGCAGATGAGGTCCTGATTGGTTCGAACTGAAGCCATGGGATCAGTGATGCCGGCCTGCACGCGCAGGATGGGCTCCTGCGTCATGATGTGACTGCCGACCGTGACTGAGACCAGGGCAAAGGTGGCCTGCTCGGGCGTGTACCGACCGCTCGGGAGATCTCCCAAGGCCATGGCCTGGACAACGATGTTGTTGAGCACACGCCATGTGCGCGCGCCCTGAAAAGCGTGCGCCTGCCGCCGCTCCTCGCTGGCTTTTTCCCAGAAGGAGGCGGACTTGAGCATCATCTCAATGTGGAAGTACTCGGGGTAGTTGTAGGCAAACTCGCAGCAGGCGAAGCCGATGGCCCGGCAGCGCTCGCGCGTCTTGCCTTTGAACTGCGCGGCTTTCTCGAAAAGATCAGCGCGCATGCGAAGCGCATCGGTGGAGACGGCGAGCACGAGGTCTTCTTTGGAGGTGAAATGCTGGTAGAGAGTCCCCTTGGAGTACTCGACCGCATCGGCCAGTTGCTCCATGTTCCAAGCTTGGAATCCCTTTTCAAGAAGCAACCGCCGCGCATGCGAGAGGATCAACTCCTCGCGAGCTTGGAACTCTCGCTCTTTGCGGGTGGGGGTGGCCGACATGCTCATGAATTCGGCGACGCTGCCACATTTTGACCGTTGGTCAAATATTTTCCAATCGAACGATCAAGGACGGGCGGTGCTGACCGAATGGCACCAACTGACAAAGATGTCATTGGCCATGGCATGTGCCTCCTCTGCATCGACGTGTTCGGTCACGATCTGCGGTGCCGGCAGCCAATCTGGCATGGCGGTTTCTCCAATGTGGGTGTGCTCGGTGGCGCGAAGGAAGGCGCGGAGGTTGACGGTGAGTTGATTGCTATGGCGGTCATGGGTGGCGACGGCTTCGGCGCAGAGTTCATGGACCACACCTTCGATTTCGAGGAGGTGGAGGACTTTGGTGGTGTCGAGCAGGGCGTGGATCATGGGCAACCATCCGCTGGCTGCGCTGCGTCGCGATGGGAGAAATGCGACCAATTTTGCCGAAGGTTCATTGTTGGGGCAGCGTTTGAGTGGGCTCCATGCGTTTTCTTCTTTGCTGCCTCGCCCTGACCACCCTCGCCACTGCGGCTGA
This sequence comes from Verrucomicrobiota bacterium, assembly GCA_026397715.1. GTDB lineage: Bacteria > Verrucomicrobiota > Verrucomicrobiia > Verrucomicrobiales > Verrucomicrobiaceae > Prosthecobacter. Next base: position 12,343 of record JAPLUN010000294.1, read on the forward strand.
CAAGCCGCTGAACATCCTCTTTTTCTTTGCCGATGACTGGGGCCGCTATGCGAGCATTTACGCAGAGCATGAGAAATTTCCTTCGCCCAACCAGGTGGTGAAGACGCCGAACATTGACCGCATTGCCCGCGAGGGGGCGCTTTTCAGCCGAGCCTATGTGAACGCGCCGAGCTGCACGCCCTGCCGGAGTTCCCTGCTTTCAGGCCGTTATTTCTTCAACTGCGGACGCGCCGCCATCCTGAACGGTGCGGTGTGGGACCCGGCGATCCCGAGCTACCCGCTGCAGCTCAAGGACCAGGGCTACCACCTCGGCAAATCCTTCAAGGTCTGGAGTCCCGGCGAGCCTGCGGACGCGCCTTATGGCGGCCAGCAGTTTGCGTATCAGAAGTCGGGTGGGCGCTGCAATCAGTTCTCCGAAGAGGTCACCAAGATGGTCGCCAACGGCGTGCCGCTTGAGGCCGCGAAGCAGCAGATCTACGACGAAGTGCGGGGCAATTTTGACAGTTTCCTGGCCGCACGTCCCCAAGGCGCGCCGTTTGCTTTCTGGCATGGCCCCACCAACGTGCATCGCAAGTGGGTCAAGGGCAGTGGACAGGCGCAGTGGGGCATCAATCCGGATGACCTGAAGGGCAAGCTGCCCAAGCACCTGCCTGATGTGCCGGAATTCCGCGAAGACTTCGGCAGCTACCTGGGGGAAATCCAGGCCTTTGATGCGCAGGTGGGTGTAATTATCAAGCGGCTGGAAGAGGCGGGCGAGTATGACAACACCGTGATCGTCATCAGCGGCGACCATGGCGCGCCCGGATTCCCCGGCGGCAAGTGCAACCTCTATGACTTTGGCGTGAATGTGACGCTCGCGATCCGCTGGCCGGGTCAGCCGGGCGGAAGGTATATTGAGGACTTCGTGAACCTCATGGACCTGGCGCCCACGTTCATGGAGATCGGAGGTGCCAAGATTCCTGAAGGGGTGAATGGCAAGAGCCTTGTGAGCCTGATGAAGTCCGGGAAATCGGGACGGATTGAGAAGGAGCGTGATTACGTGATCACCGGGCGGGAGCGGCATGTGAGCATCGCGCGGGAAGGCAACCTGCCCTACCCTCAGCGTGCGCTGCGCAAGGATGGCTTCCTTTACATCCACAACTTCAAGCCCGAGCGCATGCCCATGGGTGACTACAAATCGCTGACCGACAGCTTTACCCCCTCACAGGACGCCCTGGAGAATGACACCTATGCTGCTTTTCCTGACATGGATTCCTCTCCCGCCAAGGCCTGGCTGATCGAGCATCGCAACGACTCGCAGTACAAGTGGTACTTTGACTATGCCTTTGCCAAGCGCCCCGAAGAGGAGCTGTATGACCTCAGCAAAGATCCTGACTCCACGATCAACGTGGCGAAGGAATCTGCGTATGCGGACGTGAGAGCCAAGATGGCGGCGGAACTGATGGAGAAGCTGAAGGCGGTGGGAGATCCGCGCGTGACGATGGATCCCGTGCCGTTTGAGAACCCGCCGTTTACGCTGGACACCAAGAGCGACAAGCCGGGCAAGGGCAAGAAGGGTAAAGGGAAGGCAAAGGCGGAGTGATTCACTCATTGAGCTCATCCGACATGCTTTTGCGGAAGCACCAAGATGTTGTGTGAGAATCGACACTTTTGTTAACTTTGTGCAATGCACCACAAAGCCGCTGGCGACAAAAGCGTTCGGGCAAACCCAACGATTTTGTCCTGCTAGGCTAAAAAACCATGCGTACTATGACCTGCCGATTATTACTCTTTATCTCCTGCGTCCTCGCAACGTCCTGCGGACGGAAACCATCCACTCAAGTGTCGGAGGGACCGAAATCTCTTGATCGAGTCACCCAGATCGTTGCAGAGCAGCTTGGTAAGCAGCGCTCGGATGTGAGGCCAGATGTCACGTTTGCCGCACTCGGATCAGACGATCTCGATTTCGTTGAGATCGTAATGGCTACCGAGGAAGCCCTGGGGGTGTCGATAGCTGACGAAGCTATCAACGAGGCTGCGGGAGTCTCCGACTCCCAGCAGGCAGTTAAGCATCTTACGATCTTAAAGTTTGCAGCTTTGGCTGATAGTTCCCCGAGGCAGAAGCCACTCGAAAGCAATGAGCCGCAGGATGGTGGTCTTCGGGCGACTCAAGTTGGCCCATATGCGGAGCTAAGTAAGCTGCCAAATCCCCGAGGGCATGAGCTTGTTTTCGTGCCGAGCTTGGAGGAATTAATTTTCATGTCGGAACAGCGCGCAGGGCGAAAACTGACTGCGACTGAGGTGGCTGACCTGAAAGCTCGGGCTGCAGTCATCGTCATGCCGCCCGAGGACGCTGCCAAACTCAAAAAACAACGCAGCCAACGGGAAATCACGAAATGACCCCATCCAACATGAGGTCGAACACTTCGCTAACCCCAATCCCCGGGACGGCTTTGTCGCCTAAACTTTCCGCAACTCCAACCCACCTTCCGGTCTCCATGCCCAACCCCGCCCGGTGGTTGGTACATCTTAGAGACATTAGACGATCAGCGCGTTTTCCAGAGTGAGCTAAAGCTCACGAGTACCTTTCGTCACTCCCCCTGCTCTTCCCAGAATTTCCGCAGTTCGCGCAGTTGCTTTTTGTCGGGCTTGGCGACGACTTCATGGGCACGGGGCTGGATGAGTTCGCGTTCGCGGCGGAGTTCGCTGGCGCGCTGGATCCATTCGATGGGGGTGAGATTTTCGCAAAACTCGGGGACTTTGGGCGGACCGAGGCGTTGGGG
>JAPLUN010000392.1 GCA_026397715.1 Verrucomicrobiota bacterium
GGGCTGTCTGGGCGATTTCTTCGGGCGTCAGTGCACGATCATAAAGACGGGCGCGGAAGATGCGGCCGGTCAGGCCTTTGTTGCCGGCGGGGGAACCGTGGCGGCAGCCGAGAAGTATCTGGGATGCCTCGGCTTCAAAGATCGCCGCAGGCGCTTTGCTGTAGGTGCGACCGTAGGGTAGGCCATCGCGGTAGCCGCTGATGGTGCCATCGGGCTGAAACACGACCGCCACGTGTACAGGGCGGCTGGTGGCTTCGGTTTCGGCGGTGCCCTCAAAGAGTTCGCTGCGGTCAAAGAAGTTGCTGCCAGCGACCCAGTGCTGCGGGGTCTTTTCGGCGAAGACGATGGAGTCAAACTGTCCGCCGTCTTTGTGCTGCACAGTGACTACGCCGCCGCCGCGTTGGGCGAGGTTGTCGAGCATGACCCAGGCTTCGAGGGTCTTGGTGGTGAGCGGCTTTGGCAGCGAATCGGATTTGGCCATCGACTTGCCATCGAGAATGAGCGCGCCTTTTTCGACGTGGGCGGTGCCGACGAGTTCGAGATTCATGCGGCCCTTGGTGTCTTTGGCATCCTTGTCAAAAGTCCACTCGGCCAGCGGCTCGGGGGTGTTGAGGGGAGCGGCGGGGAGTTTGCGCTCGGCTTGCAGCTTGATGCGTGCAGGATCTAGGATGGCGGTGATCTGGCGGTTCAAGGTGGCGAGTTCCTGCTCCTGGAAGGCAAGCTCCTGGGAGCGTGCGTTGTTTTCCTGCTTCAAGGACGTGAGGTAGGCTAGGCTTTGCTTCACTTCATCCGCCGTGGCTTCGCGGGCGAAGGCTTCCTTGAACATTTGTTTCACGCGCTGTTCGGCGTCGATCTTGATTGAGCGCAGCGCCCATTCGCGCGACCAGCGGATGACGTTGTTGTCATTCAGCAGTGTGAGTGACTGCGCGGGGACGTTGGTGGTGTCGCGCTTGCCACGCGTGCTGAAGGGCACGGGCGAATCGAAGGTGGTAAGGAAGGGATCCAGCGAATTACGGATGACTTTGACGTAGATGCTGCGGCGCGGTGTGCCGCTGCCAACTGAATCGCCATAGAGTTCGGGTTCGAGCTTGCCGGTCAGGGTGAGGATGGAGTCGCGAATGGCCTCAGCTTCGAGACGATGAATGCTCCAGTGGCTCAGCAGTTTGTTCTCGGGATCCTTCTGCAAGGCGATGTCGGAGGCCTGCGCGCTGCGCTGGAAGGCTTTGGAACTTACGATGAGCTTCAGCATGGCTTTGATGGAGCCGCCGCTGTCGATGAAACGCTGCGCGAGGAAGTCGAGAAGCTCGGGATGCGTGGGTAGGTCGCCGAGCTTGCCGAAATTGTCGACGCTGGCGACGATGCCGCGACCAAAGACGTGATGCCAGAGGCGGTTGACGATGACGCGCGCGGTGAGCGGGTTGCTCTTCATGTCCGCCACGTGCTCAGCGAGCTGCAAGCGACCGCTGCCCTTGGTGTTGAAGGGCGTGGGATCGAGGGCATCGAGGAAGCGGCGCGGGACGATGTCGGAGGGTTGTTTGTGATCGCCACGGACAAAGAGCGGCGCGTCTTTGGCATCGGCTTCGATGACGCCGGGCACGCGGGTGGGCATGGGCAGCTTGGCTTCGACTTCGCGGTAGCGGGTCACCAGCTTGGCTGCTTCTGGAATGTCCTTCAGCTGGTTCGGCAGCAGGCCGGCTTGAACGAGGCGGTTGAGCGCCTCGGCCTGGCTGTTGCTGAGCGTGCCCTTCTGCCATGCCTGGATGACTTCACCTGCGGATAGCTGCGTACGCACTTCGGCTGTGGGCGGATTTTTGTCCTTAGTGATGACGACATCGGTGAGGCCAAACCAGGAACGTGCATCCTTGTTGTATTCAGCCGGCATATCGGCGGAGGTGATGAGCTGAAGGAAGATTTCATCGCCTTTCCAAAATTCGAGATCGAGCGAGCGCCAGCCGAGCTTTTCGTCCTTGGCCTCGCTCAGCAGAACCGCCTTGTGAATCGTGCCGGTGCGCGGGTAGTTCTCCACGACATACTTGGCCTTCACTCCGCCATTGCCAGCCACACGGAACCACAGCGTGCCGCCTTCGCATTTGAAGCGGTTTGAAAACACGACTGCGCGTTCCTTGGTGGTTAGCAGATTGCTGAAATAACCGCCGGGATAAATCTGTGAGACAATGCCTGTGCCTTCAAGCGCGACGGAGAACTCGCCCGCCTTGGTGAGGCTGACGCCGTTGGTGAACCACTGGTATTTGTCGAGCCCGGGATGCGCGGAGTCGGAGGTGTCGTAGGACACGGTCTTCGGCGCCACCTTCAGCCAGTGCGCTGCCACTGCGTCTTTGATCTGCTGCTTAAGCTTCGCGAGTTCTTCACGTTCGGTCTTGCCGGTGCCGGGAGCGTTCACATCGATGACTGCAGGGTGGGTGCTGGTGAAGATGCCGTAGAGGGCGTAGAAGTCGGCCTGGGAGATGGCGTCGAATTTGTGATTGTGGCAGCGGGCGCAGCTCACGGTGAGGGACTGGAAGGCTTTGGTGACCGTGTCGATCTGGTTGTCGGTAAAGGTGACCATTTCATCGAGTGAATCGACAGGTGAGAATCCGTGCAGCACCATGCGCAACTGAGCGATGCCGATGGCGCTTTCGTTGATGCCGTTCTTGATGCGTGGCTTGGCCAGGAGATCTCCGGCGATGGCTTCCTTGAGGAGCTGCGGGTAGGGCACGTCTTCATTGAAAGCGCGGATGAGGTAGTCGCGATACTGGAAGGCGTAGGGGATGGCGGGATCTCCTTCGGAGCCATAGCTTTCAGCGTAGCGCACCCAGTCCATGAAGTGGCGGGCCCATTGTTCACCGAAGTGCGGAGATGCAAGCAGGTCATCGATGCTCTGGTTTCCCGCAGGTGGAAGACCGGTGAGGATATAACTCATGCGGCGGCGCAGTGTCAGCGCATCGGCGGGAGGCGCCGCGGGGATGCCTTGCTTGGTGAGTTCGGCGTCGATGTAGTCATCGATGGTTTTGTTCGCAGGCTGTTTGGAGACGGGGACAAAGGCCCACCACTGCTTGCGGCGTTCGATGATGCTCTTCCAGTCGGTCTCTTTGGCGATCTCTGCTTTGGAGGGGGCGGTGTCGCGAGGATCAGCAGCACCATCGCGAATCCATTGCTCGAAGTCGGCGATGACTTTGTCATCGAGCTTCGCTCCGGCTTTGGGCATCTTGATGTCTTCGTGCTGGTGCTTGATGGTTTGCACCAGCAGGGAGCCGTCGGGATCGCCGGGCTTGATGGCGTCTCCGGAATCACCGCCAGCCTGCCAGCCGGGGCGGGAGTCGAGCACGAGGCCGCCTTTTTTCTTGGTGCCGGTGCTGTGGCACTCATAACATTCCTGAGCGAGGATGGGGCGGATCTTGGCTTCGAAGAATTCGATCTGCGCAGGCGTGGGTGCTGCGAGAAGCCTGCCACCCAGAAGCAGGGCGGCGGAAATGAGGAGAGACTTGTTCATGCCAGGAGCCTCCGGGTGATGGTGGCTGCGGCTTCGAGGCAGAGCTTGCCGGCCTTGTCGAACTGGTCGCGTTTCAGGCGGAAGGAAGGGGACATGACGGTGATGGCGGCAACGGGGTAATGGTACTCGTCGAGGATGGCTGCGGCGACACAATGAATGCCTTCGAGCCCTTCGGCGATGTCCGTGGCAAAGCCTCGCTTGCGCGTTTTCACGAGGTCGGCTTCGAGCGACTCAGGGGTGGCGAGCGTGGTGGGCGTGTACTGTTTGAGCTGAACGGCGGCGAAGAATTTCTCAAGCTCCGCTGGCGGGAGATGCGCGAGCACCGCCTTGCCGGGCGCACAGGAGTACATGGGCACCTGCAGACCCACGGTGCTGCTGACCTTGATCGGCTGGGAGGAGATACACTGCTCCAGCACGGTCATCTTGTGATTCACGCTGGCGAGAATTTGAGTGGTCTCGCCGGTTTCATCGCGCAGCCATTTGAGAGACTCCAAGGCGCAGACGACGAGGCTTTTCTCGCGCACCACCGGGCGGGAGAGGTCAAAGAGCTTGTTGGTGAGCACGAAGCGTTTGTCGTCCTCTCGGCGCTGAAGGTAGCCGCGGCTGTGCAGCGTGCCGGTGATGCGGAAGACGGAGTTGACCGGCAGATCAAGCTCGCGGGCGATCTCAGTAAGGCTGAGTCCGGCGCGGTGACGGCCGAGGAGTTCGAGGATGGCGAGCGTGCGCTCCGTGCCGGGGGCGAGCGTGTCGTCAGTGAGTGGGATGGCGGCTTCTTTGAGCATTCTGAATTTAGAAACGCTCCCACATTTGGAAAACTATCGCTCAATCTGTCTCAGATGTTCATCGCGATTGCATTCTCCGCGCTCTCCCGCATTCTGCGGGGACATGAGTCAGGAAAAAGACCTCACATTGCTCGGACGTTCTGAAAACCGCCTCCCCGCTTCGCCGGATGTGGCGGTGCTGGAGACGTTCCCGAATCGCACGCCGGGACGGAACTACCGCATTCACCTCAGCGCGCCAGAATTCAGCTCGATTTGCCCTGTGACCGGGCAGCCGGATTCGGCACATCTGGAGATATTGTACATCCCGGATGCGACCTGCGTGGAAACGAAGTCGCTGAAGTTCTATCTGGCCTCCTATCGCAATCATGCGTCCTTCAATGAGGCGATCGTGAACCGCGTGCTGGACGACATCGTGAAAGCCTGTGCGCCGAAGCAGGTGGTGGTGCGTGGCAAGTTTGGCGCTCGGGGTGGCATCCAGCTCACCTGCGAGGCGCGCTATCCGGATCTGGAAGAAACCCTGAGGCTGCCGGAATGAAAACGGTCGTGATGCTCTCTGGCGGGATGGACTCGGTGACGGCCCTTTACTGGGCGCGTCATGAGAATGAGGTCGTGGGGGCGGTGAGTTTTGATTACGGTGCCAAGCACAACCACCGCGAGATACCGCTGGCTGCATGGCATTGCGCCCATATCGGCGTGAAGCACGACATCATCGACCTCGGGTTCATGAACCAGCACTTTGCCTCCGACCTGCTGAAATCCGGCGGCACGATCCCCGAGGGGCACTATGCGGACGAGAACATGAAGAAGACCGTGGTGCCCTTTCGCAACGGCATCATGCTTTCCATTGCCTGCGGGCTCGCGGAAAGCTGCGGTGCCGAAGCGCTCGTCATTGCCGCGCATGCGGGGGACCACATGATCTATCCTGATTGTCGCGAAGACTTCATGCAGAGCATGGCGGCGGCGATGCGTGAGGGAACCTATGCGCGGATCGATCTGTTACGTCCGTTCATCCATCGCGACAAAGCGGGCATTGCCAAGCTCGGTGAAACTCTTGGTGTGGACTACGGCAAGACCTGGTCCTGCTACAAAGGCGGTGATTTGCACTGCGGAAAGTGCGGCACGTGTGTGGAGCGAATTGAGGCCTTTGTGCTCGCCGGCCTCCATGACCCGACTGTTTACGAGTCGGATGTCTGAGCCGGCGTGGTGACACGGCGGCGGTGAGTGCGGACCATGTTGAGGTCCTTGAGCTTGCGCTGCAGCGTGCGGCGGCTCATGCCGAGCATCTCGGCGGCCACGGTGCGGTTGTTGCCGCTGCGCTGCAAGGCGGTGAGAATGAGGTGGTGCTCGGCCTCGGTGATGTCCAGATCGCTCTTCGGCTTGATCGTGGGATCGGCACTGGTTCCAGCGGGTGCGGCGGCGGTCGCGGCGTCCTTGGCGGCGATCAATGACGGGGCGCGCAAGCCGATGCCCAGACCATGCGGATTGAGCAGGTAGGAGGGCAGGTGCTTGAGCATGACGCGGTTGCTGTTACTCATGACCACGCCGTGCTCGATGGCGGCGCGCAGCTCGCGGATGTTGCCGGGCCAGTCGTAATTCATCATCGCAGGCAGGGCGTCTTCGCCGAGCGGCTTGTAGGTCTTGCCATTGGCCTTGGCGAGTTCCTTGAGGAAGTGATCCGCCAGCACGGAGATGTCGCTCTTGCGGGCGCGCAGCGGGGGAAGCTGGATGGTGACCACGCGCAGACGCCAGTAGAGATCTTCACGGAAGGTGCCTGCTTCGACCATCTTGGCGAGGTCGCGATTCGTGGCGGCAATGACGCGGACGTCGATGGAGATGGGCTTGCTGCTGCCCACGCGCTCGATGGTCTGCTCGCCGAGGGCGCGCAGCAGTTTCACCTGGGTGCTGGCATCGATCTCGCCGATTTCATCCAGGAAGAGGGTGCCGCCATTCGCCTGCTCAAAGCGGCCGATGCGGCGCTCCTGGGCACCGGTGAAGGCGCCCTTCTCATGGCCGAAGAGTTCGCTTTCGAGGATCTGCGGGGAGAGTGCCGCGCAGTGCACTGAGACGATGTTTGCCTTGGGGCGGCCGCTGAGATTGTGAATGGCTCGGGCCACGAGTTCCTTGCCGGTGCCGCTCTCACCTTCGATCAGCACGGTGGCGCGGGAAGGGGCCACTTGCTGAATGGTGTCGATGATGGGTTTCATCACCTCCGCCTGGCCGAGGATGCCTTCGATGGAGAATTTGCGCTCCACCTGCTGCTTCAGCGCGACGTTTTCATGCTCGAGCGAACGGCTGCGGAGGGCGCGTTTGATGAGGATCTCCACCTCATCGAGGTTCAGCGGCTTGGTGACGAAATGGTAGGCGCCACGGCGCATGGCCTCCACGGCGGTGTCCACGCTGCCGTAGGCGGTCATCATGATGCACACGGGCGGCTTGGGCAGGGCCATGGCGGCCTCCAGCAGCTTCATGCCGTCGTCCTCGCCGAGGCGGAGGTCGGTGAGCATGACGTCGATGTGGTCATTGCGGAGGTATTCCATCGCCTCGGCGGCGTTGGAGGCCACGTAGCAGTCGAAGTCATCCTCCAGCGAGAGGCGCAGGCCATCGCGGGTGTGCTTTTCGTCATCGACGATCAGAACTGTGGCTTGGTCGTTCATGAGTGAAGGAATGGCACACTATGGAAGGTGAAGGCGCGGGCGGCAATCGTGGAGGTGGAAAAATTGTTGACTGACCGTCTAGTCTGTTTTAAGCCTCGCCACCTTACTCTAAATTGCCATGGGACGTACCTCCACCGCCAAAGACCGCCTGATTGATGCGATGATCGAACTGATCTGGGCGGGCAGCTACGGCAGCTACGGCAGCACCTCGGTGGATCACATTTGCGAAAGGGCGGGGGTGAAGAAGGGCAGCTTTTACCACTTCTTTGAGTCCAAAACTGAGCTGGCCCTCGCGGCGATCGATCACGGCTGGACCGAGCACCGCAAGGAACTGGACCAGATCTTTTCCCCCGTGGTGCCCCCGGTGGAGCGCATCCTGAACTGCTTCCGCAATTTCCGCCAGGAGCAGGAGGAACTGTTTGAAAAACATGGCCGCGTGCTGGGCTGCCCCATCCATTCCCTGGGGGCTGAGGTCAGCACGGTGGACGAGCGCCTGCGGGACAAACTGCAGGAGATCCTGAGCCAGTTCATCCGCTATTACGAGAGCGCCATCCGCGATGCGCAGGCGCAGGGCAGCATTGTCACGCATGATGCGATGGCTTTGGCACGGATCGTGTTTGCCTACAGCGAGGGGCTGCTGCTGCACGCCCGCATGTGGAATGACCTCGGTCGCCTGGATGAATTCGAATCCGGGGCCAAGATCATTCTCGGCGTCAAAGGCTGAGGCTGCGCCTATTTTTTGCTTTCAAATTAACCAACTGGTCAACTTCCCACCCCAAAACCAACGCGCCTCGTGAAACTCCAAACCCTCCTCCCATTCGTCCTGCTCCTCGCTGCCTGTGGCAAACCGCCTGCGGGCGGCCACGGCGGCGGTCAGATGCCTCCGGCCCCGGTGACGCTCGCACCGGTTGAGCAGAAAGAACTCGTCGAGTGGGAGGAGTTCACGGGGCGCGTCGAGCCGGTGGAAACCGTGGAGCTGAAGCCCCGAGTTTCCGGCTACATCACGGAAGTCCATTTCCAGGCAGGGGCCTTGGTCAAGAAGGGGGATGTGCTCTTCACCATCGACCAGCGTCCGTTTGAAACCCGCCTGCGTGCCACGGGGGCTGAGGTGGCGCGTGCGGAGGCGAATGCCATGGCGATGAAGCGTGAGTTTGACCGTGTGCAGACCCTGCTCGCGGCGAAAGCCATCGCCCCAGAGCAGGCGGAGGCGCGTGAGTCGATGAACCTGCAGGCGAAGGCCGGGCTGGAAGCCGCCAAGGCTGCGCAGCACAGTGCGGAAATCGAATTCGAGCACAGCTCGGTGAAGGCACCGATCAGTGGCCGCATCAGCCGAGCGATCACGACCACGGGAAATTTCGTCACCGCGGGAACGACGCTGCTCACGACCATCGTGACGGTGGACCCTGTCTATGTGTATTCGGACATCGACGAAAACAGCCTGCTCAAGATCCAGGCGATGCAGCGTGACAAGAAGACCTTCACTAACGGTGACGGACGCATGCCGGTGGAACTGCAGCTTTCGAACGAGACGGTTTTTTCACACAAGGGGCACGTCGAATCCTTCGACAACCGACTTGATGCCAGCACGGGCAGCATGGTGCTGCGGGCGGAATTTTCGAACGCTGACGGCATGCTCACGCCGGGGCTCTTTGCCCGCATCCGCATCCCCATGACCGGCAAGTACAACGCGCTGCTGGTCGATGAAAAGAGCATCCTCACCGATCAGGCAAACAAGTATGTGCTCGGCATTGATGAGACGAAGACACCGCCGATCTCGGTTTACAAAGCCGTGGTGATCGGCCCGACCATCGACGGCAAACGCATCATCCGCAGCGGCCTCGCTTTTGGCGACAAGATCATCGTGAACGGCATGGCCAGACTGCCGCAGCCGGGCATGCCCGTCGCGCCATCGGCTCCTGCTCCGGCACCAGCCAAGGAAACGGCGGCCAAGTAATGGCCACGCGCACAACCCCTCACACGCTGCCATGAATTTTTCCCGTTTCTTCATTACCCGCCCCATTTTTGCGGGCGTGCTGTCGCTGCTGATCTTCATCCTCGGTGCGATCTCCCTCTTTCAACTGCCGATCTCCGAATACCCGGAAGTCGCGCCGCCGACCGTCATCGTGACGGCCACCTATCCTGGTGCGAATCCGAAGACGATCGCTGAGACGGTGGCCTCGCCCTTGGAGCAGACGATCAACGGCATCGAAAACATGCTGTATATGTCGTCGCAGAGCACGGCGAACGGCGTGATGACGCTCACCGTCACGTTCAAGCTGGGCATCGACATCGACCTCGCGCAGGTGCAGGTGCAGAACCGCGTGTCGCAGGTGCTGCCAAAGCTGCCGGAAGAAGTGCGGCGCTTTGGGGTCACCACGGTGAAGTCCTCCCCCAATCTCACGATGGTGGTGCATATGCTCTCGCCGAATGACCGCTATGATCAGCTGTATCTGCGCAACTACGCCACGCTGAATGTGAAGGATGAGCTCGCCCGCCTGCCCGGCGTCGGCCAGGTGCAGCTCTTTGGCGGTGGTGAGTATGCGATGCGCGTGTGGATCGATCCTGACAAGGCTGCTGCGCGTGGCCTGACCTCCTCGGATATCGTGAACGCCATTCGTGAACAGAATGTGCAGGTCGCTGCCGGGGCCATCGGCCAGCAGCCGGTGAAGAACAATGTCGCGTTTGAGCTGACGGTGAATGCCAAGGGCCGTTTGCTAAGCGAGCAGGAATTTGAGAACATCATTGTCAAAATCGGCGAGCATGGCGAGAAGCTGCGTCTCAAGGATGTGGCGCGTCTTGAAATGGGATCCAGCGAGTATGCACTGCGCAGCCTGCTGAACAACAAGCGTGCCGTCGGTGTGCCGGTGTTTCAGCTGCCGGGTGCCAATGCCTTGGAGCTGTCCAAAGCCGTGCGCGCCAAGATGGCGGAGCTGAAGACCAAGTTTCCTGAAGGCATGGACTACGCCATCGCCTACGATCCGACGGTGTTCGTGGACAAGTCCATCGACGCCGTCATTCACACGCTCATCGAAGCACTGCTGCTCGTCGTCCTCGTGGTGGTCATTTTCCTGCAGACCTGGCGCGCTTCGATCATCCCGCTGGCCGCCGTGCCGGTGTCATTGGTCGGCACCTTTGCCGTGATGCATTTGCTGGGCTTCTCGATCAACAACCTCTCCCTCTTTGGTCTCGTGCTAGCGATCGGCATCGTCGTGGATGACGCCATCGTGGTGGTGGAAAACGTGGAGCGAAACATCCGTAACGGCTTGAACCCGGTTGACGCCACCAAGCAGGCGATGACTGAGGTGACGGGGCCCATCGTGGCCACGGCGCTGGTGCTCTGCGCGGTGTTCATCCCTACGGCCTTCATCAGCGGTCTCAGCGGTCAGTTCTACAAACAGTTCGCAGTTACCATCGCCATCTCGACGGTTATTTCGGCCATCAATTCGCTCACGCTCAGCCCAGCGCTTTCCGCGCTGCTGCTGAAGGAACATCACGCGAAGAAGGACATTCTTTCCCGCATCATCGATGCGATGCTGGGCTGGTTCTTCCGCCCGTTCAACCGCTTCTTTGAATGGTCTTCGAATGCGTATGTGGGCATCGTGAAGCGCATCATTCGCTTCAGCTTCGTTGCGGTCGTTGTTTACTGCGGACTGGTGTGGGCGACGTGGAAGGGCTTTGACATGGTGCCGACGGGTTTCGTGCCAGGGCAGGACAAGCAGTATCTGGTCGGCTTTGCACAGCTGCCGGATGGTGCATCGCTGGATCGCACCGAAGAGGTGATGCGCAAAATGTCGGAGATTGCCTTGAACCATAAAGGCGTGAAGGACGCGATCGCCTTCCCGGGCTTGTCGATCCATGGCTTCAGCATCAGTCCAAACAGCGGCATCGTGTTTGTCGGTCTCGATGACTTTGAAGATCGCAAGACACCTGAGCTTTCAGGCGATGCCATCGCGGGTGCGCTGAATGGCAAGTTCATGGCGATTCAAGACGCCATGGTGCTGGTGCTCTCACCGCCACCGGTCAATGGCATCGGCACCACGGGTGGCTTCAAGATGATGGTTCAGGACCGTGGGGATCAGGGTTACGCAGCCTTGTATCAGGCCACGCAGGGGCTCATCGGCGCGGCCTTTGGAAGCGGGAAGCTCATGCAGGTCTATTCGGGCTACACGGTGAACGTGCCGCAGCTTGAAGCCGATGTGGACCGTGAGAAAGCCAAGATGCAGGGCGTGCCGCTGGCTAATCTCTTTGAGACTTTGCAGATCAATCTGGGCAGTCTCTACGTGAATGACTTCAACCGCTTTGGCCGCACCTACCAGGTGGTGGCGCAGGCTGAGCCGCAGTTCCGCGATGACGTCAAAGACATCACGCGTCTGAAAACACGCAATCTGGCCGGTGAGATGGTGCCTGTGGGCTCGCTGATCAAAGTGAATGAAAGCTTTGGTCCTGACCGCGTGACGCATTACAACGGCTACCTCGCGGCAGATCTCAATGGCGCCGCCATGCCGCCGCTCAGCTCGGGGCAGGGAGAGGCGGTGATCTCCGAACTCGCGAAATCGCTGCCACCGGGATTCGAGTTCCAATGGACCGAGCTCGTGTATCAGAAGATCATTGCCGGCAACACAGCGGTGTTTGTTTATCCGCTCTGCATCCTGCTGGTGTTCATGGTGCTGGCGGCACAGTATGAAAGTCTGCGCCTGCCGCTGGCCATCATTTTGATCGTGCCGCTGTGCCTGCTGTTTGCATTGGCGGGCGTCATGATCACCCATGGTGACAACAACATCTTCACGCAGATCGGCTTCATCGTGCTGATCGGCCTGGCGTGTAAAAACGCCATCCTCATCGTGGAATTTGCCAAGGAGAGATTTGACCACGGATTGAGCGCCTTTGATGCAGCCATTGAAGCCTGCCGCCTGCGTCTGCGTCCGATTTTGATGACGTCAATCGCCTTCATTGCGGGTGTGTATCCGCTCGTTGTTTCCACGGGTGCGGGTGCTGAAATGCGCCGCGCCATGGGCACTGCCGTGTTTGCCGGCATGATCGGGGTGACCTTCCTTGGCCTGTTCTTCACACCGGTGTTCTATGTGCTGGTGATGATGGGGCACAAGAAAAAGACCGCCGCTCCTGCCGCTGAGATTCCCGCCGCCGCCCTTCCAGTCCCTCATTGATCCCTGTTATGCGCATCTTTATATCATTACTCCTCGCGACCAGTGCCATCGCTCAAGTCGGGCCGGACTACGAACGTCCTGAAACGGTGACACCACCGAACTACAAATCCGCAATCCGCTGGCGCGAAACGCGTCCGCTGGACTCGCTGCCCAAGGGTGACTGGTGGCGCGTGTTTGGTGATGCCAAACTGAATGGCCTTATGGAGCGTGCCACGGCGCATAACCAGACGCTGAAGGCCGCAGTCGCCCGCTTTGACCAGGCGCGTGCCGGCACCGGAATCGCCCGTGCGGCTTTCTTTCCGAGTGCGGACATCAATGCGGCTATCACGACGCAGCGCACCTCACCGAACATGCCGAGCGCCTTTCCTCTGGGCGGCCTGCATTACGTGGGACCGAGCTACAATGTGCCGATCGACTTCACCTGGGAACTTGATCTGTGGGGCAAGATCCGCCGGCAGGTGGAAAGCGCGCGTGCAGATGCTTCTGCCGCCGCCAGCTTGATGCAGAATGTGCTGCTAGGCATGCATGCCGATGTCGCCACCAATTACTTCCGCATCCGCGCTCTCGATGGCGAACTGCAGACCGTGCGTGCCGCCGTCGGCTGGCGCAAGCAGGCGCTGGACATCGCCCGTGCCCGAGTCAAAGCCGGTGCTGGCAGCGAACTGGAGCAGGCGCAGGCAGAGACAGAAGTGGCCACCGCCGAGGCGGAAGTGAGTGCCTTGCAGAATCAGCGCGACCAGCTTGAAAACGGCATCGCCCTGCTGACCGGTACGAATCCCAGCGCCTTCAGGCTCGGGGGCAATGCCAGCTTTCTGCCCACACCTCCGGGCATTCCTGTGGGAGTGCCCACTGACCTGCTGGAGCGCCGTCCCGATGTGGCGGCTGCCGAACGTGCGCTCGCGTCTGCGACCGCGCAGATTGGTGTCGTGAAAGGGAACTTCTTTCCCAGCATCAAGCTGATCGGACACGGCGGCTATCTCAGTGGTGACTCGGCCAATCTCTTCGAGGTCAGCAGCCTCAATTGGAACGTGGGGCCCAGCATCAGCGTGCCGTTGATGGCCGGTGGCAAAACTCGGGCGGCCTCAGAGCGCAGCCGTGCTGCGCATGATGAGGCGCTGGCGAACTACCGGCAGGCCGTGCTTGTCTCCTTCAGCGATGTCGAAAATGCCCTCGCTGCGCTGCGCAATCTCAGCACTCAAGCAGAGGCGCAGCACCGTGCGCGTGACAGCGCCCAAAAAGCCGCCGAGATCGCGCATGCACGTTATGAAGCGGGCACGAGCCCCTATCTGGATGTGATCGAGGCGAACCGCTCGCTGCTTGCTACTCAACGTGCCTGCGCCACGCTGGCCGGACAGCGCTTGATCGCCAGCGTCAGCTTGATCAAGGCGCTCGGTGGCGGTTGGGATCAAAGCCTGCCCGTCACGGTTCCCGTCGCCACAGCAGACCCTGCGGCACGTGGTTCAACAGCCGAGAAGAAAGGCTTCTTCACGAAGGTGAAGGGCTGGTTCAAAAAGGATTGAGCCCGGGTTTGGTAGAGACGCTGACTCCGTTCATGCCCAACAAATCCTCACCACGTTCTGGATAGCGGAGCCATCCCAGCGTGTAGCGAGGGGTTGAGCGAAGCGACACCCCTCGTAAGAGCGCATAGCATTCGCGAGTAGGCACATGCATCGCGTAGTGATGCCAGCGCGGGCGTGGCCAGCGTTCGCCACTCGTCTTTGCGATGACGTATGAGTAAAGAAAGAAGGGCGAGATGGGACGCATGTGCTGGCATCGCTACGCGATGCCAGAGGAAGGGGCATATGTCTCGGTGAACGAGGGGTATCGCTGCGCTCAACCCCTCGCTACAGGCTTTGATGGCTCCGCCATCGACTGGTGCCTTTGCTGCGGGATGGAAGTACGAGGGCCGTCACCGAAGCGGGTGGGCTGAGTGCTCTTTCACTTTAACCTACTTCGCCTGCTTGGGCTTGAAGATGTTGATGCCTGCGATTTGCAGCAGGGCGTTGTTGGTGATGTAGAAAATGTCGGGATCGTTTTTGATCTGACCAAAGTAGAAGGCCGTGCTGGCATTCGGCTGGGTCGGGGAGAAGAGGATTTCGATCTCACGCAGTGGGCCGTCGAGGCGGCCGGGTTCGCCGAGGACGATCTGAATGGTGAGGAAGGGAGTCTTCAAGGCCTGCAGCGCATCGCTGCGGTCTGCGGCCCAGTCCTGCACCGTGAAGCGTGAGAGGCTGGCGGCGAGCTGGTCGGCTTTGACGCGGTCGAGTTCGGCGGTGATGTCATGGCCGCCGCGTGAGGCTTTCCATTCGGCGGAGACGGGGTTGTAGTCGAGAATGGTGGGGGCAAAGGCACCTTGAGCCATGGTGATTTTACGCAGGGCGAAGGTGGTGAAGCGCAGGGCTCCGAGGCCTTTCCATTTGATGCCGTCGGTGGGCAGGGAAGGCAGCAGGGAGGCGTCAATGCGGTAGATGAAGGGCTCGCTGTCGTATTTGGCAAAGAACTGGGTGCTTTCCGCGTTGTGGCCAAACATGAGCTTCACCGGCTTTTCACGCTGCGGAGTCCAGGTGACGGTCTGGAAGGGATCGTCCAGGCCAAAGGGAGTCAGGTCTGCGGCAGAATCTGCGGCGAACTGGAGGATTTCATAGCTGTTGAGTGCGTCCAGGCAGCGTGAGACGCGTTCGCCATTGGCGGGATCCCATTTGCCATGGCGCTGCAGGTACCAGGAGCCGCCTTCATTGCGCAGATTGATCTCCGGGTGGGTCTTGCTGGCGATGGTGATGAAGTCCAGGTGCTCCCCGTCGATCTGCGCCAGCAGGTGGTCACGCAGGGCATTGGGACCGGCCCAGAGGCTGAGGAGATTCTTGGCGACGACCGTGAAGGAAGGTTTGCGATAGGCGGTGGTGGCGGTGGTGACCGCCTGCTTGTCATCGGCAGGTTTCTTGAGGGTGAACTCGTAGGATTTGCCGCGTGCCTTGGACTCCACGGTGACTTTGATTTCATCGGCATGGGCGGTCTGCGCGTCTTCCTTGGCCGTGGCAGTGACGTCCTTGGCCTCGGTGATTTCGATGTTCAGAATGGCGGAGAGCAGTTCGGTGATGCGCTCTTTGCCGCCGCGTGTTTTGAGCGGCTTTTCCAGCAGCCATGGCGCATGCTCATTTTCACGGCTGAGGACGATCTGCCCGGAGGGCTGGTTCAACGTGATGCTGGTGATGACTTCGGCCGGCAGACGCAGAAGCTTGGGGTCGCGCCAGGAGGCGGCGGGAATCTGCAGGACCATCGGCGCTTCACTTTTGGCGAGATACCACGCGAT
>JAPLUN010000520.1 GCA_026397715.1 Verrucomicrobiota bacterium
GCCTTGATGAACCAAGCGACGAGTGTCTCCATCTCGCGCGGCGTATCGAACGGCGAGGTGGTCTGGAAGACGATGCCGATCTCTTTACCATCGGCATCGAAGGCGGCGACGTGATTCGGCAGTGTCTTGTAATGGCCGCGATGGCGCTCGTCCTTGGTGCTGTAACGCAGTAGGTCCTGATGGAGCTGGCCGATCATGTTTTCCGTGACGGGGATCTGCTCGAAGGCATCGAACACCTGATCCATGACATAGGCGTAACCTGCGACCTCCTGCTCATCGCGAGTCTTGATCTCGGTGATGTGCAATCGGCCAAGCAGGTCCTCGACTTGGCGGTCAGTGAGCTTCGAGCCCTCAATGCGGGTGGACGAGCCGACACTCTCGATGGTGGCGACCTTGCGCAACGAAGTGAGTTTCTCCGGCGAAAGGCTGCGAATCATGCGCCACTGCCCTTTGAACTCGTCCAGCTCGGCGATGAGGCGGAGGATCTCGGGTGTGATGCTGAAAACGGGGGGCAACATGGCTGTCTTGGCTGATTGTTTAGCCGATTATAGCCGTTTATGGCTGATTCGCCAGACATAGTTGTTTTCCCCGCTCACTGGCGTCGACGCAGCGCCACCACGACGAAGTCCGCAATCTCATCGCCTACCTCCCCCCACACCGCGAGAGTGCGTGCGGAGCAGCGTATGAATGACACTCGCCGTACCTCCTTCATGACACACCCGCTCCCCTTCCTCACCACTCTCCTGCTCGCACTGGCCACCACCCTCCACGCCGTGGAGCCCCTCAAGGCCTTCACCCCCGGCGCGCACATCCTTTTCCAGGGAGACTCCATCACCGACGGCAATCGCGGCCGCAGCGCCGACCCCAACCACATTCTCGGCCACGGCTATGCCTTCATCATGGCCGCGAAATTCGGCGCTGCCTTTCCAGAAGCCAAACTCGAGTTCATCAATCGCGGCAGCAGCGGCAACACCGTTCTCGATCTCGAAAAGCGCTGGCAGAAGGACACGCTCGATCTCAAGCCAGACGTGCTCAGCATCCTCATCGGCGTGAATGACAAAGGTCGCGGCGTGCCGCTGGAAATCTACGAGCAGACCTACGACAAAATCATCACCGACGCAAAAGCCGCCAATCCACAGCTCAAGCTCGTTCTCTGCGAACCCTTCGTCGTCAACCACCTCGCCACTGATCCGCAGCACGGCTCACCCAATGCCGACATCGTCAAGCGTCAGGAAATCGTCGTACGCCTCGCCAAAAAGCACGGCGCCGCGCTCGTGCATTTTCAGGCCGCCCTGGACCGAGCCACCGCACGCGCACCCGCCGCCCACTGGATCTGGGACGACGTCCACCCCACCTACTCCGGCCACCAAATCCTCGCCGATGAATGGGAGCGCACCGTGCGCGAATTCTGGCCATGAAACCCTTCGAGAATAACCGCAGCCATCAAACCATGAAACGATTCTCCATCATCCACCTCACACTGGCCTTCGCGCTCACCCTTTCAGCCCCCGCCGCAGAGCCCCTCCGCATCGACATCTCCCGCGACACCTGGGTCTCCTCCTACCCGACCGAGATCGAAGGCAGCAACGGGGCCTCTCCCAAGATGAAGTTCAAAGGCGTTCAGGAGCTCGCGCTCATGGACATCGATGCCACCGCGCTCAAAGGCAAACGCGTCATCAAAGCCCAGCTCCATCTGCATGGAGAAGGCGCGGAAATCCTGCAGCGCATGACCGTCTCCACCATCTCCGAGGAATGGACCGAAGGCGATGGCAACAGCTACAAAAAAGTCCCCGGGGCCAGTTCCTTCACTTGGGCACGCACCGGCGAGCAGCGCTGGGGCGGAGACCAGGCGGACATCACCGCCGTCATCAATGGCTCCGGCGGCTCCCTCTGGGGCTTTGCCGATCCCACACCGCGCGATGCAAACGGTTGGCAGATCATCCCCGTGGATCCCGCCGTCGTGCAGGCCCGCATCGAGGGTCGCAGCTACGGCTTTGCCGTCATGGATGACGTGGGCAGCGAGTACCTGCGCGAGGGCAGCAAGTTCACCTACCGCCCCTTCCTCAATCGCTACGTCTCCAGCAAGGACGACAAAAAAAGCACCCGCCCCTACTTCACCCTCTGGCTCGAAGACGGTCCGCCCGCCGCCACGCTACCACCCTATACCAGACCACTCGCCGCAAAGCCCGCCACGCTGCCACCCGCCATCCCACAGCCCGCCAGCACGAAGCTCCCCGTCGATTGCCGCGATGAATTTGGCGAGCCCCTTCCCTCCCTGGATTTCTTCGCCGCCAAAGGAGAAACAATTCATTTCACCGTCGCCACCAGCGCCAGCCTCACCCTCCCGCAGGTCAAGACCCAGACCTACGCCATGCCACAGG
>JAPLUN010000541.1 GCA_026397715.1 Verrucomicrobiota bacterium
TGATCAGGGATGCCACAGGCAACCGCGTGTTTGGCAGTCTCAAGGAGATGGAGGCGGCCATTGAGAGGGAGATCAAGCCTCTGTGGAGCGAACCCCAGCAGGTGCGCTCCCTGGTTGGCGACGGCTGGATCCGCTCTCAAGTAAACGCTATCTCCGGCTGAGGAACAGACCCGTTTTTAACTGATTGTGGTATTATTTCTTCATCAGATACGCATCGCTCATGCCGGGAAAAGTGGCTTGTGAGGCGCGTACCCTCGGGTACCTTTTGAAAGTGAGTGCTCGTGACCTATTGCTGCAAGTCAAAGCTCTGCCCCCAGCCGAGCAGCGCCGCTTCATGGACGCCATGATGGATTTGGATGCCGCCATGCCCATGCCTTCCGCTTCAATGCAGGTGCCTGATTTTGACGCATACTGGGAACGTCTGCATGTCCTTGGCATGCCCCGCTGGACGGCGGAGCAAACTGCAGGATTGGACCGCTGGTTGGCCGGTGAAGAAGAGGGCTGAAGCCCCTTGAGGCGCGGATCATTTCTTCATCAGATACGCAAAGAAGTCCTTCAAATCCGCGTCGCTCATGCCGGTGGTCAGTCCTTCGGGCATCAGGGAAATGGGCGAGGCCGTCATGGATTCGATGTCGGTTTGCTTGAGCGCCGTTTTGTTGTTGGCCATGTCTTTGATGACGATGCCCTTGGCGTCCTGCGCATCCATGAGGCCGGTGAGGATCTGGCCGCCCTTTGTTTTCACGATGTAGGCGCCGAAGCCCTCGCGGATTTCCATGCTGGGCATGAAGAGGTTGTCCAGCCAGAAGTCGGCGTTGCTGCGGTCATAGCCGGTGAGTTCGGGGCCGATCTGGCCGCCTTCGCCAAAGAGCTTGTGGCAGATGGCGCAGCGGGCCATGAACTGGATCTTGCCCTTGTCAGCATCGCCCAGGCCGGTCTTGAGCACGGCCTTGATGCGCTCGGACTCTTTCTTCTTTTCGGGCGTGGGACCGGTGGCCAGCAGGCCCTTCCAGTGCTTGTCGATGGCCGCATCAATCTCCGGGTCTTTGTGCAGGCTGAGCTGACGCACGATGTCCACGGTGAAGTGCTTGGTGGGCACCTTCCACTCATTCACAAAACTCACCAAAATCTGCGCCCACTCCTTGCGCCCGGCCATCACACGCAGCGCATCTTCGCGCAGCGCCTTGTCTCCGGCGATTTGAGCTTCCCAGCCAAGCAGCAGGGCCTCGGGAATGCGTTTGTCATCAAACTTGGCCGCTGCCTGGAGGATGCCGCGCTTGAGGCCGGGCGGATTCGTGGCTTTCAATAGGTTCACCATCGGCATCACCGCTTCCTGCTTGCCGAGTTCAGCCAGTGTTTTCGCGATGGCGATGCGGGCGGTGCTGCTGGCTTTCTTGTCTTCCAGCAGCTTCAGCGCGCTCTTCAGCGCATCCGCGCTGCCACTGCGCAGCGCGAGCGTGAGGTCCCCGCCGCTTTGCTTCGCCATGTAATCATTGAGCGCCTTGGTAAGCGACTCCGGCAGCTTCGGCATCTCCGCACCTTCAAAGGCGGAGGCGATGCCGGCGATGAACTTGCCACGCAGGGCGTCGTCGTTCGTCAGCGCGAGCAGATCCGCGCAGGACTGGAAGTTCTCTTCACCACCGGCCAGCGCGTAGCGCTTCGCGAGCTTTTCAGCAAGGTTGTCGCGGAAGAGTTTAGATGCTCTGAACTCGTCATCAGCTTTGAGGTATGTAAAAACGGCATCACGGTTCTTCTCTGATTTTGACTCAAGCGCCCACCAGGCAAGAAGAGCCAAATGGCCACTTTGATCATCAACATCACCCATCTTGAGAAGAGGTAGCGCAAGCATGGCTGGCATTCGCTTGGCGGAAGCAAGCAACTGTGCACGAACTTCCAGTTCTTGAGGACTAGTGTTCCTGACCAACATCTGAATACAGGTAATGGCTTTTCCTTGTGCCACCTCTCCCTCTCCGAGAATCTTTGCTGCCCAACGGCGCACATAAGGATCAGGATGACCACAGGCTCGTAGTGTCACGGCTGCAAAGAAGTCTTTTCCTTCCGAGTCTTCGGGATCTAATTTATTTCCATTTGTTGATGGGGTGCCGGCCAGTGCCTCAAGTGCCCATAATGCTTCAAGAGCATTCGCGTTGCCGTCCTTGGTGAACAAATCATACAGCTGCTTCTCCAGCTCCTTCAGCTTTCGCCACCCAATCTCCAGCACCGCCTGCTTCCGGAACCACTCGTTCGGATGGCTCAAATAACCAAGCAGCTCATCCCCGCTTGCCTTGCTCAGATCAAACGGCTTCAACTTCGGCGCACCTGCGGCTGGTCTCACACGGTAGATGCGGCCGCTGGTCTTGTGCCAGTCGTCGATGGGGCTGACGTGGCTGAGGCGGGTATCGTACCAGTCGGCCATGTAGAAGCCGCCATCGGGGCCTACACCGGCCCACACCGGGCGGAACCAGCGGTCCGGGGTGCTGAGCAGGTTTTCCTCGTCCTTGGTGCGGAAGGTCGAGCCGTCGGCGATGCGCTCGCTGACATAGACGAGATTTTGCAGCGCGTTCGGGGCGATGATTTTACCCTCGTAGGCGCTGCCGAGCAGTCCACCCTCATACACGGTGAAGGCCTGCGGAAAGCGTTTGTTGTCGCCCTGGTGCTGCATGTGCTCGAACCAGCCAAACGCATACGGATTGGTGAGCGGACCGTGCTTGCCCCAGCCTTTGATGCCGTAGCTGCCCTGCTCATAGTGCATGCCGCGCGTGGCACCGTTCGTGCCGGAGAACAGGCGGCCCTTGCTGTCGAAGTCGAGGCTGAAGGTGTTGCCGCCGCCCTCAGCGTAAATTTCGAAGGTCTTCTTCTTCGGATGATAACGCCAGATGCACTGGCCCTCCCACTTCACATTCTTGGTGTTGGCGCTGCTGACGTTGCCGGTGGTGGTGCTGCCGTTGGCACCGTAGAGCCAGCCGTCCATGCCCCACTGCAGATTGGTAGCGACGCTGTGCGTGTCTTCCAGGCCGAAACCGCTGAGTTCCACTTCAGGCGTGTCGCTGTCAGGCTTCGCGTCAAAGTCAGCATCGGCGTAGCTGAGCAGGTAAGGGGGATTCAGCACCCAGATGCGCCCCATGCCGTGCAGCGCGGCGCTGGCGATGTTCAGGCCGGTGATGACGTCCTCGTGCTTGTCGAAAAAGCCGTCGCCATCTGTATCTTCAAAAACGGTGATCTTGTCGGCTCCCTTTTCACCCCGTGGCGGCGGCAGCGGCACCTTGTCAAACTTGGCGCGCAGGTGCTGGTCATAGCTGATGATCTTCAGCCCGGCGGGGAATTGATACTGGCGGTACTGCGTGACCCACATGCGGCCTTTGGAATCCCAGCTCACATACAGAGGCTGCTCCACCACTGGTTCGGCGGCCATGAGGTCGATGACGACATCGCTGCGTGTTTTGAATTTCTTCAGCGCCTCCTCGGGCGGCGTGGGAGGTGTGTCGTCCCGCATCACCCCGCGTCCGGGGCGCGTTTCCATGATCTTCTTCACGGCCTCATTACCAGCAACGGCGTCGGGCTTGACGTTCGGGTCAGCAGCGAGCGCTGAACTGCCGAGAAGGAGGAGGAGAAGGCGCGTTTTCATGGTGAAGAGAGTAACAAACGAAGCTGCGGCAGTTTCTTGCCGCCTTGTCACCGGTTCCGGTATTTTCGTGTGACAGAAAAAAGTGGAAGCCGGGCGGGATTTCCGCTCCAATTTAAACCATCAACTCAATTTTATACCATGGCTGACTCCTATACTGAAGTGACTTCACAAAACTGGTTCAGCCGCATTGGCGAATCGATCAAAGGCATCCTGTTTGGCATCATTGTCATTCCCGTGACGATCGTAGTCTTGTGGTTCAATGAGGGACGAGCTTTGACCACTGCTAACAGTCTGAAGGAGGGAAAAGCCGACATGATACATGTGGCTGCGGACAAGGTGGATCCTGCCAACAACAAGAAACTCGTTCATATGACTGGAGAAGCCAAAGCCGACGGCCCGGTGGTGGACACCGATTACGGCGTCAGCGTGCCAGCACTGCGGCTGGTGCGCACCGAAGAGATTTATCAGTGGGTGGAGAACAAGAAGACCGAGAAGAAGGAAAAAGTCGGTGGCAGTGAAGAAACCACGACCACCTACACCTACGACAAAAAATGGGTGGACGAGCCGGTGAAGTCCTCTGAGTTCAAAAAGCCCGAAGGCCACACCAACGAGGGCGACTTGATCTCCGGAAATGCCAACATCAGCGCCGAGAAGGTCACCCTGGGGGCGTTTAGCGTGCCGGAAGACTTTGTGAAGCAAATGGGCAGCCCGATCAAACGCGCTGTCACGGATGCAGATCTGGCCACGCTGCCTGCTGACCTCAAAGAGGGCACGAAAATCCAAGACGGAGCCTTCTACATCGGACCAAACCCCAAAGAGCCCAAGGTCGGTGACGTGCGCGTGTCCTTTGAAATCGTCAAGCCCGGCACCTTCAGCATCCTGGCGGCGCAGCTTGGGGAAACTTTTGAGCCCTACCAGACCAAGGCTGGCGATGCGATCGACTTCATCGAAGAAGGTACGGTCAGTGCCGAAACTATGTTTAAAAACGCGGCCTCCGCGAATTCCATGATCACCTGGCTGGTGCGCTTTTTGGGCTTCCTCTTCATGGCCTTTGGCTTCATGGCCATCATGCGGCCGCTCAGCGTGCTGGGCAGCGTGATTCCCTTCATCGGCAGCATCATCGGCATGGGCACGGGCCTGATCTCCTTTGTCCTGGCGGCTGCCATCTCCTTCCTGGTCATCGCCATCGCCTGGATCTTTGTTCGCCCGTTGCTGGGCATCGCGATGCTGGCACTGGCCATCGGCGCTTTCATTTACACCCGCAAACTGGCGGCTGCCAGCAAGCCCGCTGCGGCTTGAGCAGGAAGGCCGAAATAGACTCCAAGCTTGATGGTTGTTGCTCCCGTTGTCAGGTGTGTCACAGTACCTGACTGATGCGACTTACCAGCAGCACCGCCGCTCCCCTTGTGACTCGTTCCGCGCCGCCTTCGTCGCAGGAGCTGTCCGCCATGATGCCCTTCGGGCGTTATTCGGTTCAGGCTCAGGTGGGCATCGGCGGCATGGGCACGGTGTATCGTGGCACGCAGCTCAGCCTCGGCCGGCCCGTGGCCATCAAAGTGCTGCGCGTGAGCGACGGGTATGACTTTGCTTTTGAAGACCGCTTCCGCCGTGAGGCGCGGGCCATGGCCACGCTGAACCACCCGAACATCGTCGCCATCTATGACTACGGTCACATCGGCACCGACTTCCTGTTCTTCGTCATGGAGTTCGTCGATGGCACCGATCTCGGCGAAATCATGCGCACTGGCCGGATGACGCGCGAACTCGCGCTGCAGCTGCTGCCGCAAATCTGCGCCGGGCTCGAATACGCGCACTCCAAAGGCATCGTCCATCGCGACATCAAGCCCGCGAACATCATGCTCACCCGTCAGGGCGAGGTGAAGATCACCGACTTCGGACTCGCCAAGGACGTCATGCGTGCACCGTCGATGGTCACGGAAACGCACATGGTCATGGGCACGCCGGAATACGCCGCACCGGAGCAGTTCAACGCGCACCGGGACGTCGATCATCGTGCGGACATCTATGCCTTCGGCGTGCTGATGTATCAGATGCTCACGGGGGCTCTCCCACGCGGCTCCTGGCAGCCGCCTTCGACCTTGCTCCACGGCCTGGATGCCCGCTTTGACGCGGTCATCATCCGTGCGCTGATGACGGATCGTGAGCACCGCTACCAGTCCATGGGCGACATGCGCCGTGTGATCGAGGCGGCACTCGTGCCGGGGACACAAACTCCCAGCCGACCGCTGCCGGTCGCCAAACCTTCCGCCGGGCGCATCCTGCTGCTTGAGGACGATCTCATGGTGCGCGATCTGATGCGCCGTGCTTTGGAAAAGGCGTCTTTTGAAGTCGTTGAAACCGGAGACGGCAAGGAGACTCTGCGCCAATATCAGGAAGCGATGCAGCAGGGCCGTCCCTACGACCTCGCCATTCTCGATCTCACCATTCCCGACGGCATGTGCGGCCGGGAAACCATGCTCTATCTTCGTCGTCTCGATCCACAAATCCTCGCCATCGTCTCCTCCGGCTACCGGGATGATGCCGTGATGAAAGACTGCGCCGCCTACGGCTTTGCCGCTGCGTTGCCAAAGCCCTACCAGGTCGAAGGCCTGCTGCACGTCGTGAACGGCGCTCTCGCCGTGGGCCGCCGCCGCATGGCGTGAGTTCAGTCCGTGGGATGGGTGTGGCGACAGCCCGCCCGTCTGTGAGCGTAGTGCAGACACTGTGGCGTGCGAACGTCCTCGAAGTCGGGCGGTTTGGCGCAGGGGCATGCAGGTGATTGCGTGCACACCGCGCGCCAAACACACCCAACCTCCAAAATCCTTTTCACACCACGCGCACCGCCGCCTGGGCATACATGGCCTGCCACACGCCATGCACCACACGCATGTAGTTCATGCCTTCGCCAAAATCCGGCCTTGGTCGCGGAGCTTTCGGATCACGCACCGCCGCGATGAAATCTCGCTCTACCGTCCAGCTTCGTTGCAGCTCGGTGGGAACCGGCACTGACTCCAGCTTGCCGCCGCGTTTGCCCAGCTGAAGATCATCCGTGGCGAAGTCATAGCTCAGCGTGCCTTCGGAGCCGAAGATCCACAGCTTGTCCGTCGGCGCATGCGCGGCCACACCGCTGAAGAGCATCGTGGCCTCGATGCCGCTGCGGAATTTGGCCATCACGTGGACGAAATCCGGAATATCCACCTCCACGCCCGCACGTTCCGGGATCACCACATTGCCGCGTGCTTCCACTTCTACGATGTGCCCAAGCCACTGCTGCAGCACCTCGGTGTAGATGCCCAGCGTGAGGATTTGAATGCCGCTCAGCTCCGACTGCTGCCGCCAGTGCGCGGGCTTCGCGGCATCCAGCCAGGCATCATTGAAACTGTGCAGCAGCACCTGATGCGGCGTGCCGATGGCACCTTCCGCGAGCAGTTGCTTCACCAGCTCCCCGCCATGCATGCCATGCGGTGCCGGGCAGATCGCGGTGACCAGTTCGGGATAACGCATGGACGCCTCCCACATCTGGCTCGCCTCCGGCAAAGATGCCGCCATGCGTGCCTGCGTGAACACATGCTTCCCATGCTGCAGCGCGTAGCAGGTCATCTCCGCATGCATGTAGGGGTGCGTGCCGATCCAGACCACATCCACCTCATCGCTCGACGCCACCTCCTCCCAGCGCTCCACCGCTTTGGCTTCCGGGGCAAACTCACGGCAGAAAGCCTCGGCACTTTCCAGCGAGCGGTTGGTCACCTGGGTGATCTGCACATTCGGGATCGCCCGCAGGCCGGGCATGTGGCGGGATTTGACGATGCCACCGGCACCAATGATGCCGATGCGGATGGGTTGCTCAGTTGCGGTCATAGACGTATGGATTGGGGACACCTTGGAGCCAACATTCAAGCCCCGCATGCAAATCCTGCACATCTTCATTTCCCCGGAGCACATCTACGTCGGTCATCACGGCCTGCCACCCGGCGCCACGCCCATGATCGAAGTGCCGGAGGCTGAATGCGTGACTGGGAAAGGCTTGCGGGGTGATCGCTATTTCGGCTGGAAGGAGGACTTCAAAGGTCAGGTCACTTTCTTTGAGCACGAGCAGTACGAGCGCCTCTGCGAACAGTTCAGCGCCATGGGCGTGCCCCCCTCCGTCTTTCGCCGCAACATCATCACCAAAGGCATCGACCTCAACACCCTCATCGGCACCGAATTTGAAGTGCAGGGGGTGAGGTTTCTCGGCACGCAAGAGGCCGCGCCCTGTCACTGGATGAACCAGGCCTTCGCTGAAGGCGCACATGCAGCCCTGAAAGGCCATGGGGGCCTGCGGGCCAAAATCTTGAGCGACGGTATCCTCCGCAAATCATGAACACTCCGTTTGCCGCCGCATTGCTCGCCGGTGGCCGCTCCACCCGGATGAAACAGGACAAAGCCCTGCTCCACTGGCATGGGCAGGAATTGTGGCAGGCACAATTGCACAAGCTGCAGTCGATCGGTGCCGCGCGCGTGCTCCTCTCCTGCCGGCGCGAACAGCCTTTGTTTGTCAGCCCCAACGATGAATTCGAAGTCATCCATGATCCCGAGGGCGTGGATGACGGCCCGCTGGCTGCCATCACACGATGTTTGGAGCAGGTGCAAATGCCACTGCTCGTCCTCGCCGTGGACATGCCCTGGATGACCGCCGCCTTTCTCCGCGAACAATTGCACCAGCACGAGAGCCCGGACAAAGGCTGGTTCTTTCGCGGCCCGCACGGCGATGAAACCCTCTCCGGTCTCTACGTTCCCTCCATGCTGCCGCTTATGCGGGAGTCGCTTTCAAAGAAAGACTTCAAGCTCCAGCACATCATTGAGACCGCCGTCCATTCGGGTCTGGCCATCACGCATGCCCTCGGAGATGAGCAGATGCCCTTCTTCCGCAATGCGAACACGCCGGGAGATTTGAAGTAGCTCGGGCAATCCTGCCCGAGTTGGTGCGCCCTCTTTGGCGGCAAGATTGTCAGCGCTGCTTCAGCTCACAGCTTCTTGAGCTGTGCCGTCAGATACTCGCCGCACGGCGTTTCTTTGCCATCCTTGAAACGGATGATATAAGGCTTCCCGGAGGTGCCTGAGGTGGAGGCCACCTTCGCGATGAAATCGGCGGCGGTCTGCACCTCCTTGTCTGCCCGATCCCATTTCGCGCGCAGAAACTTGGCTGCATTCGCCCCGCTGTAGTCACTGCCGTTGCGGATGAAGGTGGCGTTTTCCAGTCCCTGAATGTGCGAGATCAGCGCCTCGATCTTCGCCTTTTCCGCAGGCTCTGCTGCGGGCAGTGTGACAAAGAAACCAAGAAGGCAAAAAAGCTGCATGATGAGTTTCGATGTCATGGTGGTCATGTTTTAAACGCTCCTGCTCAGACTAAAGGATGTCCAGATTCAGCGCAGCTCATGCCCCAGGATCGCCAGCGTGGCGATGCTGGCAGTCTCGGCCCGCAGAACCAGCGGTCCCAGCGTCACCGGCACAAAGCCTGCCGCAAAAGCCTGCGCTTCTTCTTCAGCCGTAAAATCGCCCTCGGGCCCGATCAAGATGGCCACGCTGCTCGGTTTGTCCGCAGGCAATGCTTGTTTGAGCGTGCGGGAGTGCTCGCTAAGCGCTGGGATAAGCTTGAGTTCGGCTTGAAACTTCACACCTGCGGCGAGGTTGATGGGCGCGTGAAGTTCCGGCACAAACGGCGTGTGGCATTGCTTCGCACTTTCGATCATGTGCCGCCTCCATTTGGCCAGCTTCTTCTCCGTCTGTGCCGCATCGAGATGAATCACGGTCCGTTCCGTGATGATGGGCTGCACACTGGCTGCGCCCAATTCCACCGCCTTTTCGAGCAGCCACTCGAAGGGCTCCGCTTTGATCAGCGCAGGCAGCAGATGAATCGACGTCTGAAACGGCTCCACTCGCGTCTCAGCGGTGATTTTGGCCTGCACGGTCGATTTGGTCACCTGCGTGATCTCGCAAACGGCCACCCGGCCTGCACCATCAAAGACCTCAATGATGTCCCCCGGCTGCTTGCGCATCACGCGGCCGCAATGCTGCGCTTCATCACCGGTCAGGGTGAGATGCGGCGTGGTCCAGTCGGAGGCGGAAAGATGAAAGCGCGGCAGAGACATGTCAGCGTTTCATCAGCGCTTCAATCTCATCCGCTTCAATCGGAATATGCGCCATGAGATCGATGTTTTCGTGCTCGCCGATGAAGATGTTGTTCTCCAGGCGGACGCCGAGCTTCTCCTCCCGGATGTAGATGCCGGGCTCCACGGTGAAGACCATGCCGGGCTGCACCGGCTTCCACATGTGGCCCACGTCATGCACGTCGATGCCCAGCGGATGCGAGGTGCCATGCGGGAAGTATTTTTTATACGCCGGCTTGTCGGGGTCCTGCTTGGCGATGTCCTCTTCGGTGATCAATCCAAGGCCGAGCAATTCCTTTTCCATCAGTTTGCCCACCTCCTCCTGGTATTCGCGAATGATGACGCCGGGGCGGAGCATCTGGCAGCACTGTTTGAAGACACGCAGCACCGCGTCATAGACCTGGCGCTGGCGCGGCGTGAACTTGCCGTTCACAGGAATCGTGCGCGTGAGGTCCGCGTTGTAGTTGCCGTAGTTCGCCGCCACATCCAGCAGCAGCATCTCGCCGTCCTGGCACTGGCAGTGGTTGGTGATGTAGTGCAGCACGCAGGCATTGGCCCCGGTGGCAATGATCGGTGTGTAGGCAAAACCGCGCGCACGTTGGCGGATGAACTCATGGGACAGCTCGGCCTCGATCTCGAACTCCTGCACGCCGGGTTTCACAAACTTCAGCAGGCGGTCAAAGCCATCGCCCGTGATGCGGATCGCTTCGTTCAGCGCCGTGATTTCATGCGGGCTCTTGATGACTCGCAGCTCGTGCATGAGCTGCGCCAGTCGGCGGTAGTCGTGCAAAGGATACTCACGCTGGCAGCGCTGCGTGAAGCGCATCTCCCGCGTCTCCGTGGGGATGGTGGCACGGGGGTGCTCGTTCGAATTGAGGAACACATGGTCCGCCTGACACATGACGGCGCGGAACTGCACCTCAAAATCCTCCAGCCAGTGCACGCGCGTGATGCCACTTCGCTCCTTTGCCTGCTCCTTGCTGAGTTTCTCGCCCTCCCACACGGCGATGTGCTCGTTCGTCTCGCGCACAAACAGCATCTCCCGCTGCTTCGGATCAGCCGCATCCGGATACAGCACCAAAATCGTCTCCTCCTGATCCACGCCGCTCAGGTAAAACAGATCACTGTTCTGCACAAAGCTGAGGGAGCCGTCCGCATTCGTCGGCAGCACATCATTGGCATGAACGATCACGACGGACTGCGGCGGCAGCTTGGCATAGAGATGCTGACGATTCGAAACGAACAATTCGGCGGGCAGTGGTTGGTAGCGCATAAGAGTGGGCAAGCTTAACGCTTGCAGCAGGAGGCGAAATTGCACGCTAGCCGCAGGCTTGCACCCCTTTATTGCGCCAGCACCGCCTTTGGCGGG
This sequence comes from Verrucomicrobiota bacterium, assembly GCA_026397715.1. Lineage (GTDB taxonomy): Bacteria > Verrucomicrobiota > Verrucomicrobiia > Verrucomicrobiales > Verrucomicrobiaceae > Prosthecobacter. Next base: position 11,138 of record JAPLUN010000541.1, read on the forward strand.
TGACGGTCAGCCTTGATCCATAGCTGGGCTTCAGTCCAGAAGGCTTCCACCGGCAGGGCAAAGGTCGTGACGCGGTCCACACGAGCGATGTTGATGCCGACGACCTTGCCTTCCAGCGTGGCCACGGGGCCGCCCATGTCGGCAGGGAGCAGGGGAATGTCGTGCTGGAGGACTTCGGGGAAGTTGTCGCTGCGCAGGGAGACGCCGCCATTGGCAAAGTCCTCCCCCTCCCAGTTGTTCAGCACCTTGGAGCGGCTGGCCAGGCGGACGCGGCAGCTCTCTTCCTTGTCTTTGCGCAGGTAGTGGATGTCAATGATCTCACCGGGCTGGCGCTTTCTTACGATGTCATAAACGCGATCCTGCGCCCCCACCTTTTCACCTGCAATGGTGATGAGGACATCGTCCTCCTGCAAGCCGGCGGCCTCGGCGGGGCTTTCACTGGCAATCCCGACGATGCGCACCCCTTTGCCGTCTTTGGACGCTTTGGCATCCATGCGGATGCCCATGGCGGCCCCCTCGCCCGGAATGCGGCGGAATTTGGCGCTGACAATGCCGATGCGCGTTTCCTTGCCTGCATCCGCCACGCTGCACAGCCACTGACCGAGGCCGAGTGAGTGGGCGCCACCAAACGAAACCGCACGCAGTCCGGTGATGCCCACCGCCTGGGCCAGCAGCAGGTCCAGCCGCGTCTCACGGTGCACCTCGCGCAGATCGGCACTGCGCCCGTCGCTGAACTTGATGCGCGTCTTGTGCACTTCGGGCACTTCGCTGGCCTTGATCAAAACATAGCCGTCTTCACCCACAATGGTGGCGGTGCAGATGGCGCGGCCCAGCGGGCTCTCGATGCGCGCGGCACAGGCGACGGTGAGTGGCTTGAGCCTCTCCACAGCCGCGAGTGTGTGCTTCCCATTCGTGCGGTCCTCCTGCGGCAGAGGCAGGCGCGGCGGATCCGCGTGGAGGAGAAGGGGACTGAGGAGTACAAGAAAAGCGGAATGACGAAGCCCAAATGACAAAGGAACCCGTGCACGTAATGCGGCGGGTCTTCCATTCGTCATTTTGAATTCGTCCTTCGTCATTTGCTTACTGTCCTTCATCCTGCGGCTTTTGGGCCAGTTGGACGGAAACATCGCGTTCCTTGTCGTGGGTGCGCAGTCTGAGTTTGAGGGTGTCCCCGGCGGCCCGGGCTTTCACGGTGGCGCTGAACTGCTGCTGGTCGGTCATGGCTTCACCATTGACGCTGAGGATGACATCTCCGGCGCGAATTCCAGCCTCCAGCGCGGGTGAGGCGTCGATCACATCCGCCACTTCGAGATCAAGGCGGTCATTCATCACGGTGGCCACTCCGAGGTAGCCGCCCGCGCCCGTGCCCCAAGTTTTGATGACTTGGGATTTCTGCATCGCCTCCCAGGACCGGAGAAAGGGCGCCATGGAGACGTGGACGTTTTGGTCCCGCCCCTCCCAGATCTGGCTGTGAATGCCAATGACCTCGCCATTGAAGTTAAAAAGCGGGCCGCCGGAATCGCCGCCCATCAGCACGCAGTCGCTGTGCAGGCTGTTGGCGGTTTGTTTGATGATCCTGCCGACGCGCAGCACGGGGCCGCGTGCCTTGTCAAAGCCCCCGGGATGCCCCAGCGCAAAGCACCACTCACCAGGCTGCGCCTTGGCCACTTCACGGCTCAGATTCACAAAAGGCCAGGGCTTGCCCCGGTCTTTCAGCCGGGCCAGAGCGGCGTCGGTTGTTTTGTCCAGACCCAGAGATTTGGCCGTGGTGACGGTGCCGTCTTCCAAAATGACCTTCATGTCCTTGCCCGGGTCGTTGGGAACGTGGGCGGCCGTCAGCATCAGCCCGTCGGCGGAAATGATGACCCCGCTGGCCGTCCCGTCCCCGCTTTGGATGGCCACCAGCGCCTGCCGCACCCGGGGCAGCAGCTTCTGCACGTCACTCTGGATCTTCAGGAGCTCAGAGAGGTCCGTTTTCGGCGGCTTTTCATTGCTCTGGCGCTGCTCTGCCGCACTTGCCTGCCAGGACAGCAGGAATGTGAGTAGCAAAAGATGGAATGAAGTGCGCATTTTTGAACCAATCAAACCAACGGCCCAACTGCAGGAAAGTTGCCAGATTTGGCATTCTGTTCAAGGCAAGTCTCAGTCTTCTTCGGCCGGTTCCCATAACTTTGCCGCTGCAGGCAGCAGCGCCGATGAACCGGGCGGCACCAGGGCGATGACCAGATCCACAGGGATGAGCACGCCATCGAGGTCGCGGCGGAAGTTCCGTGCATGGGCATCCGTGATGAGAATGCCATCTCGCTGGCGATACCATGTCACTCCATGCACTTCGGGATTGATGATGTGGGCATCGTCCACCCGCACAAACCCATGGGCGTTGAAAAACGCTTCCGCATCCTCCAGGGTGGCGGGCAGGTTCTCATCCTCGGGGATGAACGGCTGCTCCACCGCCATCTGCGGATCGCGGTCAGAGCCGGTGACTTTGCCCAAGTAATGGGTGCGCATCCCGAAGACATCCGTCATCACCGCCCAGCGCCGCAGATATTCCGAAGGCAGAGCCGCACGCATCATCAGACGGGTCTTGTTCTGAAAGGTGCGCGGGTCGAGCAGCTTCGTCTCGTCCATGGTCCGTCCGTAGAAACCGGGGAGGGTGTGTTTGATGACCTTGCCCAAGGCTTCTGAGCCAAACAGTGCATGTTCTCCGCCCACACCCATGGTGTCGGAAGGAGGAGCCCCTGCGTCTGGTTCTGCGGCAAGCCGCGTCAGCTCGCCTTCACGGGCGACTGCGTATGACCGCTGCGAATTCCAGCCATAATGGATTTGCGCATCTGCTCCGCTGATACGCGCGGCTGATTGGAGCAGATCGCGAACAGCTTTTTTGGGTCCGTGATGATGACCGCCTTGGGTTTCATGCTTGTAAACTAGCACGAGTCTCCGGAGCGTCATCTGGAAAATCTCCCAGACAGGGAACACTGATTCACCGGTTGAACATCCCTTCCGGCTGCGCTTCTCTCCCTCCCTCACTTTCTCTCTCAAAAACACATGAACTACGACCTCATCGTTATCGGCGGCGGGCCTGCGGGCTACGTCGGAGCCATCCGCGCAGCACAGCTTGGCAAAAAAGTGGCCTGCGTCGAAAACGACCGCGCCGGGGGCACCTGCCTGAACTGGGGCTGCATTCCCACCAAGGCCCTGCTGAAGAACGCCGAGCTGTACCACACCATCACCCACCGCGCCGAGGAGTTCGGCCTCAAGATCGGCAGCGTCGAGTACGACTGGTCCAAGGTCATCGGCCGCAGCCGTGGCGTCAGCGACAAGCTCAACAAGGGCATCGAGTTCCTCTTCAAGAAGAACAAGGTCGACTACCTCAAAGGCACCGCCAGCATCCCCGCCGCAGGCAAGGTCGAAGTGACCGCCGCTGACGGCACCAAGGCCACCCACGATGCGGCCAACATCCTCATCGCCACCGGCGCGAAAACCCGCCCGATGCCCGGATTCCCCTTCAACGGCAAGACCGTCATCGGCAGCAAAGAGGCCATGACCCTCGACAAGCAGCCGAAGAGCATCATCGTCATCGGTGCCGGAGCCATCGGCATTGAGTTCGCCTATTTCTTCAACGCCTACGGCACCAAGGTGACCGTCGTTGAAATGCTCCCCGACATCCTTCCAGTCGAAGACACCGAAGTCAGCAAGACCCTGGAAAAGAGCCTCACCAAGTCCGGCATCCGCATCCTCACCAACACCAAGGTCACCGGCACTTCCGAAGACGGTAACGGAGTCAAAATCACCGTCGAAGGCGCAGCCAACGAAACCCTTGAGGCGGATGTCTGCCTCGTCGCCATCGGCGTGGCCCCCGTGCTGCCCGGCGGCATCGAGCTCAAGCTCACCGACCGCGGCTGGCTGCAGACCGACGAACGCTATCAGACCTCCGTCAAAGGCATCTACGGTGCCGGCGACATCATCGGGCCGCCCTGGCTCGCCCATGTGGCCAGCTATGAGGCTGTGCAGTGCGTGGAAGGTCTCTTCACCAAGCACAAGCCCAAGAAAGTCGGCGTCTTCCCCGGCTGCACCTACTGCCATCCGCAGGTGGCCAGCATCGGCCTCACCGAGCGCGCGGCGAAAGAGAAGGGCCTCAAGTTCAAGGTCGGCAAGTTCCCCTACGTGGCCAGCGGCAAGGCCCTCGCCGCCGCCGAGCCCGAAGGCTTCGTCAAGATCCTCTACGGCGAACCTCACGGTGAAATCATCGGCGCGCACATCATCGGCAGCGAAAGCACTGAGATGATCGCCGAAATCGGCCTCGCCATGAACCTCGAAGCCACCTGGGACGAAATCGAAGCCACCATCCACGCCCATCCGACCCTGTCCGAGATGGTCAAGGAGGCCACGGAAGTCGCCAAGGGGCATCCGATCCACGTGTGAGGAGGGGTGAAACCTTGTGACCCGCATCCTGTTTTGGAACATTCGAGGCAGGCCGCTTGAAGCACTTGTTGCTCAAGCGGCCATCGAACACGATGCGGACATCGTGATCATCTGTGAACATGGAAGCCGCATCGCCCAAATTGAGGATGCGCTGAACAAGGCGGATCCGAACAAGCGTGCGTCATATGTAAAGCCTGTCCTGAAAAGACACGCATCCCTGGCGTTGTTTTCTCGTGTGACGGTCGGGAAGCTTGCCACGGTGACTGAGCATTCCCACTGCCTGGTTCATGCTTTGCAGCGTTCAAACGGCGACGAATTGCTGATTGCCTCCGTTCACTTGTCGAGTCCGATGCATCAGTCAGAGAGAGACTTGATGATTCTTGCTCAGGACTCTGCTGATCTCATCCGAGATCAGGAAAGTTAACGAAGGCACCGGCACACACTTGTGGTGGGCGATTTCAATATGGACCCGTATCACCCAGGCATGATCGCGAGTCATTGTTTTCACGCCGTCATGGATCGCCGTCTGGCAATGGAGGAGTCCAGAGTCATCCAGAAACAAGAACACTACTTCTTTTATAATCCCATGTGGAGCAGACTTGGGGATGATTCGCCAGGCCCTCCTGGCAGTTACTTTTATCGCAAAGCCAGTCCAGAATGCCACTTTTGGCATGCTTGGGATCAAGTGCTTGTGCGACCTGCCATTTTGGGGCACTTTAACAGTGCTCGGCTTTCAGTAATCACTCAAATTGGGGCCACCCAATTGCTTGATCAAAAAGGCCGCCCTAATTTAAAAAAATATTCGGATCATCTGCCAATCGCATTCGAAATTTAACCTCGATTTTGCCATGTCTGCAGCCACCAAAAACCTCTGGGGTTCGATTCCCGCCGTCGCCAAAACAAAGACGCCGCTTACTGTTCTGCGGGAGCAGGGGCGCATTTTGGAGAAAGAAACCGGTGGTCGGCTTGTGGGTATTGTGACAACTAGAACTAATACCATAATCAGTTGAATACAGGTCTTTTATTCTCGATGCTCACGGTATGGCAAAGACCTTTCAACTCGGACGGCCAGAACTGGCCACGGAAGTCGAACGACGGCTGGCGCTTGGCGGCAGCCGCAGACACATGGA
>JAPLUN010000362.1 GCA_026397715.1 Verrucomicrobiota bacterium
TGGTCATGGGTTCACGCAGCTTCGGCTCCGGCAGCAGGAGGTCAAACAGCTTCCCGTCCTTCATCACCAGCATCACGGACTTGTTCAAAGGCACCGCCTTCTCATTTCGCACCGGGGAAAGCCATGAATACTTCTTCTTGAAAGTTTCGATGGCGTCTTTCGCCTTCTGGCTGGCGGGTGCATTCAAGTCATTCTTGGAGAATCCCTGTGGCAGGGTAAGACTCTCCTCAAATCCTTTCGATTCGAGGATCAGAAACACGGCCACCCCAATCGCTAGGAGGGAGGAAATGATCAGAATGGTTTTTTCGTAGTTGCCCTGTCGGTTCTGCATGGTGGTGCTTTAAGGCTGCGGATTTTTATAAAGTGGAGATCAACGTCCGGCGGGAGCCTGGGCCGCAACCCCTGCGGCGGCGTCCAAAAATTTGATCAGATCGATTTCGAGCCTGACCTTCAGAAGCTCATTCCCAAACACAGGAATGGCATCCACAAATGCAGGCGGCGGCGGCTTGATCTCGTCCGAAGGAGCCTCTTCCGTTTTGACAGTCCCCTCGGGCTTGGCCTCTTCGGTCGGCAGCCTGACTTCAGAAACCAGCGGCCCATCCTGACGTTGATTCTCGATGCGCAGCAGGCGCAGGCTGGTGAAATACGGCATGTCAGTCGGGCTGGTCAGGCGGCTGATCAGCAGCTGCAAAGGCCCCTGATCCAAGGTCAAAACCACCGAAATCTGACGTTTCTCAAGAATGCCGCCAGCCACCTGCGCCCCTCGCGCGGCTGCATTGTTGTTTCCCTGAGCGGCGGATGTCGTGGTGGATGCGGCAGCTTCGATGGGCAGTTTGGACCGCTCCAGCAGATCCACCGACTGCACCCCACATTTCATGAGCAGCTTCGTCAGTTCATCCACGGCGTCCAGGTAACCAGAAAGCTCGGTGGCCTCTGCGCCGGATTTAGGCAGCGTTTTGGTGTAGTCATCAAAACCGAAGGCAAATTCTGCAGGGAGCTGCATCTTCGCCTGCACGGACGTCTTGCGGATTTCGGAGATCTTGGCTTTGAGCTTGTCTTGAAACTCAATGTCATTGATCGCTGCAACCTTCGGCTGAAGAATGAGCACCGTTTTACCAAGGGTGTCCGCCAGCTTTGCGTACTCCGCTACCGAGTCCTGTTTGGCCTTCAAATTGGCCTCCGTAGGAGCCAGTTGCGCGCCTTTCAGCCCGGCCACCTGGGTGCCTAGGCCAAGATAACCCTCCTTGGTTTCTGCATAGACACTCCATGCATCAAACAACAGATAGCCAAGGGCCAGCGAGCCGACGACGATTACGCCAAGAATGGCGGCCAATGGTTTATTTTCACGTATCCAGTCCATGATGCTTTATTGAAATTGCAGAGGATTGCGCAGAGGCATTTTAATTTCGAAGTGATAGGCGTAGCGCACTTCATCCACGCCACTGTCAACCTTCACATATGTGTCACGCTTGGCTTCAAAGTCCGGCGCATTGAAGGCGTCCAGTCTGGCCAGCTTCGCGGCAAAATCATAGACCACCTTCTGCTCTCCTTTGTCGTTCTTACGATACAAGCCCCGCACGCGCAGAGTGTAAACCGGCGCAACTGGCGCCCCGGTTCTGGAGTTTGCGTTGGAATTGGAACTGCCAGCAGGTCGGCTGTTGTTCTCATCACCGCCCCACAGTGCTTTGGTGATGGGTTTATCATCCTTGAGCACCTCAATCACAGGCAGCCAGATCAGGTCATTGTCGAACTGCTGATTGAGATCGTTGAGAAGATGCGCCCACCAGGAGCGGTCGGTCACCGCCTGCTCCAGCTGCGCACTGCGAACTCGGAGCTCTTCCTGCTTGGCGTCAAGCTGGCGGATTTGATTGGCAAGACCGTTGAGCTGCCCGCTTTCAGCCTGCAGGGCGGCAGCACGTTGTTCCACCACCGCAGTCGCGCTCTTGAACCAGAAGATCGAGGCAGCCAGTGCCCCCATGATGCAGATCCCAGACAGAATCAGTGCCGGTGCACGACGCGCCGCGTCACGCGCCGCGGCCAGCTTCCCGGGGACGAGCTCGATTTCGCATGGGCAGGAGCCCATGCCACGCAGTGCCAGACCCACGAGTTCTCCAAGCGCTGGTGCATCCATCTGGGCGGCATCCGCGCTCACCCCACGATCAGTCTGCACACCACGCAGCCCGTTGTAAACTTCGACCGGCAGCTTCAGTTTTTCCGCGAAAAACTCCGCGATGTAGCCTGCTCCCGAGCCACCGCCCGCGAGGAACACGCGCTTTGGCGCGCTGCCACCCTGCTGGCTGCGGTAAAAGGTGATCGTGCGCATGATCTCCGCATGGAGACGCGTCATCGAATTGCGCATCACCTTGGACATGGCGTTCACGCCTTCATCCGGGTGATCCTCCACCGCTCCGCCTAGAGCCACAAAGCCCTGGGAGCGCTTCTGGCGCTCGGCCTCGGCAAAGGAAATGCCGAATTCCTTGGCGATCGCGTTGGTGACGGCAGCACCGCCCACCAGCAGATTGCGGGTGAAAAAGCGATCCCCTTCAACAAACACCAGGTTGGTTGAGCGCGCACCCATGTCCACGATCAGCGCCGGCTCATCCACATCGGGATAGCTGTAACGGAAAGCGTTGTAGAGCGCCAGCGGCCCCACATCCATCCCGATCACGTTGACGCCACAGGAGGAAACTTCCTCATGCATCTCGTTCAGCGGCTCACACTTCATGGCGGCCAGCACCACTTCGATTTCGCCCAGATCAGACTTGGAGACCACTTCATAGTCCCAGGAAACTTCATCCAGCTGCCACGGCACATTCTGCCGCGCTTCGAACTCAACGATCTGCGCCAGCTTGTCCCCCTGCACAGGAGGAAGCTTCACAAAACGGCTGAACACCGGATGCCCAGGGACGGAACACCAGGTCTTCTGCCCCTTGATCTTCACCTTGGAGACGAGCTCCTGCAGCGCTGACTTCAACTGGGGCAGGCGGCTCACATCCACAGAAGGATCGCCATCCAGCTCAATGATTTCGTACCGCTTCAGGATGAGATCCCCTCCCGACGTCTTGCCGAAGAATGCTCCGCTGACACGCTGGGAGCCAAGACTGATGACTGCAATGCTGTTTGGGTCTGCCATGCTGGATAAGGTAAAAAATCGCTGAACTGCTAGGAACTGAAGGTACGGCTGCGGTTATTTGGCTTTGACCGGCACATCATAGTCACCGAAAATATTCGCAAAGGGCGTCTGCAGCTTGTTCAGCAGCATTCCCTGCAGCATGGCGAAAGTCTCCTTGTTCTCCCACCAAGGCTTGTTGCCCAGGCTCGACTTTGCCGCAATCACTTTGCCTTCCGCCACAAATTCGACGCCCCAGCCCTGAATGTCCGAGGAGGCGGTCACAAAGTCTTTTTGGAAAACGGATTTCAGCGTGGCGGGGGAGATGTAGGCCAGGGCGTGGCAGGGTTCATCAGCCGGAATGTCTACCAGATCCAGAGTGCCGGTGATCACCTCACGCTTGCCTTCCTTGGTCATGTGATTCAGCGCCACATAAAAAGTGAGCTGCATTCCCGCATAGGTGCCCTTTCTTCCGCCCGCTATTTCGGGAAGCTTGATGTCAAACTCAACATCCAGCTCAATCCAGTTCTTTGGAGTCCAGCGCTTCATCTTGACATTGCTCGCCTCCATCATCGGCGTCGGTTGCTCTTGCACCTCCACCCCTTTGATCTTCAATTTCACCCCAGGCAGTTTGTCACCAGTCGCCGGCGCCTGCGCCTGAAGGACATTGGCAAGAAGGAGAGATGCGAGAATCAAGCTGAGAGGTTTCATTGTGTGGGCTGGTTGTTCCAATATTTTAAAGTTTTATCAGCAAAACACCCTGCGCATCAAGCATGGATTCGAGAAAGTCGCGAAAATACGTCACTGTGCGGAAAATACCGTCATCATGCAATTCCTGCGATTGCAGGCGAAAGAGGTCTTCTTGGGGTGGCTCATTACGTTCAGTTCAGGGGGCGGGGAGCGCGGAGTCTGTGGCAATCCCGTCAGAGTGCAAGCAAAAGACAGGCGGGGATTTCGTGAACATCT
>JAPLUN010000136.1 GCA_026397715.1 Verrucomicrobiota bacterium
TTTTTTTCCCTCCTCATACTGCGTATGCATCCAGGTGCCGCAGAGTCCGGTTTGGAACCTATGTCCGGGATAAGTCGCCACCAGCGGCCACGCAGCCGCGTAGAGTGAAAAGCCGCCGTTGAACTCCTCCGGCACTCTTTCCGTGGGACCAAACAGATAACCGGCCATTTCGCCCTGCTGGGGTGTCGCCGCAGCCGATGTCTGCCTAGGATGAAGAAGTGCTTCAGCAAAGGTCCGGCCCATGAGCGCAAAAGTCTTGGCGCAGCCGAGATAATGGTAGCCGGCGTTTGATGCACCACGCTGCCAGAGGGCGACTTCAGAAGGGGAGATGAGACTGGCTTCATACTGCTTCAAATACTCACGCTTCTCTGCCTCGGTCATGTGGCCGTCGGCATTGGCGTGGTCTTTGTGCTTTGAGTTCAGGTAGAAGCCCATCTGGCGAACCTGAGCTCGTTTATCGTCGATGGCTCCGAGTTCCTCCGACCAGAACGGCGCGGTCGGTACGGCCACGACGTTGCCTTTGAACTCGGGGAGATAGGCTGGCGCGGTCATTGCCTCGCGGAAGGAAAGAATGTCTGGGCTGGCTTTCGCGCCGCCGATGCCCATCACGCCGATGACAAACGGCATCTGGGGTGCGTTCAGATCCTTTCGCACATCGCGGATGAATTTGCCCAGCAGGTCGCTATAAACCGCATACCGCCCGGGCTTGCCACGGTCAGGGTAGGTGTGGCCGTCCACCATGTCGTTGAATCCCTGCAACCAGACGAAGCCCGCGATCTCGTAGCCCTGCGCGGCGTCGTAGGCCGGGCACACGCGCTTCGGATCAGCGAGCACACGCTTCACATGCTCGACCATGTAGCGATAGAAGCGTCCTGTTTCCTGCTTCTTCTCCTCAAGCCACTGGTTCATGTCCTTCGGAACACCGTGACCCGGCGGGCCGTAGTAGAGCTTCTTCTGGTAGTCGTTGAGTTCATACGGTCCCGCGCTCGGCGGGCGGAACTCGGTGTTCAGGCTTCTGCCGCCCCACGCGGTCTTGATGATAAGCACAGGTTCCTTCAGTGCAGCATCCATCGTGAGGCCGAAGGTGAACTCCGGCCCGATCTTGCCGTTCGACTTCGTCGCATCGTCTCGCGCACCAAAGCCAGCCGTAAGCTTCCCAGTGCCCTCTCCATTCGCGCTGCCGTCGTATTTGCCGGTGAGATACGAGATCCACGTGTGATCGCACACCGTCGGTTTGCCATCGGCCCCGCGCATCTGCTGGAGGAGCGGCGCGGTAGCCGGATCATCGCCGATGTAATCAAACGTCTCAATCTTTGCATGCCCTTCCATGTTGGACTGGCCAGCCAGGATGAAGACTTTCAGCGGCTTGGCATGCAGCGGAGCTGCACATATTAGCACCAGAGTGAGCAGGGCGGTAGTGGATTTCATGGTTTGGCGAGTTGGTGGATCGTTCCGTGCAGAATGCGGTCGTTGATCTTAAGTTCGTAGCATTGCGTGGGCGCGAGCTCCGGGATAACGAAGGTCACGGTGCATTTGTCTTCGCTCATCTTCACTGCTCGGATGGTCAGTGGGTGCTCGTCGTAGTGCTTGGAGCCGTAGTTCTTGCTGCGCTTGAGATTCCACACCTTGATGGCGCTGTCCTTGGGATCAATAGGATCGCTGAAGGTCACGCTCAGGCTGCCCTTCATGGCGTGCACCGCCAGCGGCACCTGCGCCGCTTTGCCAGTGCGGCGGATGCGGTGGAAGCCGCCAGGTGCAGTCGCGTTGCCGGCCCAGGCAAACATGCCGCAGGTGTACAGCGCGCCATCAGTTCCGAAACGACCACGCATGATGCCTGTGGCAAATGCGGGCATCGGCAGTTCGCACACCGCGCCCTGCCACTGGCCGTTCACTTCTTCGTTCGGCACGATGAAGGCTCTCCCGGTGCCATAGCTGAGATTCAGCAGTGAACCACCGAGATTCCCCCACGCATTCTTCGGCACCCATATGAGTTCCGCAGGGCTGCGGTCCTTGTCATTCGTGATCCAGACCATCGGCTGCTCCATCGCGGAGTCGGATTCATCGGTCACACTCGTGTAGCCATACATGTTGCCGTAAAAGCCTCCCACCTTGACCCGGTTGATGCGGTTCTTGGGTGTCCAAAAGCCTTTGATGCGGTTCTTCGGCGTCCAGAAGCCTTCTTGATCGGTGACGAAGAAGGTTCCGTCGTCGTTGAGGCACACGCCATTCGCCGCGCGGAAGCCGGTGGCGAGTATTTCCGTCCACGCGCCATCGGCGCTGACTTTGAGCAGTGTGCCGTGCTGCGGCACCACGCTGTCCAGCGCATGACGCCCGGACTTGGCATAATAAAAATTGCCTGCCGCATCCGTTTGCAGGCCCATGGCGAACTCGTGGAAGTGCTCGGTGACCTGCGCGTCGTCGTTGAAGCATTCGATGAAGTCGGTTTCGCCATCATGATTCAGGTCGCGCAGCCGTGCGATATGATCGCGGCAGGTTATGAAAAGCTCATCGCCACGAAACTTCACCCCCAGGGGCTGGAACAAGCCGCTGGCTATCCTGCGCCATGTCAGCGTGGCGGGTGCTTTTTGCATCACGCCATCCACCCGCCACACATCGCCATTCCACATGGCCACGATGGCCCCCTTGCCATCCGGGGTGAAATCAAAGCCGCCCGGGCGCATCCAGCTTTGCCATGGATTGTCGAGTGGGAGTGCGAAGTCATCAGCGGCGAACGCGCCTTCTTCTTTCCCCGCCACCGAGGTCGTGGTGACCACCTGCGGCCACTTCGGTGGACCGCCCTGCGTCATCGGTGTGAGGTCTGGCGGTACAGCAAAGGTTTTTGCCAGCGTATCGAGAGAGCCTGCATCCACGCGTGAAATGAACAGCTGAGCCTTGGCGCCCGCTGTCAGCTTTGCCACCCAGAAGCCCTCGGCTTTGTTTAGCACGCCGTCGCCTCGCAGAACGACATTCACGTTTTCGGGGGCCACTCGGAGCAGCAGCGGCTGCTTGGCCTCGCCCACGTTCACCGTGCGTACAAACACCGGCGTCGTGCCATAGTCGAGCCATGCGGGCGATTCGATCACGCGTGTGCCGTGAATGTCGGCGGCGATCACCACCTTGTTTTGAAACGTGTAAATGCCTGCGAACTTTAAACCCGCATGGGGCCCGTATTTATTCCCGTCCTTGGCCGAAGCACGCCTGTCCTCAAAGCTGCCGAGACTCCATCCCGGCCCGGTCGGATTGATGAAGTGCCGCTCACCCGTCAGTCCCGTGTGGGTGCCATGGCTGCCGTCAAAAGCGATGCCCTTCCAGTCCACAAAGTCTCCCGTAGTCGCGGTGGCCACGCGCATCGTGTCATGGTCATAGATCATCCACGCGCGCCCTTTACTCACGCCGCCGGGACCGTCATCGAGACGAACG
>JAPLUN010000529.1 GCA_026397715.1 Verrucomicrobiota bacterium
CTGGTAGGTGAGGAGAAATTGATCGCGAAAATCGGCTGTCAGGTCGGTTTCGACGCAGTTAATCGGTGAAGCTAGTGCCACGAGGTATATTTGGTATCAAGCACAGCAGTTTCGTCAATAGCGTCGCGGTAAGGAATCCGCTACTTTGGCAGAAATTTTAACGCATGTGGCATCCGTCCAGCTTTGCTTGTGACAGTTAGTTTTTAAGATTTCGAGTGACAAAAGTAAGGGATTTGAATAAAATGCTTTGAAATTTCAATAACGCAGTGCAATTTTAATAAACTAATCCTAATTTTTTAGAATTCCATGGAATCACTCATCGCCACTGCTGCTGCTGATCCCGCATTCTCAGGCTTCCAGCTTCAAAGCTATGGAAGTTTGGTGCTGCCAGATCATCCCATCCGCTTTGGATTTCAGGTGGATATCGTTCCTGAGAACTGCCCAACAAGCATTCTTTTCGGCCTCGTCAGCCGGGATCCCGTCAATGGCGGCCAGGCCAAGACCAAGGGCTTTGCCGTGCGAGTGGATCTGGAAATGCGTGAAGTCTGGGATGCCCTGAACAACAGTGGTCTCGTCGGCTGGGTGGAGCACCCCAAGGGGCTCGCTGGTTTCACGGACGAAGAACCTCTGCTTCTAGGATGGGAAATCGAATATCACGGTAATGCCTTGATCCCCAAGCTTGTGGTGGCGGATCAGCAGTGGCTTTATCCCGCCATCCAGTGCCCGCATCCCATTGTCATGGAGACCTTGATCGGCTGGGAAGGCGAATGGGACCGCGACCCACGCGTCACTTTCCTGCACCCCGCCCTCTGGCGCGAGCAGCTCCCCATGCACTCCGCCCAGCAGCCCGAGGCCATGGCGGCTTAGGCCGTTCATTCTCAGAGGGATCTTTCGGAGAACCAGGCAATCTCAAGCTCCGGCTTGAATCCCGGCATTTTTCCCGTTACCAGACGGGCTCATGAAAAACACGGAAAGTCGCATCCTCATCACCGGCGGAGCCGGATTCATCGGCAGCGCCCTCGTCTGGGAGCTGAACCGCCGGGGCTGCGAAAACATCGTCGTCTGCGACCGCCTCAGCACCGACGAGAAGTGGAAGAACCTCGTCCCGCTCAAGTTTGCCGACTACATCGACGGCAACGATCTCCTGCAGGCCGTGCTGCACAGCCCCGGCAAGCTCGGCCGCTTTGACCACATCCTCCACCTCGGTGCCTGCTCCGCCACCACGGAACGTGACGCGGACTACCTGATGCGGAACAATTACGAGTTCACCAAGCAGCTCTGCCTGTGGTCGCTCGCCAATCAGACCCGCTTTGTCTACGCCTCCTCCGCCGCCACCTACGGGGACGGTGCCCACGGCATGGACGACCAGATGCCCGACATCCACGCCCTGCGCCCGCTGAACATGTACGGTTACTCCAAGCACCTCTTCGACCTCCACGCCCGGCGCGAAGGCTGGCTGCCCAGCATCGTCGGCCTCAAGTACTTCAACGTCTATGGCCCCAACGAAGACCACAAGGCCGACATGCGCAGCCTCGTGCACAAAGCCTGCGGCCAGATCCTCGCCACCGGCAAAGTACAACTCTTCAAATCCCACCGCCCCGACTACAAGGACGGCGAGCAGATGCGCGACTTCCTCTACGTGAAAGACGCCATCCGCATGACCCTCCACCTCGCTGAAACTCCGAGCGCCGGCGGCCTCTTCAATCTCGGCTCCGGCAAAGCCCACACCTGGGTCGAACTCGCCACCGCCATCTTCACCGCCCTCGGCAAAGAACCCAACATCGAGTTCATCGACATGCCCGAGCACCTGCAGTCCAAGTACCAATACTACACCTGCGCCGACATCACCAAACTGCGCGGCTCAGGATTCAGCACCGAGATCACCCCGCTGGCGGAAGCGGTGCGGGATTATGTGCAGGGGTATCTGGTGCCGGACAAGCGGCTGGGGGATGAGGTGAAGTAAGAACTTGTTTCTAAAACAAGGCGGAAAGTCACGGAAGGGATAGAGTGCTAACAGAGCGTATGGCTAGATCACGTCATTTGAATGAAATCTGCCCAGCCTCGGCCAAGAAAATTGTCCCCGGGCAGTCTGCGTGATCGAGTCCGGGAATCTGTGGTGCCAGTTTTACCCAAGCCATCGGCATGGACGTGCCAATCATCATTAGCGAAAACAGGCGGCTGAAGAACGCGGGAAACACTGCCCCCCTCCGATTAAGTGTCAGCACAAGATTCGCGTGCCCGTAATCGGAGTTTTTGGCAGTTGCAATACAACCCTCGCTCGGATTCTCCGATGCAACGACCACCACGCGCGCACCGGAATCTCGAATGAGATCACGTAGCCCTCCGCTCGTGCCTGAAATCCGGCCGTCAGTTCCAATGTCGCAATAAATAAAAAGCACATCCGATAAAGGTGGCGTAGTTGAACTCTCGAGAACCGCGCTGAACAAGGGAGCAATCGCGCTCCTGTCTTCGGCAAGCATGTGGTTGCCCGCTGCCCCCTTGAGGTTAAGAAAACCAAGTCTCGGAGACTGAATGCTAGTACCACCAATGCCACCTCGACGAACGAGAAACACGAACACGACAATGATGATCGCCCCTATTACTAAGTAATTTGGATTCATGGTGTGGAGCGAAGCAGGCTAACGACACTACTGATCAGCGCAAGAACAGGATGTTATGTCTCTCTGAAAACATCTTCGATGGAATTCCCGGCAAGCCTTGCCGCGGCAATGATGTGTTGAGGTACATGAATCAATAACGCCCTGACCCCAACTCGAATCTCTTCCGGCGTAAAACGTTCTGGAAACAAATGGAGGGCGACGAGAAACGCGGCATCGCCCTGCCAATCACCGAGATGAAAGCCGATCTCCCCCGCAACCTCCGGCGGGTGCTCTGAACTGATAGCCTGCGCAATCTGTTCCATCACTCGTGAAGGAACATCACCGCGCAGCCATTTCGCACGCCCTGCGCCTGCGATCTCGGAGAAGATCGCCTGCACCTTTTCATCAAGCTTGTCGGGTGTATCTAGCATAGAGGGCAGAAAAGCGACGGCAAACAGGCGACACAGATCACCCGACAGATGCCATGCGCACCGTTGCCTGCATCCGTTTTATTTGGCCTTGAATGGGCGGGCACAGGTTTGGCAGGCAACTGGTGGACTTCGTCTGGGTAGGGGTTTACCCCCCTTGCTATCCACGCCATTCCCCCGTCAGTGAGTGCCTATGTCAGACAAAATCAAAAAGCGGTTCGGTATTTGGATGGACACTCACCACGCGACCATCATCGGCTATGATCCCGCCGCCGCCGTGTTCACCGTCCTCGGCCATTCCAAGAATCCCGGTCCGGGCTCCAACTCGAACGAGAATGCCGCGAACCACCTCGAGATCACCCTAGTCCACAAGTTCTTCAAAGAGATCGAGCATCACCTTGTGAACGCGGATGAGATCCACATCACCGGCAGTGGCACCATTCAGGAGCAGTTCGTCCACCACCTCGCCGAAACGCCCCAGTTCAAAAAGACCATCGTCTCCCAAAGTACCTCCAACCCCATGAGCGACGACAAGCTGGTGGAGTTCGTGACCCACCATTTCAAGAACTAGGGAACCACTGATCCATAGCAGTTCGCAAAACACATTTCCTTTTAGCGGGCTGTCTCTGGTGAAAAAGGCATGGGCTCCGACGGCGGCTGGCTGGGGACAGCCAGCCCTACCCGCGCCGAGCTGGCGCGTGCCCGGCGCGAGGTAGGGAGGCTTGTCCTCAAGCCTCCGCCGAGCGTCGCCAATCGTGCTTTTCGGAAATCAGTTTTGGAAAACGCTATAACGCCGAAGAAACTGTTTCAGAAAACTCTGCGGTGTTGATCTGTTCAGCGCAAGCGAGCGCGACACCTCACCCCGGAGTCTTTTTCGTCTCGATTTCTTTGGCGGCACTTGGCTTGGTCCAGAGCCATTTGCAGCAGTGTGGGCAACGCTCATACCGTG
>JAPLUN010000305.1 GCA_026397715.1 Verrucomicrobiota bacterium
TCTCATGACTGAGCTCGGCCCCTTTGAAGGCAAAGAGCAGCCCGTGCCCGAGATCGGTGAAAAGCGCCTCCGCGAATGCCGCTGGGAAAAGTCGACTTCCATCACTATTCCCCAGGACTGGCTCAGCGGCGTCTATCTCGGCAGGCTCACCACGCTGCCAGCTTCGAAAGACGAACCCTACTGGCAGAGCTACATCGTCTTCATCGTCATCGACGACCGCAAGGCGGACATCCTCTTTCAGTGCAGCGACAACACCTGGCAGGCCTACAACAAGTGGCCGGACAATTACTCGCTCTACACCGATCCAAAGGGCAATCAGGGGCCGTGGTCCGATGTGAGCTTTGATCGTCCGTATGCCAAGTATGCGCAGATCTACGAGAATCCGCAGTCCGTCGGCAGCGGCGAATGGTTGTGCTTTGAGTTTCCCGCAGCCTACTGGTTGGAGAAGGAAGGCTACGATGTGACCTACTGCTCCAATGCCGACATGATCACCCCAGATCATGGCTTGAAGTGCAAGGCCTTCATCAGCATCGGGCACGACGAGTACTGGGACATCCGCCAGCACGACAGCGTGGCGAAGATGCGCGATGCTGGCGTCAATCTGCTCTTCCTCTCCGGCAATTCCGTCTGCTGGGTCACGCCTTTCTCACCGAATGCCGGTGGCGTTCCGAATCGCCGGATCTTCCGCGGCGGACCCTACGGAGGTGACTACAAGTATGCCGTGGATCGCGAGAAGGATCACGGTCCCTATCCGCATCGCGGGCCAGACGAAGGCTATCTCATGGGCGTGCGCAACATCGACCCCGTGAACGGGGGTGGCGACTGGATCTGCACCAAGCCCGCGCACTGGGTGTTTGCAGGCACGGGTATGAAGCAGGGCGACACCATTCCCGGCATGATCGGCTGGGAGTATCATGGTGATGCACCGAAGGACCTGCCTGGCCTCGAAATCGTCGCCGCTGGCACCGCCTTCCAGGGCGGCAGCAATCCGCAACAGTGGCAGGCCGTGATCTTCGACGGCCCGAAAGGGAACTTCATCTTCAATGCCTCCACCATTTGGTGGGCCCAGGGCTTGAGCAAGCCCCCCGGCCACATGCCCGTCTGGAGCCACTACTCCCGCCCCCACGGCACCGACGCACGCGTCCAACGCATCACCGCGAATCTTCTAAAACGCGCAATCGGCGTATAAGGTTTACGCAAGGATCGCCTTCGCCACCTCGCCGCTCACATCCGTCAGCCGGAAATTCCTTCCCGCATAGCGATACGTCAGCCGCTCATGGTTGATCCCCATCAGATGCAGCACCGTGGCATGCAGATCATGCGTGCCGATGATCCCCGTCTCCGCCTTGTCTCCCATGTCATTCGTGCTGCCATAGGCAAATCCACCCTTCACACCACCGCCCGCCATCCACATGGAGTAGCCCCCACCGTTGTGACCACGACCATTATACGGCTCATTGTCGTAGCCACTGCCACGCCCAAATTCACCACCCCACATAATCAGCGTGTCCTTCAGCATGTCCCGCTGCTTCAGATCCGCGATCAATCCCGCAATCGGCTTGTCAATCGAAGTGCACTGCCGCGCTAAATTCTCCCGCAGTCCATTGTGGTGATCCCACCCCGGCGAAGTCAGTTGGATAAACCGCACGCCCTTTTCCGCCATGCGCCGCGCCATCAGACACTGCGTGCCAAAGCGTTCGGTGCTGCCATCATCAAGACCATAAAGTTCTCGAATATTCGGCGGCTCCTTGTCGAGATCCAGCACCTCCGGCACACTCGTCTGCATCTTGTAAGCCAGCTCATAACTCTGAATGATCCCCTCAATCTCCGGGTTCCCCGGATCCCCGCTGAGCAGCTTGCGATTCGCCTTCTGAATAAACTCAATCTGCTTCCGCTGCTGCGCATCACTCAGCCGCCCATTGCTCAAATCCGGCACGCCTCCACCGCCCGTGCTCAGCCGCGTCCCTTGAAACGTCGCCGGCAAAAACGCCGAACCATAGTTCATCGCCCCGCCATTGTCCGCCGCCGGATTGATCGTCACAAAGCCCGGCAGATCCTCCGCCACCGTGCCGAGTCCATATACAACCCACGCCCCCATTGAAGGCCGCACAAACGTCTCACTCCCGATGTGCAGCGCCACCGTCGCCATCTGGTGCGCATTCGTGCGAGTCTGCATTCCATTCAGCAGGCACAGCTCATCCGCATGCTTCGCAAGCTCAGGAAACGCCTCCGAAATCATCAGCCCGCTCTTCCCGCGCGGCTTGAACTCAAACACGCTCCCCATGTACTTCTGCACCTTGTTCGCCTCCGCCTTCGCCAGCTCTGGCTTGTAATCAAACGTGTCCAGATGGCTCGGCCCGCCCTGCATGAACATAAAAATCACCCGCTTCGCCCTCGCCGCAAAATGCGGCTCCTTCGGCGCCAGCGGATTGATCGTCTTCGGCGGTGCCGCAGCCCCCGCCCACTGCTGATGCAGCGCATTAAACGCCAGCCAGCCGAAGCCAGTGGAAGTCGATTGGAGAATGGAGCGACGTGTGGTCATGGTAGAAAATGAAAGGTTAAAACACATATCGAAATTCCGCAGTTCCCAGCAGTGCCTGCACCAGCGTTTGCAGATCCAATTCACCCGCATCGCGAGTTTCCTCAATGGACGGCTCCCGCCCCAGCACCGCACGATAGACCACCTTCACATCCTTCCCATCTTTCTCCGCGATCTCACCCGCCAGTTCCTCCACCATCGGGTTGTTCATAAAAAACAACGCCTGCGGTGCCACCGTCGTCACATCTCTCTGCCCCTTGATCTGCGTCGGCCCAGGAAAATCGAAAGTACTGAAAAGCTCCGGCACATTGTCACGCACCACCGGCAGGTAGATTGTGCGGTAAGGATCCTCGGGACTGAGCAAGCCACGCGTCACGCCATGCCGCCCCTTGCCACCCGTCCCCACCACCTGAACACCTTCCGGCCGATCAAACGTCAGCTACCCCGCCAGTTGCAGC
>JAPLUN010000049.1 GCA_026397715.1 Verrucomicrobiota bacterium
TTCATACAATCTTGTCGCCGTCAGACTCGTCAGCACCACAATGCGCCATTCCGGATGCGCCTCCACAAGCGCCTGTACAACGGGCAGGTAAACGACGTTGTCGCCGAGTTGGTTAACTTTGGAAATGAGCAGCGTCTTGAGCATTGAATATTTTGATATGCTTGTCTTTGAATCTCATCCCAACGATTCAGTCTTTCTGCCTTATATATTCGACCCCATGGCCTGCGTGTCTTCCACGTATCGCACTGCTAACTTTTGCCTTCAATGAAATTCAAGAATGGAAGCAGCAGCTAAAGAAATCGCTGATTATGCCGGGCGTTGACGATTCTTTTCGAGGTTCCTCTCTCAAGCAATCCTCATGAGTCGCTTGCGCACATCATCATGGCTCGTGCTGGCTCTGCTGGCAGCCAGTGGCTTGCTCCTGATTGCCATTCAGCCCTACGCGGCCGGTTATGGCCATTTCCGCCGGACGATTCTCTCCGAACTCCTCATGCAGTGGAAGGACTCGACATGGCAGCACGGCGCGCTGCTGCCGTTCATTGTCGGCTTTTTGCTCTGGCGGCGTCAAACTGAGGTAGCCCAGCTTCCAGTTTCCTCTAGCGGCTCAGGGTTGGCACTGATCCTCTTCGCTTTGTTCCTCTACTTCGCCGGATTTCGTGCCAACAACTTCTACTGCGGCTACTTGGGCATCATGACCTTGATTGCAGGCGCATCGCTGTGGCTGGAAGGAGCTCAGCGCAGCCGCACAAGGTTGTTCGCCTGGCTGATGCTCGGCCTCATGTGGCCTCTCCCCTTTTTGGAGGAAAGCATCGGCTACCAGATGCGGCTTCTCATGGTGAAGACCACAGGCTATTTTCTCAATGCCGTGGGCGTCGATTCCCTCGTCTCCGGCACCGCGCTTCAGTCCATGCCCAACATCGACTTGGGCCGCAAGGCGGGCGACTTGTTCAGCGTGGGAATCGCCGCGCCATGCTCTGGCATGCGCTCGTTGTTTGCGCTGCTCGTCGTCGGCGCGTTGTTCAGCTATTTCCGCCAGCGTATGATGTGGCGCAGGCTTGCGCTGTTCAGCATGATCCTGCCCATCGCCATCGTGGCAAACATGGCGCGCATTCTCGTCTTGATCTTCACGGCCATGGTCTTCGGGCAACAATGGGCCATTGGCGATGCCGAGAAGGAAGTGTCCGTCTTCCACGAATTCACCGGCATTGTGGTCTTCCTCGTGGCGCTGCTGCTGCTGCAGTTCGCCTCCTGGCTGCTGGATCGCTCATGCGGCGGACCGGGCTTTAAAAGCTCGCGCACCATCTCACGTCAGGTGGTTGCCCCTGTCTTATGATTGCTCGTGCTTTCATTCTCCTGCTGCTCTGCGGCATGACGTTGTTGCTCTGCCAGTTTTCGCCCCAGCCCAAAGGCGGGGATGCCGCAGGCGTACTGGAAGAGTTGCCCATGGTGGCGGGCGGTTTTGTCGGCGAAAGCGAAGATCCCAGCGGCAGGGAGCGCGATCTGCTCCCTGCAGACACCATCATCAAAAAACGCAAGTATCACACGCCCGGCAGATCCATCGATGCTCGCGATTTTGCCCATGCCTCGCTCGTTATTGCTGGCAATGACACTCGCAGCATTCATCGCCCCGAAGTCTGCCTCGATGGGCAGGGCTGGGCCATCACGAGTTCAACCGTGCGCGAGGTGAAGACGATCTCAGGCGCTGTTCTTCGCGTTCGCGACCTGGCCATCCAACGTGAAGAACTCAGGCCGGACCGCTCCAAGCTGCTGTTGCGTGCGCATTACATTTACTGGTTCGTGGGCAGTGACATCAGCACACCCAGCAATCTGGAGCGTCAGCTGCTTAGTCTTAGGGACAGCGTGCTGCGCAATGTGAACCACCGCTGGGCCTATCCCTCCGTCATGGCCTTCGTCACGGACAATCTCACGCCACAGCAAAGTGGTGAACGTTGTCGTGACGATGCAGAGACAGTGAAAATGATTCTCTCTCTCATTCACAGCCTCGCTCCGAAGTTCCAGAAAGACCTGATGAAATCCATATGATTCACAAACTCACATCTCAGCTCCAGTTGCTGGGACGCGTCGCAGTCGCCTACTCAGGCGGTGTGGACAGCACGCTCGTTCTGAAAGCCGCGCTGGATGCCTTGGGCGCTGAAAATGTCATCGCTCTTCTCGCTGTCTCACCCAGTCTGCCGCAAAGCGAAAAGGACGAAGCGGTCGCACTTGCTCAACAGCTCGGTGCCCGCCTTGAGCTGCTGCCGACCGCAGAAGTGAACGATCCCGCCTATCAAGCGAATGCGCCAAACCGCTGCTACTTCTGCAAAGACCATGTCTATCGCGCCCTGCGTCAGTTCGCAGAACAGAACGGCATCGATCATGTTCTAGATGGCATGAATGCCGAGGACACGCTCGACGTTCGCCCCGGTCGCGCCGCCGCCCGAGAGTTACAAATCCTCAGCCCGCTGCACGATCTCGGTTTCAGCAAACAGGACGTGCGTCACTTCGCCAAGGCCCTCGGTTTGCCGAACTGGGACAAGCCCGCCGCTGCCTGCCTCGCCTCCCGCGTGCCGTATGGCACGAGCGTCACACCGAAACTGCTCTCGCAGATTGAGCGCGCTGAGGCCGCACTCTTTGACCTCGGCTTCCGTGAACTGCGCGTGCGTCATCATGGCGATGTCGCCCGCCTTGAAGTACCCGAGGCTGATCTGCTGCGCGCCTTGCAGCAGCGTGAGTCCATCACCACAGCTCTGCGTGCCACCGGTTATACCTACATCACTCTTGATCTCGCCGGGTTGCGCTCCGGCAGCATGAACGAAGTGCTTAAAGCCCGCTCCGCATGAACGAATCTAAACTGACGGACCTTCTCGCTCAAGTCAGCGCTGGCACATTGCCCCCTGACCAGGCGTTGGAACGTCTGCGCACCCTTCCTTTCGCCGAATCAGGCCAGGTACTAGCCGATACGCATCGCATGATCCGCCAGGGTTTTCCTGAAGCCGTGTATGCCGAAGGGAAAACACTCGCCCAAACTACGGATGCCCTCACCGCCCTCGTTGCTGCTCATGGGGGAGCCCTGGCCACTCGAGTAACATCCGATGTCGCCTCCTCGCTGGTGCATTGCTTTCCCACCGGGAGCTATGACAGCGTTTCGCGCCTCTATAGCGTCGGTCAAATGAGCGCCTCCTTTCCCTCCGCGCCTGTGGCGGTCGTGTGTGCTGGCACCTCAGATTTGCCGGTTGCCGAAGAAGCCGCACAGACCTTGGAATTCGCTGGCGCAAAAGTGAACCGCATTACCGATGTCGGTGTGGCGGGTCTCCATCGCCTGCTCGCACGCCTCGATGATTTACGGGCGGCTAGCATCGTAATCGCCATCGCCGGCATGGAAGGTGCGCTGCCCAGCGTCCTCGGCGGCCTCGTCGCTGCTCCGGTGATCGCGGTTCCCACCAGCATCGGTTATGGTGCCAATCTCCACGGCATCTCCGCCCTTCTCAGCATGCTCAACTCATGTGCCAGCGGCCTCACCGTCGTGAACATCGACAATGGTTTTGGTGCCGCTGTTGCCGCGCTGCGCATTCTGAACATGCCGCCAAAGGCTTGATCATGTCGCTCGAAGACGCCCTTTACCCGCTGCTCAAACTCTACGAGGCAGCACCCCAGCCCGTGAAGTCTCTGGCAGGACGGGCATATCGGGCGATCCCGTCATCCCTGCGCTACGGCCCGGCCTACACTCGATTTCAAAATGAAACACGCGAGGTTGAGACGTGGGATGCGGAGACTATCCAACGCTATCAGATCAAAGCATTACGCGACTCGCTGATAGCTGCAGCGAAGGCCCCATTTTATGCGGAACGCTTTGCAGCAAGTGGCGTCGATCCATCGAAGTTTGAGTCGCTGGATCAACTGGCCGCCTATCCACTGCTGACAAAGCAGGATGTAATTCTTCAGCGCGAGCAGATGGTTAATCCAAAGTTCGACGCGAAGCAGCGGCTCTACATTACCACAGGGGGATCAAGCGGCGTGCCCGTCGGATTTTATCTCCACAAGGGGGTGAGCCGCCCGAAGGAGCAGGCCTATCTGGAGGCTCAGTGGTCACGGCGCGGTTATCGCATCGGAGACCGCGTTGCCGTCATTCGCGGGAGCGTCACCTCCAGCAAAGGCGGTGGCTCCATCAGCTATTTCGACGCCACTCGGAACTGGCTCATTCTCTCCTCCTATCACCTCACGCTTGAGCGCCTGCCCGAGTATGTGGCCGCATTGAACCACTTCCGCCCGCAGCACCTGCATGCCTATCCCAGCGCAGCACTGATGCTGGCACGTGGTCTGGAGCAAACGAGCCTGAAGCTCGACTTCAAGCTGACCTCTCTTCTGTGCGGCTCGGAAAAACTCACCGCAGAGTCGCAGCAATATCTGGAGCAATTCTTCAGTGCCCGCGTCTTCCACTGGTATGGCCACAGCGAGCGCGTCGTCCTCGCCGCGCAGGGCCGCACCTCCAATCACCTGCATTTCTGGCCCACGTATGGCTTCGTCGAGTTCGGCGATCCAGATGCCGAAGGAAACCGCGAGATCATCGGCACCTCGTTTCACAATCATGTCATGCCGCTCATCCGGTATCGCACGGGAGACTATGCGAAAATCACAAATGGCGTGGCTTCGGAAATTGTCGGCCGCGATTACGAGTTCCTCGTCAGCGCCACCGGTCGCCGCATCTCGCTCACCGCGATCAACATGCATGACCACATCTTCGATGGCTTGCTCGCCGTCCAGTTCTTCCAAGAACACGCAGGCGCTGTGGAATGCCGCTTTCAACCCGGTCCGCAGTGGCAAAACAGCAAGGACGAAGCGATACGCGCAGGCCTGTTAAGGAAACTAGGCGATGACTTCACGCTCACCCTGCGTGAGGTGCAGGAAGTGGAGAAGACCAGCGCGGGAAAGCACAAGTGGCTGGTGACAAAATTGAAAATCGTGAATTGAAGACCCATTGATGAAACAACTCGCCCAATACCAGGATGGACGCCTTGAACTGCAGGAGGTGCCTGTTCCCGTGCCGCCGCCCGGAGGCATCTTGGTGCAGACGACCTGTTCAGTGATTTCGCCGGGCACGGAGCGGATGAAGGTGGAGCAGGCGCGGATGTCGCTGCTGCAAAAGGCCAAGGCGCGGCCAGATCAGGTCAAGAAAGTGATCGATACAGCGAAGACTCTGGGCTGGAAAGCAGCCCTGCAAAAAGTGCGCAACCGCCTCGAATCACCAACCCCTCTGGGCTACTCAGCGGCGGGAATCGTGGTGGCGGTGGATGAGCTGAACTCACGTTTTCATGTGGGCGATCGCGTGGCCTGCGGCGGTGCGGAGTGCGCGTTTCATGCGGAGATGATCGCTGTGCCAGATCTGCTCGCGTCACCCATTCCCACCGGCGTGGAAGACTGGCAGGCAGCCTATACGACATTGACTTCGATCTCGATGGAAGCGGTGCGCCAAAGCGGCGTTCGAATTGGCGAACGCGTGCTCGTGCTGGGGCAGGGGCTCGTAGGCCTGCTGGCAACGAGTCTGCTGAAGGCTTCCGGTGCGCGCGTGATGAGCGCGGACTATGTCGCTGATCGTTTGCAAACCTCACTCGCGATGGGTGCAGAGCGCATTGTGAATCCATCACAATCAAAGCTCGAAGATGAAGTGCGCGCATGGACAGATGGCCACGGGGTAGACGCAGTCTTGCTTTGTGTCGGCGGCAAAGGTCGCGACGCGGCCGACACCGCCATCTCATGCCTGCGTGATCGAGGCGTGATGGTGATCGTGGGCATCTACGATGCAGAGCTGTCGTGGAAGACTGCCTACATGAAGGACATTCAGGTGCGCTACTCGCGCAGCTATGGCCCGGGCCGCTACGATCCGCAGTATGAATGGGGTGGACAGGATTACCCCATCGGCCACGTGCGTTGGACCGAGAACCGCAACTTCGAAGCCTGTCTGGAACTGATGCGCACCGGGCAGTTGAATTTGAATCCTGTGACCACTCGCAGGGTCGTCTTTGACAATGTCTTGGAGGTTTACAACAAGCTCGAGAGCGAGCTGGGAGTGTTGATTGAGTATGGCAGTCCCGGCTTTAGCCGGTCTGGAAACGGGGAACCCAAAGCAGCCTCAGAGTTTACCGATCTCCCAAAGGCAACTCTGCAAACCACCGTCGGAACCCTCGATGTCATCGGCGCAGGCAATTTCGCGCGCACGATGCTGCTCCCTCACGTGAAGGAAAAAATCACCCTCGGCACAATCGTGAACGCAACGGGTCTCTCAGCACGCCATGTGAAGGAAAAATTTGGTTTCGCTCATGCGGAGACAAATGCTGCCCAGTTTCTCGATCAAGATGCCGCCGCAGTCATGATCGGCACCCGCCATCATCTGCATGCACCGTTAGTGCTGAAAGCCCTGCAGGCAGGAAAGCAAGTGTTTGTCGAGAAGCCCCTCTGTCTGTCGCAAGACGAACTGACACAGATCGATGCTGCCATGCTCGAATCAAAGGGCAGCGTGATGGTGGGTTTCAACCGACGTTTCGCTCCTGCCACAGTGGCATTGATGGATGTCCTGAGAACGGTCTCCGGCCCAAAGACCCTGTCATTTCAAGTCAACGCAGGCGTGCTCGCGCCAGATCACTGGTACGCGAATGTCGCCGAAAGCGGCGGACGCGTTCTCGGTGAGGCCTGCCACTTCTTTGACTTTGCCTGCCACGTGCTCGGCAAGCCGGTGAAAGTCACCGCGCAGACGGTGGGCCGCCCTCAGGTGCCGGATTCAGTCACGGCACAGATCGAATTTGCAGACGGGTCGTCGGCGCAGGTGATTTACTCTGCCGAAGGTGACTCTGCCTTTCCGAAGGAAACGTTTCGTGTGTTCGCCAGCGGAGTGGTATGTGAGTGCGAAAACTTCATGAAGCTGTCGATTTTCAAACAGCGCAAAGAGACCGTGAAAAAATTTGCGTCAAAAGGGCATGCCGAAGAAATGGCGGCATGGCTGGCCTTCTTGAAGGACGGAGCACCACATCCGCTGCCCTATGAGCAAGCGCGGCAGAGCATGCGCCTGACATTCGCAGTGCTGGAGTCAATTCGTGAAGGGCGAAGCATCGCATTGTGATGAGCCTGGGCTGGTACTTGCAGCGCTTGCGCGCAATGAGTGTGAGCGAGATCGGTCGTCGCGTGGCTGAGCGCCTGGGGCGGCGGAGCGAAATGGCGAGCCTCCGGCGCATCTCTCGCAGTCCATGGGACGGCACATTCACCGATGTTCCCAAGCTGCCCTGGCGCGACCGCGTTCCTCCCGAACTGCGCAAACAGCTGGCCGTCGATGCTGAGAAGTTGATGCGTGGCGAATGGGAACTGTTTGGCTGGAAGACCGTCGAAGTGGGAGCTCCGCCATGCTGGCACCGCGATGCGACACTCGGTGTCGTGATTGATCCAGACATCCCCGCGCGAAAACTGGACCATCGCCATCTGGAGCACGACGCCGATGCTCGCTCCATCTGGGAGATCAATCGCTGGAGCGAAATGACCCGCATGGCCATGCACAGCGCTCTGAATGGCGATGTGCATGCGATCCGCGTCTCACAACTCTGGCTGGAGGACTGGTGCGACCGCAATCCTCCGGGACTTGGCATCAACTGGACCAGCCCTTTGGAAGCGGGGCTGCGGTTGATGAACTTCTGCTGGTTCGATGCTCTGGTGCGTGGCTGCAATGATCCCGAATTGGCCCGCAGGCAGGATGAACTGACCGCACGCATCGTTCCCACGCACGCGTGGTGGATCTGGCGCCGTCGTTCGTTCGGCTCCTCTGCCAACAATCATCTCATCGGCGAATTGAGTGCACTGGTGCTGGCGCTTGCTCGCTGGCCCTCATTGTCCCGCATGATCCGATCCACGCAGCACGTGGTGAATCTGCTCGAGCACGAAATTTTGCAGCAATTCGCCACCGATGGTGGCAACAAGGAGCAGGCCTTGCATTATCATCTGTTCGCTTGGGAAATGTGCTGGCACGCAGGCATGGCGGCTGGTGGGTTCAAGCCGGAAGTGCAGCAGCGTCTGACTCTGGCGGCACAATATTTCGTTGATGTCGTCGAGGCGCCCGAGTGCTGGGATTTCGGCGACTCAGACGACGCGCAGGTGCTCCCATTGCCGCTAAAGCGTTCCAATGCAGCCGCAGAGTTTCGCGGCTGGCTACTCAATAGAGCAGACGGCGCAGTGCTGCGTTTCTGGTTGGGCGAGCCCCCCAAAGGCGTTAAAGCAGCCATGCGCAGCAAGTGGCTCACCCATGAGCAAAGCGGACACGCTGTATGGCGTGATGCGCGCTGGACTGTCCGGGCAGATGCCTCCCCCCTTGGTCTGGGCAGCATGGCGGCTCATGGCCATCTCGATGCACTGCATGTATCGCTGTGGTTTGAGCAGCACGCACTCATCATTGATCCCGGAACAGGCGCTTATTATAGCAACCCGGCACTGCGGACGAAACTGGCGTCATGGGACGCCCACAATGGACCCGTGCCGGTCGCTGGCCGCTCCTCTCCCCGGCGCATGGGGCCGTTCTTATGGGCCAAACATCACGAGAAGCCAGGACTCGAAATCAGCGGCGACATTTGCGTGATGAGCATTGCCAGTGATGGTCATCGCACAAAGCGTGCTGTCCATGTCAGTCAGGATTATGTGGAAATCTGCGATGATGTCGGCCTTGCAGCCTCGCATGTGGTGACGTGGCAGCTGGCACCCGGCTGGCGCGTCGAGCATGAACGCAAGAACGGCTTCGTCTGTCATCATGCGGAATCCATTCCGGTGCATGCAACACTGAATGGCGATGCCATTGAACAATGGGAAATCGTGGAGCGTGAGGCTTCGCCACACTTTCGTGAACTTGTGACTACGCAGGCGGTAAAGATCACCTTTCGCGGCACGCTGACGACGATCTGGCGTAAGTCAGGCTGACGGCTGCCTCTATTTTAAAGCAAGCACAAGGCGCGGGAGCATCTCCCGCGCCTTTTTGTTTTTCAGTTCACGGCTTCAATTCCACCGCCTTGTAGCAGCGGTGTTGGAGCAAAGATGGCCGCAGTCCTTTGACCTCGGGGCGCATCAGATACGAAAGCGTATACCAATAGATCGGCAGCATCGGAGCCTCATTGAGCATGAGGGTTTCGGCCTCGCTGAGGATTTGCAGACGCTTGGCGACATCACCTTCCTGAAAGCTTTGATGGATGAGTTCATCGTAGCGTTTGTTGCCCCAGCCGGTGTTGTTGTTGCCGTCGCCTGTCTGCCAGATGGCGAGGAAGGTCGAAGGGTCGAGATAGTCTCCCACCCAGCCAAAGCGGGCGATTTGATAGTCGAGCTTGCGCTGAGATTCGATGTACACCCCCCAGTCCTGGTTCAACACGCCCGCAGGAATATGGAGGTGCTCCTTCCACATGGCCTGCACTGCTTCGGCCAGCGCGCGATGCGACTCGCTCGTGTTGATCAGAATGTCGAATGGGGGGAAGCCTTTGCCATCTGGAAAACCGGCCTCTGCAAGCAGTCGTCGTGCTTCAGCGGCATCGAAGCGCATGATGTTGGGCACATGGTAGTCTGGGTTGCACCCTGGAGGAGTCAGGCCTGTGGCTGGCTGCTGTCCCGCACGGAGAATGTTCCGCGTGATGCTCTCACGGTCGATGGCCATGGCGAGCGCGCGCCGCACTAGCGGATTGTCGAAGGGCTTCTTCGTGGTGTTGCAGCGGTACATGTAAACGCTCAGCAGCGGATCGTTGTGATAGTACGGTGACTTGCTCTCACGATAGGCGGGGATCTTGGACAGCGGCATCGTCAGTGTCACGTGGAGCTGGCCGTCGTTGAAAGCGAGTTCCTCGGTGGTATCACTGGAGATGGGCAGGAACACGATGCCGTTGAGTTTGACTGTGGCGGCGTCCCAGTATTGCGGGTTCCGTTCGACTTCGAGGGCCTGGTTCACCTGCCAGCTTTTGAGCTTGAAAGGACCGTTGCAGACCATGTTCGCAGGCCGTGTCCAGCGTGTGTTGCGGTCGGTCATGGTGCCAAATTTTTCGATGGCATGCTTCGGCAGGGGGAACCATGAGTAGTGCTTGATCATGCTTGGCAGATAAGGCGCGGGTCCTTTGAGCGTGATCTCCAGCGTCAGTGGATCGAGCGCTTTCACCCCTACCTTGGAGAAATCCGTGATCTTGCCCTTGTGGAATTCCTCGGCGTTCAGCATGGGGTAGAGCATGTTCGCGTAATCCGCGCCCAGCTTCGCAGTCAGGATGCGCTGGTAGGAGTAGAGGAAATCAGCGGCGGTCAGCGGAGTCCCATCGCTCCACTTGCCTTGTGGCTGGAGCTTGAAAGTCCAGACAGTGAAGTTTTCAGCGCTCCATGAAGCGGCAGCTCCAGGGGCGTCCCCATCAGGATTGCCAGGCGCTGGGGCGATGAGGCCTTCAAAGAGCGAATGAAAAATCATATGCTCCGGCTGACCGCTCGCGAGATGGGGATCAAGCGTCGCAGGCTCGCTGCCGTTGCCTGCGAGGAGAATGCCTGCTCGATTGGCCACCTCGACACGCGTGGGCCGGTGTGTGCGGAAGTGATGAAACCACGCAACGCCCCCGATGAAGGCGATGAGAATGAGAGCACGATAAAGCCAGCGCATGCCCAAACATGACACGAAGCACCTCATTCGTGCAACGAGGCATCAAAAAAACGGCCCCGCCGTGCACTGGCGGGGCCGCATGATGCAGCAATCAATCAGGTTTCCACGCTACTACCTGCGGAAACCATGATGATGGCTGAAACCGTGGTGGTAGCCATAGCCGGTATTGCAGCCGGGGTTGTAGCCACCAAAACCAAGGCTGATGCTGGGCTGAACAATGATGGGGCGCTGAACACCACTGTAGCCGTAGCCACCTTGGGCACCAGTGTAGCCGTAGCCTCCCTGCGCGCCCTGAGTCACCCATTGACCGATGGGGCGGCCGTAGCCATCATAGCCGACGATCTGGTAAACGGCCACGATGGGGGTGCCGCAGG
>JAPLUN010000217.1 GCA_026397715.1 Verrucomicrobiota bacterium
GAGATCGTCGCGAACGTCGAACGACAGAGCCGCGCGCTGCGCGACGGTCTCGTCGCGATCGACCGCGAGCTGGGCCTGTTCGCCGTAGTGCGCGGTCGTGGCCTGATGCTGGGCGCAGTGCTCGCCCCGGCATACGCAGGACGGGCCGGCGACATCCTCGATCACGCCGCAGCCGAGAACCTGCTCATGCTGCAGGCCGGCCCTGACGTGCTGAGCTTCGTGCCTGCGCTCAACATCACCGCCACAGCCGGTCTTTCCCTCGGCGAATTCACCGCGCATGCCGCTGCCGGCACCTTCGACTTCGCCACCGGCCTCAATCTCGTCTTCCAACGCGGCAGCTTCATGGAAGAAGCCTGCGAAAACACCAAGGGGGCCATGCTAGCCCTGCTGGGTGGTGAGGAGTCCGCCATCCGCGAACTCGCCAAGGAGTGCGATGTGGATGTCGCCAATCTCAATGCTCCCGGCCAGATCGTGCTCAGCGGCAGCGCCGAAGGCATTACCGACGCAGCCGCCAAATCCAAGGACAAAGGCATCAAGCGCGCCATCCCCCTGCCCGTCGCCGGTGCTTACCACAGCCGCCTGATGAAGTCCGCGCAGGACAAACTCGCCGTGGCTCTCGCTGCGGCGTCCATTCAAAGCCCGAAGGTTCCGGTGGTTTGCAACTTCGAAGCACGTCCCGTTTCCACCCCTGAGGAGATTCGCTCCACGCTCACCAGCCAGGTCACCGGCAGCGTCCGCTGGGTGGAGAGCATGCAGCACCTCATCGCCGCAGGTCACACCACCTTCATCGAACTCGGCCCTGACGCCACACTCTCCGGACTCATGGGCAAGATCGACAAATCCGTGAAGGTCATCAGCATCAAGGATGCGGCCTCGCTGGATGCAGCGGTGGCTCAACTGCAATAACAAGATTGCGAACACATTGATTTTGTCTAGTGAGCAACGGAATCAATTTGTCCAAACTGCATGAAAGCGAGAGCGTAACACTCCTTCTTTCATCGCCATTGCACCCAAAGTCCATTGCTCAAACTTTGGGTGCTCTCGGTTTCGAGTGTTGTGATGATTTCTGCTTCTTGCCACGTTCAGACACCCCGGAGCAATGGCAGAGCTCCAACATCGCCACTATCACTTTTTTCCATGGTGATACCGAGGTAAACTATTACTTTGATGATGATGTTGCAGGTGAACCTCTCTGCGACCGCCTGGTCTTCGAGTACCTGTTTGCCTCTCTTCCTCCATGGTATATTGCACGGTTTCTCGACATAATTCGCGAATCCCAGCTGTTGCTCCATGGCGTTTTGGAACATCGTGGCCGTCACACTGACGTTCAAAGTTTAGAAATTATTTTTGGATCATACCTTGATGAGGTTGGCGAAGAGCTTGCCGAGAAGCCAGGCAGTGAGTTCCTCGCCAGAATAATCAGCGATTTTTATCCACGCCCCTGAATTTATGCGAATCTCACAACGACTGCCTGGAATGTTTTTCTCAAGGTCCCTGAAATTCATTCTAGCTCTGCTGCTTTTCACCGGCATCGCCTCCGCACTCGAATTGCCTGCGACCGACGGCAAGACCTACGATCCTGCTGCTGCGGGTGACAAGAAGGCCGTCGTGCTCTTCTTCGTCTCCCCATTCTGCTCGACCACCAAGTCGTTCATGAAAGAGATCAACCAGATCACCGCCGATTACAGCGACCGTGTCGTCGTTTACCTCGTGCATTCCGATCCGGAGATCACGAATGAAGTGGCCATGGAGCATGCCATCCTCTCCGAGGTCAAGGCCACCGTGCTGCTCGACAAAGAGCAAGCGCTCGCAAAGCAGGTGCAGGCACGCATCACGCCTGAGGTGGTCGTCCTCTCTCCCAAGACCGAGACGCTTTACAAAGGCCGCATCAACGACCTCTACCTCGGCCCCACCAAGCGTCAGCGCGCCCCCACCACCAAGGACCTGCGTGATGCACTGGATGCCGTCCTTGGCAGCAAGCCTGTGCCAGCTCCGCAAGAACCGGCACAGGGCTGCAAGATCGGCGGCATAAAGTAGAAGCCTTCGGTTTTGGGCGGAAACGCGCTGGTCGCAGGATTTCCCTGTCCCGCGCGCAAAGTTTCTCTGGGGGAGCACCACCGGCGCACCTGCACAGACTTGGAAGAACAGCAGCTTCGTTCTTGCGGTCAGCCGTGGACGCTGCACATCACAACCATGTTCAGGGCCTTGAATCTCTACCGTGCCTCAAAGGCCATCCTTCGTGTTCAAAACATGAGCCGCACCGAAATGCTGGCGCAGCAGGAGCGAAGCTGGCGCGCTCTGGCACACCGAGCTTTTGCCACCAGTCCGTTTTACCGCCGTCATCTGGCGGGCCTTGATCTCGACCGTTGCGCCCTTTCGGACATCCCCGTCCTCACCAAGACCACCCTGCTGGAGCACTGGGATGAGATCGTTGCAGATCCTCGATTGCACTGGAAGGCGCTGCATGAGTATCTGCGTGAACCGAAGAACTGGGGCAGGCTGCTGCATGGCCGCTGGATGGTGAGCATGACCTCTGGCACTACCGGTGCCTCCCTTGCCATTCCTCATGAAATCACTTCGGTGGACTGGAACAATGCGGTCCATGCCATTCGCCAATTCCCCACCGCCAGCAAGTCAACGACACCCCTGCCGTCATTTTTTAAAAAACGTCCGGTTGTCGCCGCATTCATCTGCACTTCGGCACCCACCGTATCAGCGAGCCTGCTGCAAACCCGCCCATGGATTGGCTCACTCCTGTGCGACTACCGTCCGGTCAGCATCACAGCCCCTTGGAATCAAATCATTGATCAACTTCATGAGATCAAGCCTACTGTTCTCGTCGGCTATGCATCACTGATAGGACGTCTGGCACAGGCCAGGCTCGATGGTACGCTACGGCTGGACCTGCCTGCAGAGGGCGGGGCCATCGTCACTGGCGGGGACAACCTGACGCCCGGCATTCGTTTGCTGTGCAGGCAGGCTTTCGGCATCGACCCTTTGAACGGCTACGGCTGCGGAGAGACGCTGGGCATCGCCCGCCAGTTCCCAGGCATGGATCATATGACTGTTTTTGAAGATCTGGCGGTCTTTGAAGCCGTGGATCACAATGAACAGGAATCCCCGCCTGAAACGCTCTCAGACCATGCCCTCGTCACTCCGCTGCTGAACACGGCGCTGCCGTTGCTGCGCTACCGCATTGAAGACAGGGTTCGTTTCGGCCCCGCACCGGCGGGCTGGCCGTTCAAACTCATTCACGAAGTGAGCGGGCGCAGCGACATGACCTACATTTTTCATGCGCCTGAAAAGCTCGTTTTTGTCGGCGTCAAGCTGCTCATCGTCATGGAGAACCAGCCCTTGGTCTCCTTCTACCAGTTTTGTCAGACAGGCCCATGCGCCATGGAAGGACGCTTTGTTCTTCAGCCTGGAACAGATCCGGCCGATGTTTTGCCAGGCCTGGAGGCCGCCATCCGCCAGAGCCTGAATGAAGGCGGCTGCTCCAAAGTCAGTTGCAAGGCGGTGCTGGTTCATCATCTGGAGCCTGATCCGCGCACCGGCAAGGTGGAGCAAAATGTCCCCTTCAAATGATAGTACGCTTCCAGTTTTTTATTCCTTCCCGCCCTTGCCCCTCTTCGCCTTTCCAGCTTGCTTGGGTCCCGCTTGTGCGACGTATTCCTTCTCCAGTTTCTCCCAGCGTTCCGCCATCGCCTTCACGCGCTCCGGTTCCTTTGAATCGAGGTTGTTCGACTCCGATCGATCCGTGGTCAGGTCGTAAAGCTCCCACTCATCGCCGTTGTCAGCTGCGCTGACGATCTTCCAACTGCCTTCACGCAGCGCGCGATTGCCAGAGTGGTGCCAAAATAAAAAGTCCCGGCTGATCGTCTCATCCTTCGCAAGTGCGGGCACCAGACTGCATCCCGGAAGCGGCGGCGCATTCTCCGGCATCACCGGCGTCTCTTCCCCAGCCAGTGCGAGCAGCGTCGGCACCACATCAATGACATGCCCCGGTGTATGCCGCAGTTCACCCTTCGCGCTGATTCCCTGCGGCCAGTGGGCGATGAACGGCGTGCTGATGCCGCCTTCATGCACCCAGATCTTGTGACGACGGAAGGGTGTGTTCGACACGGTTGATCCTCCGGGCCCGAGGCATAGATAGGAGGCCGCCGCACCCATCGGCGCGGCTTTGTCATGTCCGAGTCCGCGCACCATGATCTCCGCGCTCGCGCCGTTGTCAGACAGAAACAGGATGAGCGTGTCTTCATAGGCATTCATCGCCTTCAACTGAGCGAGCACTCTTCCCACTTCCTGATCCAGGCGATCAATCATCGCCGCATGGATCGCCTCCTTCGTGGCTTGAAACTGCTTTTGCTCAGAGGTCAGACTGTCCCAAGGCACTGCATGCCGCGTTTCACCGGGGCCGAGGATTTCCAGATCGCTTTCCTTGCCGCTTGGCGCGGTGATCTGCGGCTCAGGATCGGACAAGGTTGTCGCGACGAGCCCCAACTGTTTCTGCCGTTCAAAGCGCGCCGCCCGTGTCTTCGGCCAGCCTTGTGTGTAGGTGTCTTTGTATTTCGCAATGTCCTCCGGCAGAGCCTGAATCGGAAAGTGCGGCGCCGTGAAGGCCACGTAGCTGAAGAACGGCGTGCCCGCATGCTGCTGTGCGTGCTCCTTGAGGAAATCGATCGCATGATCCGCAATCGCGATGCTCGAATACCACTGCCCTTCCGGCTCTGGCAGCGGCTTGTCATCCAGTTCATGCCTTTGCGGATGGAAATGATTGTCCTGCTTCGCCACATGGTAAGAGTGGTCAAAGCCCGCATCCGCCACGACACGCGGAGTGTTTCCCACATGCCACTTGCCGGAGTGATAGCTGCGATACCCCAATGGTGCGAGGCGCTGGGGCAGTGTGCGCACCCAGGCCGGGAATTTGTCATACTGAGGGTCCATGCCAATCTGTTGAGCATAGTGCCCTGTCATGAGCACACTACGTGTGGGCCAGCACCGTGCGGTGTTGTAAAATTGCGTGAACCGCAGCCCACCCGCGGCCAGCTTGTCGAGATTCGGTGTCGCGATTTCACTGCCGTAGCAGCCGAGATCCGAGTAGCCGAGATCATCCGCGAGGATGATGACAAAATTGGGCTTCGCCGAGGCAGCGTGAAGCGTGACGCAGACAAACAGCAGGAGTAAAACAGACAGGCGAATCATTCTGCATCCAAACGATCCCCTTGCCCTCTTTCTACGTCTATTTCCGCAGTCAGACCTGATCACAAAAAAGAGGCGCAGTTGCCTGCGCCTCTTTGGATTTGCATGCCCGGCTTATTCTGCCGCTGGCGTGTCTTCCGCTGGCGTTTCCGGAGTGGGTTCCGCAGGAGCAGCTTCCACCACGACCTCAGCCTCTTCCGCAACCACGGTGGCCACGTCCTGGATGGTTTCGCCTTCTTTGAGCCCCATGAGTTTGACGCCCTGGGCATTGCGACCGGTTTCGCGGATGTCACAAACGCGGATGCGCACGCTCTGGCCCTTGGTCGTCATGAGCATGAGCTCATCTTTGTCATGCACCGCCTTGGCGGCGACGACCTTGCCGGTTTTCTCCGTGACGTTCATCGTGGTCACACCTTTGCCACCACGATTGGTGAGGAGACGGTACTCATCGAAAGCAGTGCGCTTGCCGAGACCGTTCTCAGAGACGACGAGCACCA
>JAPLUN010000290.1 GCA_026397715.1 Verrucomicrobiota bacterium
TTTTGAGGCTGTCCTCCAAAGCGAGCGCAGCGCTCATGATCTCGCGGTAGATTGCACGGATCGCCCGCTCAGTCAGACGGCCGTTTTGCGCACGGTTGATCTCCGCCAGTTTGCGCAGCAGTTTGTCTTCGCGGCCCGGCACATAGATGTCCAGGTCGTCCTTGCGTTTGATTTCGCCAACGGCGTGCACCAGTTCGGCGCGCTCATTGAGCAAACGCAGCAGCTGCTGATCGATGCTATCGATCTTGTTGCGGACTTCTTCGAGGGACATGGGCCGCAGGAGATAAAAGGGTTAGGACTCGTCCACCGCAGGCGTGACGGGAGCCAAGGATAGCTGGTGCTCCTGGGGGTGCTCGGCAGCAGCCGCACCTTCTTCGGCGGTCGGCAGTTTCACCCGGCGAAGCTCGGAGGCGTTGGGCATGTCATCGAGACTGCGCACGCCGAAATGGTCAAGGAAAGCCTCCGTGGTACCATAAAGCAGCGGACGGCCTGGCAGATCGGCCCGGCCTTCGATTTTCATCAACCCGCGGTCAATGAGCTGTTGCACCATCGCATCCACTGAAACACCGCGCACCGCTTCGATGCCGGCTTTCGTAATTGGCTGGCGATAGGCCACGATGGCGAGTGTCTCCAGCGCAGGCTGGCTCAAGCGCTGCACTTTTTTACCGGGATAAAGCGCGCGGCACCACTCGGCATACTCGCCACGGGCGGCGATTCGCCAGCCGTTCGCACGCTCGACGAGGGTGAAGGCATGCTTTTCCGCGGCATAGCGGGCGATCAGTTCATCCAAACTCGCACGCACCTGCTCCTCAGTCGTAGCCGCCAATGGGGCAACCCACTCCGGGATATGGATCGGACTGCCTTCGGCAAGCGGCTCACTGGCGGCATCACAAATGTCCTTGGCCGTCTCATTGACGGCGGCACACATCTGCGGCACACCCAGGGGCTCCTGGGTGGCAAAAAGAAGAGCTTCGACGATCGAGATCAATTCCATGGCGCGGACAGGCAATCTCAAGCGAGCCAGAGGGGAGAGTCAAGCCGTGGAACGCACTTCGCACCCCTCTCTGCGCTGAGCCCTAGGCGGCCCGCAGGGACTTCCAGGGCTCTTCTTCACTATGATCCACCAAACCGGGCTCATCCGCCTTGGCTGGAGAAAGAATGGCCAGAAAGACGAGCATTTCGTCACCAACATTCCAGGTGCCATGGATTTCTCCCATGGGAATGAAGGCCGTGTCACCGGGGCCGAGGATTTTCTTTTGCTGGCCTACCCATTGCTCGGCCTTGCCCGAAATGATGTAGATCATCTCCTCCCGGGTTGGGTGCGAGTGGAAGGGATGGCTGCGCCCCGGCTCCATGTTGGCCCGCACCATCATGAGGTGCTCGTTGTTCACGATGTCGCTGCGGCAGATCCACTCCTCCAGCGTCCATGGGGAGAGGTAGTCGATTTTTTCGGCAGCGGTGACGAAACGGCGGTTGGCGATAGCTTCGGACATGGTGGGCGGATGCTAGCGTGGTGAAATCACCCCGGCAAGCCGGGCGATGCACCTATGACTATCCGTTTTGCCACTTCAATAGGTGAACAAATCCTTCACCACCCAAGGGCGCTCAATTTCCACGCCCTTCTGCTTGAGGAGGAGGTTCAGTGCGTCCGCCATGCGCTGTTTCATGTGCTTGGTCAGGCGGCGGCCTTTGCGGGCGCGCTGCACGGCTTTGTGGGTCATTGGCTCGGTGCTGGCGGCCACCAGGGCGTGATTTCCCAGTTCATGTTCGGTCATGATCCCGTCCAGAGGCTGCACGCCCAAGTTGCGCTCGATTTCGTCTTGTCCCATGATCACCCTCTCATTCCGCAAACAGTCATCTGCAATCTGAATTCCAGCCATGCGCATCCTTCTCACCACCACCAGCTATCAGGACACCCCCGGCGACCACCACGAATTGCTCGCAGCGCAAGGCTACGAAGTACACCGTGAACGCGGCCCCCTGCCGGAGAGCCGCATGCTGGAGCTCGCGGGCGAATTTGACGCATTCCTCTGCGGCGATGATGAAATCACCCGCGCCGTTTTGGACAAATCCCTGCCTCGCCTGCGGGTGATCTCAAAATACGGCATTGGTTTGGACAAAATCAATGTGGCAGCCTGCACGGAGAAAAAGCTGCCGGTTCTCTTCACCCCCGGCGTGAATCACACCACCGTGGCCGAGCATACCTTCTGCCTGCTGCTCGCCATGGTGCGCAACCTCGTCGATTCCGCCAACTCCGTCCGCAACGGCCAGTGGAAGCGTGTCACCGGCCATGAAATCTGGAACAAGACCATCGGTATCGTCGGTCTGGGCCGCATCGGTCAGGAGGTGGCGAAACGTGCCACCGCCTTCGGCATGAACATTCATGCCATGGATCTGCCGCAGTACTGGCCCAAGGCTTTCGCAGACGTTCACGGCATCACCCAGCATGAGGAAATCGAAACGATGCTCCCCCACATCGACGTGCTGAGCCTGCACGCGAACCTGAGCGAAAGCACCCGCAACCTCATCAACGCCGAACGCTTGAAGCTGGCGAAGCCCGAACTGCTCGTCGTGAACACCTCACGTGCCGAACTCGTCCACATGGACGACATGATCGCTGCGCTGGATGCTGGCAAAGTCGGGGGCTATGGCACCGATGTGCTCGACATCGAGCCCCCGCCTGCCGACCACCCGCTGCTCAAGCACCCCAAGGCCCTCATCACGCCCCACATCGGCTCACGCACCTATGAAAGCGTTCCACGCCAGGCCATGCGAGCCACGCTGAATCTCGTGAACTACCTCAAGGGTGAGAAGGACGTGATCCAGGCGAACAAGTGGTGACTTCAATCAGCTGCGCTACAGCATCCCATGCTCCTTGAAGCTAAAGTAAGGCAGCGGGCGTGATTCAGCAGGAGTGCCTATGATAAGGTGGTCCTGGAGAAAAAGCCCGGTGGCTTCGGAGGCTTCACGGAGACGGCGGGTGATGCGGCGGTCGGCCTCGCTCGGGGTGGGATCTCCGGAAGGGTGATTGTGAACGAGAATGAAGGCGTAGGCATTATGGATAAGCACCTTCCGCAGCAGATCACGCGGATGAGCGACGCATTCGTTCAAGCTGCCTTTGAAAGCCTCCTCACTGCGCATGACGGCGAGCTTGGTGTTGAGCAAAATGATGCGGACTGACTCGTGACCGAGGGCCTGCATTTCGGGGCCGATGTAATCGTAAATGCGCTGCGGACGATCAAGGATGACCTCCGTATGCGATGGCTCCTGTGCAGAGCGGCGGCCAAGCTCAAAAGCAGCGGCGAGCAGGGCGGTTTTCGCAGGCCCCAGGGCTTTGATCTTTCTCAAAATGGCAGGCTCCAGGCGGGAGAGGTCACGCAAGGATTTGTAGTCTCGCAGGATGCGCTGGCCGATCTGAAGTGCGTTTTCACCCTTGGTGCCGGTGTTGATGAAGAGAGCCAGGAGTTCCGCATCTGAGAGCGCTTGAGGGCCTAGACGGAGCAAACGCTCACGCGGACGGTCGTTTTCAGGGATGTCGTGGATTCGACTCATGAATCGGCTTCACTTCACACGACTTAAAAAAGACATTTCAATGAAGCGCCCGGCACTGATCCAGCAGGCTGTGCAGATAACCGACGATGTCTTCGAGCGCCTGTTTGTGCGTCGAGGCATTGAGGCAGATCAAATCGGCGCGGGCTTCTACCAGCATGTTTTGCGCGAATTTGACGGCACGGTCAACGGCCCCTTCGTAGTCTGCGATGCCTGCGAGAATGGTGGTGTCCATGGGCTCGCCTTTGAGCAGCATGCGATTGAGCTTCTGCTTCTGCGCATCGGTGGCGCTTTCGAGGAGATACAGGATGGGCAGCGTGAGTTTGCCGCGAGCAAGGTCGGTACGGAGCGTTTTACCTACCGTTTTTTCGTCACCGACAATGTCGAGGCAGTCGTCGTAGATCTGGTAGGCGGTGCCGAGCTTGAGGCCATAGTCACGCAGCGCAGACTGAACAGAGTCAGGCTGCTGGTTGAGACGGGCGCCCAACTCACTGGCAGCGGCGAAAAGCGCGGCGGTCTTCATCTCGATCATCTTGAGATAATCGGTGACGGAGAGATTGAAATCAAAACGGCGCTGGGTCTGCAGGATTTCGCCGGTGCAGACATCACGCGAGGCACGGGCGATGGTTCGGCAAACGTGGGTGTCTTCAAACTCCGTGGCGAGCTCAAGCGCGTAGGCGAAGAGGCTGTCACCCAGCAGGACACTAAGACTGCTGCCCCATTTGGCGACGGCAGTGGGCTGGGCGCGGCGAATGTCCGCACCGTCCATGATGTCATCATGAACCAAGGAGGCGATGTGGACGAGTTCGAGAATGACGGAGAGGCGCGTGTGCCCTTCATGGGTACCACCTGTGGCGCCGCCAGCGAGCACGGCCAAAGCAGGTCGGATGCGCTTCCCCGAAGTTTTGCAGACATAGTTCACGTAACCTTCGACACCGGGATCAAACGCACGTGCTTGTTCGAGGATGGCCGTTTCCACGCGTTCCAAGTCTGCCCGCACGAGGTGAAACGGAAAAACAGGGTTGCTGGCGCTAAGGGCTGGGGCTGACATGGAATCTACCTCATTCCATCCACCACGGCAGGGGGTTCGTCAAATGCCGTGCAGATGCCTCGCTAAAGTGAACTTTCAAAAGAATTGAAAGCCGGGCTTCACTCTTTTCGTCGGGCGGCCAGAAGTCCGCCGACAATCGCATCTGCAAGTTTCTGGCGGTGAGCAGGATCTGCGCAGCGCAAGGCCTCACGCTTGTTGCTGAGATAGCCGCATTCGACGAGCACCGCTGGCATCTCGGTCTCTCGGAGCACTTTGTAGTTGCTGTAAAAAATGCCGCGAGTGCCGCCAGCGACCCGGCTTTTGATCGAACGACTGATGGCTGTGGCGAGCCATTTGCCGCGCGGACTGCGGTGATAGACCTCCCCACCCGAGATGATGGTTTTGCGGCTGCCATTGAAATGAATGCTGACAAAGACTGACGAGGGGACGCGATTGGCGATCCGCGCCCGCCGCTCGAGTTCCACAAAGGTGTCCGTGCGCCGCGTCATGACGGTTTTCAGGCCGTTTGATTTCAGCGCCATTTCGACACGCTTCGCGACATCTAGGCAGAGCTTTTTTTCGACCAACCCATTCCAGACGGAGCCGCCGTCCTTGCCGCCATGGCCCGCATCAATCACCACCGTGGAAAAACGCAGCCGCTCCTCTGCCACAACAGCCGCCGCACCTCCCACGAACAACGCCAGACAGAAAGCAGCGATGCGTGAGGGGTGAGAATGCACGACCGCTAGGGAATTTTAAGCGTTCTGCCCGCACGGATCTTGTCGGAAGACAGCCCGTTTGCAGCCTTGAGTTTTGCCACCGTAGTGCCATTCCTGCGAGCGATGGCCCCCAAGTTGTCACCGCTCTTGATGGTGTAGGAACCGCCTTTGTGGGAGCTCTTGCTCCCGGAACTCTTGCCGCCGGATTTGGAGGAGGATTTTTTCTTGGAGGAACTGCGGGAGGAGGAAGCGCCATGAGAGGAACGCCAGGAAGAGTAGTCCATGCCAGCTCCCTGCCCGCCCTCGGCAGCCCAGTCACTTTTGTAATCACCGT
>JAPLUN010000082.1 GCA_026397715.1 Verrucomicrobiota bacterium
CGAAGTAGTGGCCGGCAGTATTGCGGGAGGGCACCGGGATGAAGTAGCAGCCATCTGCCCACTGTTCACTACTTAGTTAGGCTTTGCACCAATCGTGGTTGCTTGGAGGGATCCATCCACTTCAAGATGCGGACCAGATCGTCCTCAGACATGGCCGTGCAGCCCGATGTAGGTTTTCCCGGGCCGCGCCAGATGTGGAGGAAGATGCAGGAACCACC
This sequence comes from Verrucomicrobiota bacterium, assembly GCA_026397715.1. Lineage (GTDB taxonomy): Bacteria > Verrucomicrobiota > Verrucomicrobiia > Verrucomicrobiales > Verrucomicrobiaceae > Prosthecobacter. The sequence continues at coordinate 219 of JAPLUN010000082.1, forward strand.
ACCGGGGGTATTGGTGGAATTGTGCGCGACGAAGGCTCCCCAGCGATACAATCCGTCCTCACGAAGCATGGTTTCGTGGCTGTCCCAATCGACGCTGACGCCGGCTGTCTCGATGACCTGGTTGTAATACTTTGATTTGCCATCGTCCACGCCGATGAGCGTGGGGGTGACGGGCGCATACTTGACATTGAGATCTGGTGCGGTGCTTGCGTAGCCAAAGGCATACGGGATGCGGAAGATACCAGCGGGGCTGCATCCATCGCCCTCCTTTTTCATGCGGAATCCGGACGGAGCCTGCGCACGATGCTCGCCAACTCCCCAAGCCAGGCCGCTGCGCCCGAGACTGACGGGGATGGGACCTCCCGCAGCCTTCCAATCCTCAGCGGCAGAGACACGCTCCAGCATCCAGAGATTGCCAGTGGTGGCACGATCTGACTCCGCGAGAACGAGCAGCGCTTGTGTGCAGGAAGCGGGTAAATCACGAGCGAACTGCGAAGGAATTTCAGGCACGCGATGCTCACGGCCTGACCGCCAGAACAGCAACCCACCGCCGAGAAGCGTGACCAAAACCACAATGAAAAGTAGATGTTTGCGTGCGGGCGCTGGAGTCATATTTGCTTGCCTCATTTAATGTCAGAGTGTCTGCGGGATGGCAAGAAAGATGAGGCGACAGGGAATCTGGGATCGATGCTACGAAGCATCCGCAGATTCACGATTATCCTACTCATCATTAGCTTGCAGCTTCGCTGGATTGATGAGTGGTCCGCGGAGATGCGAACAACCACACGGGAGACGCATATGCTCCCTACAGATGAACCCCGAACTGACGAATGAGATGATGGGGATGCCGACGATCTCGCTGGGGATGATGAGTCTGATGCAGACGCTGGCGAAGGACGAGAGCGCGGAGATGAGCGGACCGCGTGCGGCTTTGATGAAACGCCTAGAGGAAGTGGCGGCGAAGGAGTGGCTGGCGGTGCTGCGGGAGAGTGGTGCGGCGGAGAAGTGATCAGCCTTTAATGAAGGTCTTGCATTTAAGCAAAGCGCCTGCTTGATGGGGAGATGAGTCCCATATTGAGTGAGGTGGATTTGGCCGTGAGGCATCGCTGCTGCGCCTTCATTTCGTACCGCCATGCGGACAACACGCAGGACGTGCGGCACTGGGCGGAGTGGAGATGCTGCCTCGATTGATCTATTTTCATTCACTCGTTGTTCATGTCCCTGCCCTACAAATACTTCGCCTTCATCAGCTACAGCCGGAAGGACAGCCGGGTGGCGGCGTGGCTGCAGAGGAGGCTGGAGTGGTTTCGGTTTCCGGTGAAGCTGGTGGCGGTGGAGCGGAGGCCGCCGCATGAGCGGTATGTGCGGCCGATCTACCGGGACAAGACGAACCTGGAGGTGACGGATGAGCATTACTGGATGAACATCCGGCGGGCGCTGGAGGAATCGCGCTATCTGGTGGTGCTGTGCTCGCCGCACGCGGCGGGGTCTGAGCCGGTGAACATGGAGGTGGCTCACTTTTTAGAATCGCATGGCGGAGATGCGAGCCTGCTGGTGCCGGTGATCGTGAGCGGGAATGTGATGAGCGCGGACGCGGATGCGGCGCTGTGCCCGGCGCTGCGCGCGCTGGGCGGCACACTGACGGATCGCAACCTGCCGACGATGGTGTCTGATGCGACGACGGAGGAGCAGGGTGCGTGGGAGGATGGTTTTGTCTCGCTGATCGCCTACCTGCTGCGGCTGGAGCGCGGGGCGGTGGGGGACCACATTCAGCGTGAAACCAAGCGGCAGGCGGCGGTGCTGCGCCGCTGGCTGGTGGCGGTGGGCGTGCTGGCGCTGGCGGCTATCGGCGCTGGGGTGGTGGCGTGGCTGAAGCAGCAGGAGGCGGTGCGGCAGAAGATCATGGCGCAGGAGTCGGAGGCGCGTGCGCTGCACAATCTGGGGCTGGCGCACACGATGCGGGACCGCTCGCAGGAGCTGAATCTTTTTTTCATCGGAGACCTGCGCACCAAGCTGCGGGCGCTGGGCAGGCTGGATCTGCTGGAGGAGGCGACGCGCAGGGTGGTGGAATACCATGAACAAATACCGCCGGAACTGGCCCATGAGCCGGGGATGCTGCGCGCGCGGGCGATGGCGATGGATTACTCCGGGCAGATCGCGCACAATCAAGGGGACGCGGCGCTGGCCGTGCAGCGCCTGGAGGCCTCCCATGCTGCGTGGAGCCAGATGATCGCCGCGAATGCGGGGGACGTGGAGTCGGTGGAGGGTTTTGCGATCAACTGCCGGATGCTGGGGGAGGCGCTGCAGAGCGCTGGCAAGCTTCAGGAAGCGCTGAAGCAATACGAGCAGGGCTGCGAGGCGCTGGAAGGGCTGCATGCCAAAAATGAGGCGGGCGAGGCGCAGCTGAACCGGCTGCAGAGCACGCTGCGCGTGGTGCAAGGGAAAGCCCGCTTCCGGCTGGGGGATCATGCGGCGGCGCTGCGTGACCTGGATGCGGCGGCTGATCTGGCCCGGAAGGCCACGGAGGCCAGGCCCAAGGACCGTGCCAACTGGGAGAAGGTGGTGGAGGCTTTTGATGAACTGGCGCTGCATTACCTCCGCATTGATGACCACCCGGCCGCACTCAAGCAGGCGAAGGCGGCGGTGGAGGCTGCGGAGGTGCTGATCAAACTCGACATTGAAAACGCAAACGGGTGGTACATCGCGGCGGGCAGCTATGGGAGCCTGCTGATGGCGCAGGCGGCGGCGAAGGACTGGCCTGCGGCGGTGGAGGCGGCGGAGACGCAGCTGATGTGGCGGAAGCGCTACTTTCAGCGCGACACGCTGAACCCGGCTGCGGAAGTGCTGCTGGCCAGGGCGCATGATGACCTGGGCTTTGCGCTGACTTACACGCGGGAGGGAGAGCGGGCGGTGGAGGAGTTTTCAGAGGCGGTCAAAATTCTGGCGGGGCTGATCCAGCGGCACCCTTCGCGCAATGACTGGCGGCGGGACCTGGGGCTGGTCTTCAAACGCCGCGCGGATCTCTTTTACGAGGCGGAGGGATGGGAGCTGGCGCTGAGGGATTACGACAATTCGCTGCGGATGTGCCGGCTGCTGGCGAAGGCCGCGCCGGAGGATGTGGACGCCCACACCCGGCTGGCGAACACGCTGACGGCGAAAGGTGAAACGCAGAGCAAGATGGGCGATCTCGATGGCGCGCAGCAGACTTATGAGGAGGGCCTGGGCGCGCTGAAGGAGATGCCGCAGGATCACCCGGAAGTGGCGGCCCGGCTGAAGGGGCTGAAGGCTGCGATGGCTGCGCTGAATGCGGCCCGGAGCACGGCGCCTGCGCCAGTGACTCCCAAGACCGGGATGCCGACGGGGCGGTGAGGGTGGAGGTGCGGAGGGCCGGGCTCCAGCGGCATGTGCTGCGAGCGCTCAATGGAGTTTTCAAAGAGTGTGGAATCAGCGGCGCAGGTCACCTGCCCTTTTTGATTCAACTGCTGCATTGCAACCTGGGATGCGGGTGTGATAGGACAAGATACCAGCAATGAGCATGAACAGCCCAGATTCTTCCTCCTCCAAGGCAGCGCGTGAGTATGCGGTCTTCATTTCGTAACGGCATGCGGACAATCTGGAGATGGGGCGGAAGTGGTCGAACTGGCTGCATGAGGCGCTGGAGAGTTATGAGGTGCCGCCGGACTTGATCGGGAAGACGAGTCTGCGTGGGGACAAGGTGCCGGCGGCGCTGTATCCGGTGTTTCGGGATGAGGTGGAACTGCCGGCGGATGCGGATCTGAGTACGAACATCCGGCGCGCTTTGGAAAACAGCGGGCTGCTGGTGGTGCTGTGCTCGCCACGGGCGGTGCAATCACCGTATGTGGCGCAGGAGATTCGTTACTTTAAGGAGCTGGGTAAGTCAGACCGCATCCTGGCGCTGATGATCGACGGGGAGCCGAATGCGAGTGATGATCCGGCGAAGGTGGAGGTGCTGGGGGCGGCGGCGGAGTGCTTTCCGGAGCCGCTGCGGTTTGGCGTGGCGGCACAAGATGATGCCAAGCGCATTGACTGGAAGGCGCGGACGGAACCCATCGCTGCGGATGTGCGGCCGGAGGGTCGCTGTGCGCAGGGATGGACGACGGCGGCGGCTTATCGTGAGCAATTGGTGAAGGAAGGCAAGATGACGGCGCGGCAGATCAACAATGCGGTGCAGGAGTACAACGAGCGGCTTGAACTTGCGAAGCTCAAGATCATTGCAGGTGCGCTGGGGCTGCCGCTGGGGGAGCTGACGCAGCGGGACAAGGCTTATCGTGCGCGCAAATTCCGGCGGCTTGCCACCTTCTTTGGTTCGATGGCGCTGCTGTCCTTGCTGGGCGGGATCATCGCACTCTGGCAGTGGCATGCGGCCAATGCTGAACGTGACCGTGCAGAGAAGCAGCGGCGGGTGGCGGAAATCCGTCTGGCGGAATCCAAAGCTGCAGAGGCCAGGGCCAATGAATCCGGGGGCGCGTGGGCAGACGCCCGCGAGCGCTACATCGAAAGCTGGAACATCTCACTGCAACTGGGCCTGCCCGTGATGGTGCCCAAGCTGGGGCTGATGGAAACCTACCACCGCGGGCCGCCGCCGCTGGCGGCATGGAAGGCGCATGCGCAGGACATCCTGATGCTGCAGCTGGACCCGGAGAATCCCACGACGAACGTGATCTCCGCCGGGCGGGAGGGCCGCGTCTGCTTCTGGGACATTCGTTTCGGGACGCGCATGGGATCGTTCGAAGTCGGGAGGCTTTGGAGCGCGGTGCTTTCCGAGGATGGCAAGGTGCTCCTCGCAGGTGGCGACAGCACGGTGGATGTGTGGGACATGGCGAGCCAGACGAAGCGGCACTCATTCGCCATTCACAAGCATTTCGATTTTGTGCAAGCGATCGCCATCAGCCCGGATGGCCAATGGGCTCTCAGCGGCACGATGGGGGGCGACATTGCCTGCTGGAATGTGGCGGATGGCACCGTGCGGCACCGCCTTGTGGGAAATGTGCTGCAGGACGAAAAAGGCAGGCCTTCCCCGAACCCCGTCACTGAGCTCAAGTTTGCGCCGGACGGCAAGACCGCAGTGGCCTGTGCATCGATACCAGGCATTGGCACCTTTGAATGGTGGGATCTGGTATCCGGGAAAATGCTGGCCTCCAGCGACACACCGACCAGCGCGGTCGTTTTCACCAAAGACGGCCAGTTTGCCTTCAGCGGCGGCTGGGATGGCCGGCTCAAAATCTGGGATGCGACGACGCACAAACAGATCGATGAAATCGCGGCACATCAGGTGGTCATCACTTGCATGGCCCTGTCCGATGACGAGGAAACGCTGTGCACGGGCAGCGGAGACGGCACGGTGTGTGCCTGGGATCTGCGGACGAAGCAGAAGGTGCAGCGCATGGAGAAGCACATCAATTCGGTGTCGGTGGTGGCGCTGAGTGGCAGCGTGGTCATCACGGGTGCTGGCGGCCCGGAGGGCGGGGCGCTCGAGACGTGGCCGCTGCGAGTCGAGACGGATCCGCGCGTCATCCCTGCGCATGAGCTCGGGGTTCATGCGCTGGAGCTGTCAGCGGATGAATCCATGATCATGACCGGGAGCAATGATGGCAGCGCCAAGGTGTGGGATGTGGCCACGGGCCTGGAGCTCGCGCACCTGCAGGGTGGAGGCTCCGTGGCCAGCGCGGTGCAGATGGATGCGCAGGGCATGACGGCGATGGTGGGCTGGAGCCCCCAGGGCAAGGTGTCTGTTGTTCGCCTTGGCTCTGCTGAAGGTCCCCGGACTTTTGATGTGCCAAATCTCATCGGGCAGGCCTACATCCGGAGCATCGCCGTCTCGGCGGATGAGAAGGAATTGATCGCGGCGAAGGTGGATGGTGAGGCGGACATTTTCAGCCTCGCCACCGGCAAAGTGATCCGCACCGTGGGCAAACGCTACCCTTTCAACCATGCCGCAGCCATTTCACCTGACCGCACGAAGCTGCTCTTCGCACTGGATGGCGACCGCGCTGAACTCCTGCTGTGGGATGTTCCATCCGGGAAGCAGCTTGCAAAAACGCCGCTTTCGGCTGGCGGCATCGCCGCGTGCTTTGATGCCTCGGGCGAGTATTTTGCCGTGGCCACGCATAGCAAGGAAACGCTGCTTTTTAAAACCAGTGATCCGCAGCAACCGGTGCAGCATTTCCAACGGCACATGGGAACCATCACCGCGATTGCGATCTCGGCCCGGCATGGCCTGCTGGCGTCGGCCTCCTCAGACGGGATCAAGATCTGGGACTTTGCCAGTGGTGCGGAGCTCAGGCACTATGAGCTGGCCCATGGGCCGGTGAACCGCCTGACCTTTAACCGCGATGGCTCCAGTTTGTTTGCGGGCACTTCGGAGGGAAAGGTGCTGATCTGGGATTTCACGCGGCCGGCGGAGTACGACGAGCAGATACCGGGTGCACGGAAGGCGCTGACCGCCTACAACGCCGCACCGGACAATCTGGAGCTGCTGCTGCCTGTGATGAAGTGGTATGAATTCAGAGGTTGTGACACCTGGGCCTGGGAAATCATGTCAGCGCTGCGTGAGCAGGGGCGGAGCTTTCCCGCCCTGCAATCCGCCCGGTGCGCCACCCGGACGGATGATCACGTTGGCGCGCTCCCGCTGTGGAAGGCCTGGGCGGCGGAGACGCCGGCCCAACCCGCCGCGCAACTGCGGGTCAGTGCGAGTGCCACGGCGCTGATCAAGAAGGCCGGCGCCAGTTCGGGGTTTCCAACGGCGGAGGCCTGGATCAAACCGCTCACCGCAGCCATGGCGGAGGTTCCTGCGGGCTCGGGCATCGCGCAATATGGCCAGATTGTGCTGGCGGGTTTTTTCAGCCATCGCTCCAGCAAGCCTGCTGAATCCGAGGCCCAGCGCCAGGAGCGCAAAGCGGATCTGGAACACGCGCTGCAATGCATTGAGGCAGCCGCTGCTGGAGATCCGGCACGGCTCGAACAAACGACGAGACTCCCTGCCTATGCGCCCTTGCAGCAGGAGCCGCGTTTTCTGGCTGCGATCGAGGCGAGCAGGGCCAAATCAAAGAAACGTCCCTGAAGCCACGCTTATGCAGGATGCGCGGAGTTTGAGATGCGGGGATGTCTGAGATGTGTACGAACACTGTTTCCACCCCTGCCCCGAGACAATACGCTGTCTTTATCAGCTACCGGCATGCGGACAATGTGGAGATGGGGCGGAAGTGGGCCAACCTTGAATGAAGGGCTTGCATTTAAGCACACCGCCTGCTTGATGGCGGGCATGAGTCCGATAATGAGTGAGGAAGACTCGGCCGTGCGGCGTCGCCGCTACAGCGCCTTCATCTCGTACCGGCATGCGGATAACACGCAGGAAGGGCGGCGCTGGGCGGAGTGGCTGCACCGGGGGCTGGAGCGCTACGTCGTCCCGCCGGACCTCATTGGCACGCCAAATTTGCGGAAAGAGCCGATCCGGGATTCGCTCTATCCCATTTTTCGTGATGAGGATGAGCTGCCTGCCAACGCGGATCTGGCCACGGGCATCCGCGCCGCGCTGGAGGTGAGTGATCACCTCATCGTGCTGTGCAGTCCGCGCAGCGCCGTGAGTCCGTGGGTGCGCAAGGAGGTGCGCGAGTTCGAGGAACTGGGGCGCAGTGATCGCATCCTGGCCATCATCATCGCGGGCGAGCCGAATGCGGATGATCCCGCGAAGGCGCGCGAGGGGATCATGCGGGATGAGGAGTGTTTTTGTGAGGAGCTGCGCTTCCGAGGCTTCGTTGCTGGTGGATTGAAATCGCTAAGTAATTGATCAACCAATCACGCTGAGTGCTTCATGTCCAAGCCATACAAATACTTCGCCTTCATCAGCTACAGCCGGAAGGACAGCAAGACCGCCGCATGGCTCCAGAAGCGCCTCGAATGGTTCCGCTTCCCCATCAAGCTCGTCCCTGAGGAACAACGACCGCCCGACCCACGCTATGTCAGGCCGATCTATCGGGACAAGACTAACCTTGAGGTCACTGACGAGCACTACTGGAAGAACATTCGCCGCGCGCTGGAGGAATCTCGTCACCTCATTATTCTCTGTTCTCCGAACTCGGCGGCCTCCGAGCCGGTAAACATGGAAGTCGCACACTTTCTCGAAGCACATGGAGGCGAGGCGAGCCTCGTCGCGCCCGTGATCCTGAACGGCAGCGTCACCAGTGCTGGAGAAGAGGCGGCGCTCTGCCCTGCGCTGCGGGTGCTGGGAGCAGCGCTCATAAACCGCAACCTTCCCAGCATGGTGGCAGACATTGAAACCGCCGAGCAGGATGCCTGGGAGGCAGGTTTCGTAGCGCTTATGTCGTACTTGCTAGCGCTCGACCGCGCTGCCCTCGGTGACCATATCCGGCGCGAAGAACGCAGGCAGCTCGCAAGGAACAGAGTTCTGACCGTGACATTTGCAGCACTGGCGCTCGCTGCGGTAGCCGGTGGCTCTATTGCCTGGCAGCAGCGAAGTGCAGCCTTGGAAGCCAAGCGTGATGTCGAGAGTGCAAACACATTGATACTCGAAAAGAGTCGGGCTTTGGAAAAAGCCAACACCGATATACTAGACCAAAGCCGAGTTGTGGAGAAGGCCAGCGCGGAAATCGTCGCGAAGAACAGGGAAATCACGACTCAGAACCAGACAAATCTCAAAAACCTCCACGAGGCCAGTATGGCCGATTACGCCGTAGCGGTGCAGCGGATCGAGAAGGATGGCAAGTGGTCCGAAGGCGTGGCTCATCTGGCACGTTCCTTGAAATGGGAGGCTGGCAATATGCTTACCGCTACGCGGCTTTACTCCACGCTGTCGCTTTACGCGGCAGAAAAGCAGACTTGGCCCCGCGAAATCCTGCGCCACGAGAGCGATGCGAGGAGCGCGCAATTCAGCGCGGACGGCACGCGCATCGTCACCGCGAGCGATGACAAGACCGCGCGGGTGTGGGACGCTGCCAGCGGCAAGCCCCTCGGCGAGCCGCTGCGCCACGAGGCCAACGTGTTCAGCGCGCAATTCAGTCCGGACGGCACGCGCATCGTCACCGCGAGCTGGGACAACACCGCAAAGGTGTGGGACGCGAGCAGTGGCAGCCCCCTAGGCGAGCCGCTGCGCCACAAGGCCATCGTGGTGAGCGCGCAATTCAGCGCCGACGGCACGCGTATCGTCACCGCGAGCGGGGACAATACCGCACGCGTGTGGGACGTGGCCAGCGGCAAGCTTATCGGCGAGCCACTGCGCCACGAGGACAGCGTGCAGAGCGCGCATTTCAGCCCGGAAAGCACGCGCATCGTCACCGCGAGTTCTGACCACACCGCGCGGGTGTGGGAAACGGTCAGCGGCAAGCTCAT
>JAPLUN010000522.1 GCA_026397715.1 Verrucomicrobiota bacterium
TGGTCTCCAGCGTGGCGATGGCCTGCTCAGACCTCGGCGTGGAGCTCACGCCGAAGGAACTCAACGAGCGCCTGAAAAAAGCCGACGGCTTCCAGCCGCAGGGCTGGGTGGTGTGGAACGCCATCCCCCGCGTGACCGACCAGAAGCTCGTCGCCGATTACCATCCCGCCGCCAGCCACAAGGTGATGGACGCGGCGCTGGAAAGCGGCGCCTACCCCGTGGTAAAATACTTCCTCCTCGGCGGCATCCAGCACTGGTGCGTCATCGTCGGCAAAGACGGCCTGGAATACCTCGCCCGCGATCCCCTGCGGGACGACGAGAAGCCGGTGAAGCTGTCTGAGCTGACGGCGAAGGTGTATGCGGTGCGGGTGATCCGACGGGTGGAATGAGACTTCTCATCGCGACCGCCACGAGCACACATTGTCCTGCCAGGTCTTGGGATCACAATCCGGGCCGGAGGAGTAGATGATGATTTCAACCGGCAGCATTGCGGGCAGGTGCTCCGATCCAACTTCGGGATTGGCGATCTGGCCGTCCTTGTTGGTGTCGAGGACGATGTAATAGGGCTCGCCCCAGCGATCGCTGAGCACCCATTCCGCACCGTCCTGCCATAGGCCTGATTTGCGATTCCGGGCCATCGGGAGGTCGAGGAATTTGACCTTCTTGGGATTGAGCCCGCCGGTTTCTTCGCCCAGCAATGCTGGCAGTATGGGGCCGCGTGAACGAAGGGATAAGTCCAGATTGGGTGCGCTGGATGCGGGCAGGGGAAAGTGATTGTAGTCGGCTTTATACTGATCGAGAGCATTCTTGAGGTCCTTTACGGCGCTCCTGACCAGTAAATGGATACCGCCTTGATCTGTCATGAAAAGGCCCTGGTTAAGCCATAGGACAGCCAGCGCAAGGACGCCTGCGGCAAGCAGGCCTTTTCCAAGGCACGCGCATCCGGCCATGCGGTGGGTGCGCCGTTCGTCGGTCATGGATGTGTTCTACCTGATGAACGTTATGAATGTCGAGTTCTGAATAAACGCCAACGGCTCCTCGTTCACGCCCCCTACCTCGCAAAACCAGTAGGCACATTATCCTCCCACGTCGCCGGGTCTCCATCCGGTCCGGCGGAGAAGATGGCGATGCGGGTGGAGAGTTCCTTCTGCGTCGCGCCCGGCTTCGGCGGCACAGTCATGAGTTCGGGATTGGGGACTTGGCCGTCGTTGTTGAAGTCGCAGACGATGTAGTAGAGCGAGCCCCAGCCGTCTTTGTTGGGCGTGGCGAGGCTCGATGGCATGCCGATTTTTTTCACCATGGCGTCGTCGAATTTCCAGTCCGTGCGGAGAAAGGCGGACTCGTCGCGCGGGCTTGAGGGGCCTGTTTTGGATGCGACGTACTCGGGAGTGATCAGTTCGCGCATGGTTCCAATCATGAACATGGTGTTGTTCCATGGTCCGTAGGCGATGGATCTTTTTTCCATCGTGTAGGCGACAAACCACCAGACGAGAACGGTGAAGATCAAAACGACCATCCACCGTCTGAAACTCCACAGCTTCTGCTTATCCGTTGGCGGGCTCACACCACCAAACCCGCAGCCGCCACCAGCGTCTCCTCATTCACAATCTTGCCCGTCAAATCGGGTTTGCAGTCGCCTTTGAGTTCGTCGCGGAATTTCTTGATGAAGCTTTGGGTGGGCCAGGAGGCGGCTTCGCCGAAGGCGCAGATGGTCTTGCCTTCGATCTGATTGGCCACGGTTTCCAGGGTGTCCACGTCATCGGGGCTGGCGTCGCCGGCCACGATGCGGTCGCTGATCTTCTTCATCCACAGGCTGCCTTCGCGGCAGGGGGTGCACTGGCCGCAGGATTCGTGCGCGTAGAAGGCGTTCAGGTTGTTGATGACCCAGGTCATGCTGCGGCTGTCGTCCATGATGATGACGCCGCCGGAGCCTGCCATGGTGCCGCACTGGGCCATGGTGTCGAAGTCCATGGGGATGTCCATGATGCCGAGTTCGCGACCGTCCTTGAGCTTGAATTTTTCATCCGCACGCAGGACCTTGGAGGAGCTGCCGCCAGGAATGATGGCCTTCAGTTTGCGGCCGGGCTTGAGCCCGCCGCAGAGCACGTCGATGACTTCGCCCATCGTCACCTTGCCCACTTCCACTTCGTAGTAGCCGGGCTTCTGCACATCGCCGCTCACGCAGAGGATGCGGGTGCCGGTGTTGTTCGGCGTGCCGAGCTTGGCGTACTCCGCGCCGCCCATCTCGATGATGTGCTTCACGTGGCAGAGGGATTCCACGTTGTTCACGATGGTCGGGCTCATGTAGAGGCCCAGCGCTGCCGGGAAGTAAGGGGGCTTGATGCGCGGGTAGGGGCGCTTGCCTTCGAGGGATTCGATGAGGCCGGTCTCTTCACCGCAGATGTAGGCGCCGGCACCGCGATGCACGTAGATCTCGCAGTCGAAACCGGTGCCGAGGATGTTCTTGCCGAGGAAGCCTTTTTCATGCGCCTCTGCGATGGCCTTTTCGAGGATCTTCGCGGCGTAGGGGAATTCTTCGCGGACGTAGATGTAGGAGAGCTTGGCGCCCACGGCGAAGCAGGCGATCGTCATGCCTTCGATCAGCTGATGCGGATCTTGGTGCATGATGTAGCGGTCCTTGAAGGTGCCGGGTTCGGATTCGTCCGCGTTGCAGATGAGATAGACCGGCTTCGTGTTCGTCGGCGGGATGAAGCCCCACTTCACGCCGGTCGGGAATCCTGCACCCCCACGGCCGCGCAGACCGCTGGCTTTGACCTCATTGGTGATGGCGCTACGCTCCATGGTGAACGCCTTTTTGAGCTGCTCATACCCGCCATTCTCCAGGTAACACTCGATGGACGGATTATAACCGGCGCGGTCGATGTTCTTGAAGATCAGGCGCTTTTCACGCGCATGGGGTTCTTTTCCGGGAAGATACTGGACGGGGGAGGCCATGGTTCGCAGTATCCGAGTGTGAATAAGCTGGGCAACTGGGATTTGTGAAAAATTTCACAAGCCAGCGGGCATTCCAACGCGAATGGCCCCGAATATCCGCGAATGACCACGAATGGCGCTGGGTTGGATTCCGATTCGCGGCTATCCCGCGTCCGAAAAGCCGCATCGCCTGAAAAGGGCGATGGCGTCCCGGGCGCGCGGGCCTCCGAGCCCGCAGCAGGTGGCAGACACCCGCAGGTGCCGATCCTCGCTTAAGCAGGTGGCAAACAGACTGGTTCTGAGGAGCTGAGGGAGCGTGAATCAGCAAAGACAGCGATGATCCTGGGCAGCAGCGATGTGAACATGCGGAGCAGAGGTATGCTGCGGAGTGCTGCGGGCTCGGAGGCCCGCGCTCCAGGGCTGCATGTGAGGCGGCTACTTGCAGGTTTTCAGACCTCGAAGGCCGCTTTTCTGGAAAGCTCCGCCTCACAAGAGGTGTACCTTCCACGTGCGTCTCCTCACCCCCAGCTCCCTCTGCCTGACCCTGGTGCTCCTCGCAGCGGCCGGGATGGCCATCGCCAAAAAGGACGAGGGGCCGAAGCCGGTGCCGTGGTCGTTTGCGCCGCTGCGGCGTGGCCCGCTGCCGCAGGTGAAGGCCGCCGCATGGCCGCAGACGCGCATCGATTACTTCATCCTCGCCAAGATGGAGGCCGCAGGCATGCAGCCAGCCCCCAGGGCAGAGGGCAGGGTGCTGCAGCGCCGGCTGGCTTTTGATCTCACCGGCTTGCCCCCCGCCGAACAGGCCGCTGCCGACTGGAGCCGCACTGTGGATGAAACCCTGCGCAGCCCCCACTACGGCGAGCGCTGGGCACGCCACTGGCTGGATCTGGCGCGCTACACGGACCAGACCCCCGACTGGCTGGACTCCACCAAATACTCCTACCTCTACCGCGACTGGGTGGTGCAGGCGCTGAACGAGGACATGCCCTATGACCGCTTCGTGCTGCGCCAGCTTGCCACAGATTTCCTGCCCGAGTGCGGCCCGCAGGATCGCGTGGCGCTGGGCTTCATCGGCCTGAGCCCCACGTATTTCAAAGAGCTGCAGCTCCCGCCGGAGATCATCAAGACCACCGTCGCGGATGAATGGGAGGAGCATGTGGACGCCATCGGCCGCACCTTCCTCGGCCTCACGCTGGCCTGCGCCCGCTGCCACGATCACAAATCCGACCCCATCTCCGCGCAGGATTATTATGCGCTGGCCGGCGTCTTCGCCTCCGTGAAGCTCTCCGAACTGCCCACGATGAAGGATGAGTTCTGGAAGCCCGTGGCGCGGGCGCGGGCGGAAGTGGCGGCGATGGAAAAGCAGATGGCCGATCTCAAGAAAAAGAAGCCGAAGGATCTGGCGGAGCAGGCGAAGAAAATCGAAACCGTCATCGCCTCCATCAAGACCGCGACCCCCCACTACAACATGCCCATGGCCAACGCCGTGGAGGACGCCGCTCTCTACGTGGTGAACAAGGAAAAGGAGCACGGCACCAAGCTCGACTACAAGATGGGCATGGCCCGCGATCTCGAACTCATGAAGCGCGGGAATCCGAACGACCTCGGCGCTGCGGTGCCACGCCGTTTTCTCTCCATGTTTCCCTCCAAGACCGGCCTGCCGCGCAAGTTCACCACCGGCAGTGGTCGCCTGGAACTCGCGCAAGCCATCGTGGAAGACGCCGCACCGCTGACCGCTCGCGTTATCGTCAATCGCGTGTGGAAGCACCACTTCGGGCGCGGCTTGGTCGATACCCCCAGCGAGTTCGGCAACCTCGGCGAAGCCCCCACGCACCCCGAATTGCTCGATGATCTCGCCGGTCGTTTCATGGAGCACGGCTGGTCGCTCAAGTGGCTGCACCGTGAGATTTTGAACTCCGCCACCTGGCAGCAGCGCAGCGTGGCTGCGGCCTCCGAGCAGCGCGATCCCGAAAACAAGCTCTACGCCCGCATGCTGCGCCGTCGCTTGGACTGGGAATCCTGGCGCGATGCGATCCTCAGCGCCACGGGTCAGATCGATCTCAAGATCGGCGGCCCCGCCTCATCCATCAGCGACGCGGCC
>JAPLUN010000202.1 GCA_026397715.1 Verrucomicrobiota bacterium
CAATCCTGAACCGCAGAGCTCACGCGCGAGATCAAGCGAGTAGGTCCAAATGCCGCCAACCGCATCGGTGGTGAGGAGAATGCGGCTGCCGGTCAGACTCTCATCCATGGCCGCGCTCCGCTTCGAGAGCCGAGAACGCGGGAGACCGCTGGTTCTGGATATCGCTCAATCGGTCTTGATTGAGGCCGGTGCCGGGAGTCTCACGGCGGATGGCGGTGACGGGTCGGCCGATGAAGTTGGCACCGCCGGTTGTCAATACTGTTTCCACTCGCCCAGTCCTTCCTTCAGGTGGCATAACTCCGATGAATGCAACCGGAGAGCCGGCAGGACGCCGAATCGAAGAACAAAGCTGTGGGCGCAAAGTTCCGTTTCGCACGGTGAGCGCATCTTCCAAAAACTGCGGAAGGCAATGTCTGCCGTCGCGGTGCGGCTGGTGCGCTGCTCTCTCGAGACCGTTCGGAACAAGCGCTGTTGAAGCAATCAGCTGGCGGCAAGCCGCAGGAGCGCCTCTGCGGCATGTTCATCGGTAATCAGCGTGTTGCATTCAATGCTACGGACTATCGCCAGAATGGCCGCCGCACGGGACCGGCCGCCACTCGCCAGCACTTTATGACGCGCAGCTTTCAGCGTGCCGATGCCGACGGACATGCTGCGTGCATTGATCGTGTGCGGCACCGGCACTCCATGGGCATCAACAAAATTGCACATCACGTCGGCAACACATCCAAGTCCCTGCAGCTCGGATATGTCCCCACTCGAGATGAAATGCCGGACGAGCGAACCATGATCAGCCGAAATATCACCTGCACTGACCACCGCGAGATCGAGCGTTGCTGCCATGTCAGTCAGACGGCCGAGGCCACAATCCTCGATCAGCCGGCGCTTGGTCTCCGCACTATCGACAACGAGTGGCGCGGGAAAGAGGAAGCACTCGGCCTGCAGCGCACTGGCGAGACGCCAGGCGAATTCAAATGGATTGGCGAATTGGGTTTCAACAGCGCCGCCCATCAAGGACATCACCCGCACACCGCTCCGCTTTGGCGGGTTGAAACTGTCGAGCGCTGCCGTGAGCGTGCGGCCCCAGCCAACGCCGATGCTCATGCCGTCAATCACCGTCTCCGCAAGAAAGGCGCCGAGCGCCAGGCCCACGGAACGCCGCGTGTCGTCCTCGGCTGCGGGCGCTGGCACAACCACCGCCTCGTCAAGTCCAAGAGCGCGTTCAAGCTTGATCGCAAGCTCGGTGCGGGTGTCTCGTGTCCCGCCAATCGTGATCTTCACTTCGCCGCGCTGGCGCGCTTCCTCCAGCAAGCGGATGACTGTGGATCGGCCGAGCCCCAGCTGGTCAGCCACCTGCGACTGGGTCAGTCCAAAGCCGTGATAGAGCCAGGCTGCGCGCAGCCTGAGGGCGGTATCGTCCGCAAAGGCTGCCGTTGCTGCGCGCCGGAGTTTTGCCATCAGTGAGCTGTGCCGGAAAGAAGTGTGGCAACGGCGCGGTTCACCTGCGCTGCAGCTTCGATGTGCGGCAAGTGCCCGGCAGACGGTATGAGCAGTGACGTGCCGCCAATGCGGTTAATTGCAGCCAAATCCGGAGGATTGATGCGGTCTTCCGTGCCAAAAACAACAAGGCGGGGAACATCCGAAAGGGCGATCTGCTGCGCCGTCTCCGAAAGCTGCACTTCGGTCGCAATGATGCCTGCCGCAATGCGGCTGAGCGCGTCTCGCGCACCTGGTCTCGCAAGCTGTTCGATGACCCGCTGCACAGTCAGCCGGTTGATGAGTTGGGGCCGCACGACCAAGCGGTGAAGAAGGCCCGTTGTTTCATCGATTTCCGAGAGCCCGGGAAAGCGGGTGAGGAAAGCATGATCGATGCCGGTGCCCAGACCGGCAGCTGCGATGAGCGTGAGGGACGCCACCCGCTCGGGATGTTTCGCTGCCATAAGCATCGCAATGCCGCCGCCGAGTGAATGGCCAACAAGATGCGCACGGGCAATGCTGTTTTCTGCGAGCACGCGGGAGACTTGAACGGCCAGTGCCGCCGGACTGGCATCGCCGCAATCCACATCAAGTGAGTCGCCGTGGCCTGGCAGATCAAGGGCATGAACGCGCGCCACCTGCATCAGCGCGGGCGTGTTGCCGATCCATGACAGGCGGTCGGATCCAAACCCGTGGATCAGCACGAGATCCGGACCCTCACCACCACCCGTCTTGAACGCTATACCGCTCATCAATCTTCGTCGATGAACGCGAGGGTCGCACCGACGCTGGCAACCTCGTCGGCGGGCACGAGGATTTCCGACAATGTGCCTGAGGCAGGTGCCTCCAGTTCCATCGTCAGCTTGGGCGTGGTGATGGTCAGCAGCATCTCGCCCCTTTCCACGCGGTCGCCTGCGCTCTTCGCCCAGGAGTCAATCTGCGCCTCTTCGATTTCATTGCCGAGCTGCGGCATGATGACGGGGGTTCTCATGTGTTGTTCTCCTTGAATCAAAGCCCCTTGCGGGCGAGATCGCGGTCGTCCCAGTTCCGTATGCCGCGCTGGTTGCTGGGCTTGGCCGGATACATATGAGACGTGACAATCTCAATGATGTCGTGGCTCTGCGGGAAATAGGTCGTCTCCATTTCGGCACCGGGCACGATCCAGTTGGGAGCACCGAGCACGCGGGGGGCGGATTTGAGGCTGCCAAAGGCAAAGCGCCCGATGTTGGACGCGAGCGTCATCGCAAACGAGCCACGTTCAGAAGCCTCGCTGACAATCAGGAGATGCCCCGTCTTGGTAACGGATTGCACGACGGGATCGTAGTTGAAGGGCACCAGCGACCGCGCATCAATCACCTCGAGCGACAGCCCATGTGTCTCCTCGAGTTCCGCTGCCGCGGCAAGTGCCGGAAACAAGGAAGGACCAATCGTGAGGACCGTCGCATGCTGGCCCTGGCGTTTGACGTCGGGCTCGCCCATTGGAATTCGGTAATAGTCTGGCGGCACGCCATCGGGCCTGAGTGTCTCGACCGTGTCATAGAGGCGCTGACTTTCAAAAAAGACTACAGGGTCCTCGCTGGAGAGGGCAGACGCCATAAGCCCCTTCGCATCATAGGGCGTTGCGGGATAGAGAACTTTGAGGCCAGGCATGTGCGCGACAAGGGCCGTCCAATCCTGTGAATGCTGCGCTCCATATTTGCTGCCGACGGAACACCGCAGCACCACCGGCAATCTC
>JAPLUN010000186.1 GCA_026397715.1 Verrucomicrobiota bacterium
TCGTCATCGGCCTCGTCGCCATCTCCGTCATCGGCAACCTCATCATGAAGCTTGTCGCCTTCCTCACCGTCCTGGCCGCCCGCGCTGCCATCCTCTTCGCCAAGATCGGAGCCGCCGTCGTGTTCATGCTCATCGTCAAAGCGGGGCTTATGCTCCGGGGCAGGGTCGAGGAAGCGCGCCAAAAACCCGAAGTCCAGCAGGTCATGGCCTCCTTTGGTATGCGCTGAGGCTGCCGAGAACGTCTGTTGCCAAATCCGAGCCTATTCTTCACACTCCGATGAAACCTCGCCGCTTTCCCAGAATGGATCATCTCCCGCTCCAGACGCGCACCTGTCTCTTCACGGACATCGTCGGCTCGACCTTCCTCAAAGGCAGTCTCGATCTCAAAACCGCCAAGAGCATCTTTGTGCGCAGCATCGAGATCTTCAAGGAATGCCTCCCGCCGAAGGACGTGGTGTTCGACGACAGCGCCTTGAAGCGTGAAGAGGCCGGCCGCATCGTCAGCGACACGGGTGATGGCGTCTTCGCCGTCTTCGTCTCTGCGCTTGATGCCGTCGAAACAGCTCTGAAAGTCCAGTGGCGAATGTCACGCGAGACCTGGCCCACATCCGAACCTGTCACGATCCGCATTGGTCTTGATGTCGGCGATACCACGACCCGGCCCGACGCCGTGCATGGCATCGATCAGCCCTTCGGAACCGTTACCGACAGCGCCGCCCGCATCATGAGCCTTGGAGCTGGCGGCCAGATCCTCATGACTCAGGGCGTCTCCTACCTCATCAGCAATGGCCTAAGGCGGCACCCCTTTCACCGCGAGGGCGATGATTCTCTCGGTGATCTTCGGCTTCAGTTGGAATCTCATGGCAACTACCGCTTCAAAGGAGACCAAGTCGCCGAGGGCGCACGTCCACTCGAAGTCTTCGAGGTTCGCCCCGCAGCCCTTGGCAAATGCAGCCGTCCCGAGACCTCCGAGAAATGCTGGCCCTGCGACGACTCCGGTCAGGCCGTCACTGGCTGGAGGCCACTTCCCGGACTCGAAGTCCCCGGCACCCATCCAGACAAATGGGTGCTTGAGCAGCGGATTGGCGTCGGCGGCTTCGGGGCTGCCTGGCTCGCGCACAACCGTTCCAACGCCAAGCAGAAGCGCGTGTTCAAGTTCTGCTACGACCTCGCCCGCGCTCGTTCCTTCCGGCGGGAGAAGAAGCTCTTCGACCTTCTCAATCTGGCCCTGGAGAAAGACCCGAACCTCCGTGCCAACATCGCCGCTATCGAGCGCAGTTCCATGGAGGCGAGTCCCAGCGGGGGTGGGTCGGATCCGCTACCCCCCTACTGGGTCCAAAGCCAGCACTACGAGCATGGCAATCTTCTGGAATGGGCACTGTCCAGCTACGGCACCGCTGAGCAGCAGCTCACTCCTGACATGAACGAGGAAGAGCAGCACGCCCTCCTCTGCAAAGCCCTCGCGCTGATCCCAGAGAAGGTGCGCCTAGCCTTGTGGGTGGAACTCGCCCGCACCACCCACGCCGTTCATCAGTACGGAATCATCCACCGCGATCTCAAACCTACCAACACCTTCATCCGCATCGATCAAGACGGCAACCCACATCCCGTCCTGGCCGATTTCGGCATCGGCATGATCGATGACTTCGCCCGGCTGGAAGCCGCCGGCTTTACCCGTGGCGGCTTCCTCGGCACCGAGTTCGACAACAACAGCTCCCGCACCGGCACCCGCCTCTACACGCCACCGGAAGCCCTACGCGGCGAGAAGCCCTCTTCCTCCTGGGACATCTACGCCCTCGGCGTCCTGCTTTACCAGTTCGTGCGCGGTGATGCCTCCCTACCTTTGACTTTCAGTTGGGATCAGCATGTCAAGGATTCGCTGCTTCGAACCGACATCAATAAAGCTGTCATTGATGATCGGTGGCATACGGCCGAAGATTTTGCGGGGAGTGTTTCTTCATTAGAGCACCGGAGACAAGTGGTTGAGATTGAAGAGCTTCGCATGCAAACCGCTGCCGAACGCAGAGAATTAGATCGTGAACGGATGCGTTCAGTGGCTCTGGAAGAAGCAAATTCCAAGGTCAAGGCTGCGCTCGCTGAAGTGGAGCAGCACCAAGCAACCACAGCAGCATCTTTGCTCGAAGCTCAAAGAGCGCGGGTAGAGGCCGAAAAGCGGCTTCAGGAATCGCTATTCCATCAGAGAACGGCTAAGAAGCGGGGGCGATGGATGACGATTTTCACCCTCACAGCAACTGGGCTGATTATTGCTGTCGTAACGGGAGTTATTCCTGAGTGGTCTAGTGATCGGAGCTGGTTTTGCGTTACTATACTACAGGTCGTTGTCTTGCTCTGGCTTGGCAATAAAGGTGATCGAAGAAGTGCCTAGCTTGGGAGCTTCAGCGCTCGGCAATCTTTCCCAAACCCATGCCATGGCCCCGAGGATTGTTCAGACTTTGGTCACTTGTTCTTCGAGAGGGCCATTTCCCACACATTTAGCGATTTTTTGGAACTGCATTGCCCAGGTGGGACAACCGCAGAGGCTCTTCACGGTTCAGCCCTCCACGCTCTCAACTGGGCCATCTCACGGTCGGCTCGCACCACCCTCCGGTTTTCCGCATCTTCAGCAGGCCTTTAAATCGTCCGGCAAATTCACTCAACTCAATGTCCCAAACTCCCTCTGGAGAGCAAGCAGCACGGCTTCGCATTCCCTACTGACGCAGTTGCGGCGGGTCAATGAATGGGAAGTTCGCTTCAAACACACACCCTCATCCTTGTGAAACGCTTCATCCCACACCTCTGCAGCCTCGCGCTGCCTCTCTTTTGCCTCGCCTTCAACGCCCTAGCCCAGGACATCTCCCCTCCAATCCCCCGAGCCGAACCCGTGGCCGATGCCCCCCTTGCCGGTATCGGTGTCGCACTGGCGGTACAAGACGGAAAGCTCGTGATCACTGAAACGATCCCAGGTAGTGCGGCAACGGGAGTCGTTCGGGCAGGAGACCGGGTGGTGACCATTGACGGTGCACCAGTATCTGGAACGGTGGCAGAAAACGCCGAACGCATTCGAGGCGCGGCAGGCTCGGTGGTGCATCTGGAGGTGGAACGTTTTGTGCGGCAGTCTCTGCCTCGTGGACTGCGTGTGCCGGTAACGCTGACGCGTGCGGCGTTGCCTAGTTCTTCGGGCGCAGACAAATCCTCCACGGCGGGTTATCTTCGTGAACTCGCAATCATCAATCGTCACTACTTGATCAACTCGACGTATCTGCCGCCCTTTGGCACGGACAAGATGTCACTGGGCTACCGGCTGCAGCAGTTCGTTGATCTCGAAGCGGCGGCTGGGAAAACGGAGGCCATCCCAGCGTCATTACGTCAGAACGTCCGGTCGGCGATCCAAAACGACTTCGACCTTTGCCGGATCATTGGCACCTGGGATGAGGACAAACTGGATAATCTGCGCGACCTGCATGACACCGCCGCGAAGACAGGCATCAACCTGTTTCGCAGTGGCGACGTCGGAGATGATTTTCGCGGATTTGCCGGTCGTGTGCTATCGCGATCCTTTGAGACCATGGCGGCCTACTCCGCCTACAGTCGCAGGCGCACACAACAAGACCCGCATTCAGCCTGGGCATCCAGCTTTTCGGAGATCTCCTCCACACCACCGAGACTCGCTCCCTTTGGCATGAATGATCTGGCTTTCCTGTGCAATCCACATTGGCAGTTCCTCCGCGAAAACGAAGCCCCCACAGATCGGAAGAAGGGGTATGGGGTGGACTATCCAACCAGGAATGGGGCGTCAACCGAAGTGAGCGTGCCGATCAATCGCGGCATGGCAAAAATCAGGATCAACAACGTCCGCACGCATCAATATTGGTACCTTCGCCTTCAGAATGCGCCGAAAGCCAAGTATTTCTTTGCGATGATCGAGATGGAAGATGGTGTGCTCGGCATCGACACCTCCAACGGTCCGCCCTGCACGTGGGCCAGCGCCTTCGATGCCTGGGAGTTCAACCACGGCGTGATCGGCGGCAGCGCTGGCAATACGTTCGGCATGCGGATTACTCACCTGCCCTTGCCCGTCCTGGGCCAGGAGGGCCAGTCAGCCACAGGCAACGTCTATGTGTGGTTCACCGATGAGCTGAACTTCCCCGAGGAGGCACGGGAAATGAAGCCGACGGTCACAATTGGCGATTAACTTTTACGATTCGCTCAACTCCAACATTCCACACTTCAAACCTATGAGACTCCCCAATCTTTTTTCGACAGCGGTCCTATCACTACTCCTGGCAAGCTGCACCACGATTTCCTCGATTCCCTCCACCCCACTATCACCTGAGGAGCAGCCCCTTGTGGGTATTTGGATGACGAATCAGCAAGTGCAAAACGTGGGCCGGGTGAGAGCAGCGCATCAACTGCTACCCAATCGGCAAGGCTATCTGGCGGCGCACACTTCCGCACGCGGATCATTCAACGAAAGCGGACGGTGGGAGGCCGTGAACGGCAGGATACACGAAACGGGATTTTTCAGCCGCGATGACTGGTCCACCTATCGCCTCGAAAACGGAGGAAACACGCTCATCGTGAATGGCATCAATGGAACCATCACCTGGAAGCGTTACTCCCACAACCCGTATCACCCGCTGAATAATGCTTTCAACGCGGCGGAGGACGAGGGACCAGCCACGCCCGGGATGCTTGACTTCATGCTGCTGGAAATGCAGCACGACCTCAAACGCAACGAGGCGCTCGCAGCCCTTGGAGACGAAAAGGCCCGCAGGTGGGTGGCCACTTTCAAACCCCAGATCGAATTTCACGAAAAAACCAAACGCGAAAACATGCGGAAATATCAAGAGAGCCGACCTCGGTATCCGATTGATTAGCGGAGGGGCGGGGACCGGACAGAGGCGGGAGATGAAACCACCGGTCCCATTTGGGGAGGTGAGCGCGAGAATGGGCAAAAAAGATCATCGCACTTTTTCGCTGAATTTCACTCAACTCCCCTCCCCCGACTCCCTCTGGGATGATGAAGACGATGCTCTTCCATCCCTCTAAAGCGAGTGCGGCAGAGTCCAGGTGGTAGACGCGGCTTCGAGCCACTCCACCACCACACCATGGACACCCTCGTTTACTTCGTCATC
>JAPLUN010000240.1 GCA_026397715.1 Verrucomicrobiota bacterium
GGCCCGCTTCGCCGCGCCTTATCACGCAGATCAATGTTCACCAGATCCAGATATCCCTCTACCACACCGGCTGAGGCCACCGGCTGCACCTTCTGCACCTCGCTGTTGTGCATGCCCACCCATGCCATGCGGAAGCCCCCCTTCTCCACCGCAATCTGGCAGGCCTTCGTCAGCATCGACTGCGGATCTTTTTCATGAACGATGGTCTTGTTGATATCACTGAGCACCGCATAGATGCGGTTGAGCTGCCGGATGCGCAGCTCGGCCTGCTTCATCTCCGTGACGTCCTGGTTCGTGCCGAGAATTTTGCCCGTCCGGCCGCTGGCATCCATGAGAATCCTGGAGCGAACGAGCATCACGCGTTCGGCGCCATCTCTGCGGATGATACGATGCTCAAACTGACGCGCGAAATTGGGATCGTCGGCCGCGATTCCGAGGGCCACTTCAAAGGCGACGATCCCGGCGTCCTCCGGATGAACAAATCTGCGGACGTATTCCTCTGGGGACATGGAGAGACCACCTTCCATGTCTGAGGTGGTGCCGAGCAATTGGAAAATATGCTCATCGCCAGTGATGATGTTTTTCACGACGTCAAACTCCCAATGCGCGAGCTTTGCGATGTCCATCGCCAGCAGGAGCTGGGACTGCTTTTCCCGCAACGCTTCGTCCGTGCGTTTCTGTGCGGTGATGTCCAGCTCAATACCATCCCACACCACATGCCCGTTGGCCGCGTGGCGCGGCGCGGAAGAAAACAGGCTCCAGCGGATGGCCCCGGAGGGCAACCGCATGCGCACTTCGGCCATGAAGGGCTTCATGCCTGCCAGCGCCTCGGCCTCACGTGCGGCCACCATCGACCGGTCCGCCTCCACCACCTGCCCATAGATCGCCATCGCATCCTTCAGCGCGGCTTCAGCGGTGACTTCATGCAGCCTTTCCACGCCTGCGCTCACGTAGCTGAAGCGCCGGTCCTGCCCCTCTGCACCCATGTCGAGCTGGTACATCATGCCGCTGGGCAGGTTGTCTCCGAGGACTCGGATGCGCTCTTCACTGTCCCGCAAGGCTGCACCCGCCTGCTTCTGCGCGGTGATGTCACGCGCGATCTTGGAGGCTCCGATCACCTTTCCACTGGCGTCCTTGAGAGGAGAAATGGTGGCGGAAATGAAAATCCTCCGCCCGTCTTTGCAGACGCGCACCGTCTCAAAATGCTGCACCGTTTCGCCCCGGGCGATTCTGGCCAGCATTTTCGTCTCCTCCTCCCGGCGCTCAGCCGGGAACAAGATCAGCAGCGGCTGGCCGATCGCCTCCGCCGCCGTGTAGCCAAAGATCTTCTCAGCGCCGCGGTTCCAGCTGGTGATGACGCCCTCCAGCGACTTGCCGACGATCGCATCCTCGGAGGATTCCACGATGGCCGCGAGCTGCGCCTGCTTGCGCTGCAATTCTTTGCGCTCCGTGATGTCCACAACCGATGAAATGACGCATGGGCGTCCGCCCAGATCGATGGGATCGGCATTGACGCAGACCTCCCTGCCGCTGCCGTCCCGGGTGATCGCATTCATTTCCATGTCACGCAGAGAGCTGCCGGCTGAAAGAGGCCGAAACCTCCGGCTGCGCTCCTCCGAGCTCCCCCAGATGCCCAGCTCCAAGGAAGTATGCCCGACCACTTCCTCGGGAGAAAAGCCTATGATCCGGCAGTAGCTGTCATTGACTTCAATGAAGCGGCCCGTCTTGAGGTCAGTGATGGCAATGCCACTGGGGTTGGATTTGAAGGCCTTGGAGAATTTTTCTTGATTTTCCTCCAGCTCCGCCAGCTCCCGACGGCGGGTGGTCAGATTGAAAACCAGCACCAACGCGCAGGCAAGGGCCATCACCATCACCACTGCCACCGCTCTATACAGGTGGCTGACACTGCTATGAATCGCCCCCGAAAGGCTGATGCTGTTGGCGTGATTGTATTTGAGCAGTTCCTCGGCGGATTGGAGCACCGGAAGGTAGGCCGGAACCAGTTCATTTTCGAGGTAGGCTGAGGCACCATCGCGATCTCCAGCAAGAATGAGAGCCTCAAAAGCGATGCGCTTGGTGTTAAAAGTCGCGTATCCCTTTTTCACCCGCTCCAGCAGCGACCGGTCCTGTTGTGGATTCCTCCGGATGCTGTCTTCGTAATTTTTGAGCGCTGCGGCAAAGGCCACGTCGGCCTCATGCACGGCTTTCAGGCTCCCATCCCGGAACTCGGTCGTCTTGGCCGAAGCCGCCGCCAGTGCCAGGGTGAGACTGCGGGACATGGCCATCCGCATGTAGTGGGCGTTGATGGTGCCGGGCACCGCGTCCTGCGTGATCAAATCGCTGTCAGTCTCCACCTTCCGCCCGCTTGAGTAAGCCACCGCTGCCAGAGCTATTAACAGCATCAAAATCGCGATGCTTGCGAGCCGTATCTGAAAGGAGGTCTTGCGCTTATGGTTCATCACGGGCTTCGCATTCCGCAGGTTTTTGAGGAGTGGTCACTTTATCGACATCGTCCACAACAACGGGTCCGCTTTACTAGCCAAACCTTTAGAAATCAGGCCCATTTCATTCCCACGATCAAATAAATACAAGCTTACATTTTTTCAGCACAAAAAAAGATCACGTAAAATCAATACCGACCACTCCACGCTCTGTGGTGTAACCCGTTACTTTTTCTAAATTTGCCCTCTTGGGGAGCATGAGAATGCCAACTCCCTATCCCGCCAGCGTCTTGTACAGTGCGAGGGTTTTCCGCGCGATGCTCTTCCAGCTAAAATGGTCTTCGGCGCGCTGGCGGCCGGCCTGGGCCATGCGATTGCGCAGAGTGGGGTCGGCCATGAGCTTGTTGATTCCTGCGGCGAGGTCGCGGGCGAATTTCTCGGGGTGCATGGCTTCGAAGGGGCTTTCGGTCTGTTGCTCAAGGGGGACGAGGATGCCGGTCTCGCCATCGACGACGACTTCCTTGATGCCGCCGACGGCACTGGCGACGACGGCGGTCTCGCAGGCCATGGCTTCGAGATTGATGATGCCGAAGGGCTCATAAATGGACGGGCAGCAGAAGACGTCGGCATGGGAGTACATGACGATCTTTTCCTGAAGGGGCAGCATGGCTTGCACCCAGATGACGCCGGGGCGCACTTTGCTGGCCTCGGCGACGGCGGCTTCCATCTCTTCTTTGATTTCGATGGTGTCAGGAGCGCCGGCGCAAAGGACGACCTGGAAACCGGGATCGAGGTGCTGGATGGCGCGGACGAGGTGGACGATGCCCTTCTGCCGGGCAATGCGGCCGACGAAGAGGACGTAGGGTTTGTCGGGATCGACACCATGCTTGCGCAGCACATCGGGGGCTTCGGTGCGGCGGTATTCCGCGAGGTCGATGCCGTTGTAGATGACGTGGACCTTGTGGGGATCCACATCGAAGTGCTGAAGGATGTCAGCCTTGGTGCCTTCGGAGACGGCGATGATGGCATCGGCCATTTTCAGGGCGGTGCTTTCGAGCCAGACGGTGAAGTCGTAGCCGTGTCCGAGCTGCTCACGCTTCCAGGGGCGCAGGGGCTCCAGGGAGTGGACGGTGAGGACCATGGGAACGCCGTAGTTGAGCTTGGCGAGGATGCCGCCGAAATGCGCATACCAGGTGTGGAGATGGACGAGGCTGGCGTCGATGCCATGCGTGTTGAAGTCGAGGCAGCGCTGCAGGGCGCCGAAGACGGACTTCAAATTCAAAGGGCTGTCCCAGCCGGTGGTATCGAGGCTGTAACCCTGAACGTGGAGATTGCCCTCATGGCTGGACTGATCGCCGAAGCAGCGGACGTCGATTTCCATGAGCTTGGCGAGCTCACGCGTGAGGTATTCAACATGGACGCCGGCACCGCCGTAGATGTGAGGAGGAAATTCGTTGGTGAGGAAGAGTGCTTTCATGGGTGCGGTCGGGATGGCGCCTGGTGGCGGGCGGGTGGTGGGAAAGGCGTTCTCAGAGTCATTTACCCTGCGATTTGAACCACTCCTCGATAGCGGGGATGTCGAAGAGGCGGAAGCGTTTTTTGACGCGCTGCTCCAGGGCGAGCTGCGCGTGCTTGGCCACATCGAGGGAGGGATCTTCCTTGATGGACTTGATGAGCTGGGCGTTGGTTTCGGGCAGCGGACTGCCGAGAAGGAGGAAGCAGACGCGCACGCGCACCTCCCATGAGAGCTTGTAGTCGGCTAGGAGCTTGAGCAGGGCGGCAGGGGGGACATCGGCCTCATCGCGAATGCTGCTGTCCTTGAAGAGCTCGGCCACGGGGAGACGGTAGCCTGGGTCTTCGCGCTGGAGGAGCTGAACGGCCCGGATGGCACGCAGGTACTCGGCCTGGGCGGCGTCATGCAGATGGGGGAGCTGAGGATCCCGCATGTACTCGACGAGAACCTCAACGGGACGGCGCATGCCGGTGGCGATGGCTTCGTCAGCGTATTGCGTGAGGCGGTTGCGCTCCTTGAGCAGAATGAACTCCTCCTGGGTGGGCGTGACCTGGGGTTTCACGTCGGCCATGCGCGGGGTGCCGGGCTGGTCGGTCACGGGTGCCTTGGATGCAGGCGCGAGTTCCGGAATTTTCAGTGTGGCGGAGATGTTTTCAAGGGATTCCCGGGTGCTCTGCTGCATCAGCAACTGCTCGCGGCGCATGACGTCCACCTGCTTCTCAAGTGCAGCGATGTGCTCGGCAGATTTGGCGAGTTCTTCCCGAAGCTTCGTGTCCGAGGAAGCAGGCGCAGGAGAAGCCGCTGGAGTGGGCACTGAAGCGGAAGCTGCGGTGGAAACAGGAGTGGTGAAGGCAGAAAGCCGGGGTTCGATCTTCTCGAGGTACAACCAGCTGCCGATAAACAGGAGCAGCAGGCCGATGATGAGCGAGGTGCTGAGTGAGATGACCAGATGGCGGTAGGTCAGGTGGGAGCGCGAGAGATTCGGCTGATTGCCTTCCTTATGAAAGCCTGAAGTGGATTTGGCCTTGGCGGCAGCGTCTGCCGTTGCGGGGCTGCAGCGTGCAAAGAGCAGAGCGGCCTCAGCATCGTCTTCGGCGTCAGTGTCAGGGGATGAGGAGTGGGGAAGCGGATCGGACATGAAGAATGATGCGTCAGTGACGTTACGCGATGAAGGTTGCCAGAATCAACAAACAAGGCCAGCCTTTGTCAGTCAATCCATGTCATGGCAACAGATTCAACCCGGACAGAACCTGGCTGGGCCTTGTATCCCTTGGTCTGGGGCTGTTCGTTTACTGGATCGGCTACAAGGCCAATACAGGCTACCCGGGCTTTCTGGCAGTGCAGTTTGTGCTTTCAGGCTTCATTCTGCTGGTGGCGGGAACGGAGTGGATGCGCACGCTTTCTTTTGCGTGGCTGTTTTTGTTTTTCACCTGGCCGATGCAGCCGCTGGAGGATTCTCTGGCCTCTCCGCTGCGCCCGCGTACGGCAGCGATGGCGGCGGCTGTGCTGAACACGGTGCATGTGCCGGCGATCAATGAGGGCTCGGCGCTGCAGTCTGCTCCAGATGCTGAAAGCGGAAAGCAGATCGGGGACGTCTTCAGCCTGGATGTGGATGCGAAGTGCAGCGGGATCAATTCGCTCTTTGCGCTGATGATGATCTCGGCGCTGCTGGGCTACCTGGCGCTGAAGCGGCCGCGCTCCCGCTTTGTTTTATTTGCCTGCGCAGTGCCGCTGGTGGTGGCGGGCAATGTGGTGCGGCTGCTGCTGCTGGTGGCGGGGACGAAGCTGTTTGGATCTGATTTTGCGGTGGGCAGGCACATCGGCGAGCATCAGGAAATGTCCCCCTACCACACATTTGCGGGCTTTGCGGTCTTTGCCATCGCCCTGGCGGGGATGTTTGCGCTGTGCTGGCTGCTGGAAGGTCGTGAAATGAAGGCGAATCTGAAGCGGCACGGCAAACCGCTGGCTGCGGGTGAGGTCTGCGCGATTCCTGAGCCGCGCCGCATGCTGGCTCAGTTTCTAGCAGCCATTGCGCTGCCGCTGCTGGTGCTGGGCATCTGTGCGTGCACGGACATCAGTTTTCATGTGGCGGCGCCGGGGGTGAAGCTCAGGCCGGATGACTCCCGACTGCCCTACCTGCCGCTGTCTCTGGGCGACTACCAGGGACGTGAGTTTGACATGACGGCCGATGAGAAAAATCTGCTGGATGAAGGTGTGCGGCTGGCGCGCAATGTGTATGCGTCCGCCACAGGCAGGCAGATCATGGCCACGGTAATCCTCAGCGGATTTGAAAAGCGCAGCCTGCACCGCCCGGAGGTGTGTCTGCCGAACCAGGGCTGGACGGTGACTGACCGCACCCAAATCCCTCTGCAAATGAAGGATGGCCGTGAAATCAACATCATGATGATGCGCATCTTCCGCGATTCGGAGCCCCAGCCGGGTGTGAAGGTCCGCACGCGTGCCATCAATTTTTACTGGTACATCGGTTCAGACGGCACGTCCTGCGCCGACCACTACGAGCACATCTTTCTCTCGTACTATGATGCTGTTTTCCGCAACATCCAGCACCGCTGGTCGATGGCCTCCATCTATGCACCGCTGCCGGAGCAGCGAGTGGGACAGGAGGACCCGATGCAGGAACTCAATGCAGTGGAGGATGCACGCGCGTTCCTGGCACAGCTGGCACCCACTTTAATGCTGACGAAAGAGGAGTGGCTCAAGACTGCTCATGCACATGATGAAGCGCATTGAGCGCAGGTCAAAAAGAGTCAGCACTAGAGCCTTGATCCCTTGACGATCCCCTGCCCTACCGGCTCAAATCTTCCTGGGTCAGCACTTTGAAACCGGAGGCGGTGAGCACTTCGGCGCCCACTTCAGGGGAGTCGAGGTGGAGCACAAAGACGGGATGCTGGGCAGGACGAACAAACAGCGCGTAGGTGAAATCGATGTTGATCTCTGCGGAAAGAAGCGCGGACAGCGCGTGAGGGAGGGAGTGGTCCGTCTCACGCAGTTCGACAACCGTGACGGGAAAGACCACATGCGGGATGCCTTTTTCAATGAAGAGCATTTCCGTGGTTTCAGGATCGCTGGGGATGAGGCGCACGAGGGCCAGCTCGGTGGTGTCCTGCAGAGAGAGGCCCAACACCTCAATGCGGTGCTCCGTGAGCAGCTTGACCAAGGACATGAGCGCACCGACGCGATTGTGGAGGAACACGGACAACTGCCGCACTGGGGTGCCTGCTGGTGTGCCGGTTTCGGATTGGGTCTTGGGTTTGGAGGAGATCATGGGGGGCTAGCCTGCTGGGCCGGTGGCGGAGCGGCGTTCGTCGAACAAGGTCACGCGCAAGGGAATGCTGGCCAGGGTGTCGTCCTGATGCTGGACCAGCCAGCGGTAGAGACCCTGGCGCTCAAACTTCAAGCGCTGCAGAGTGTAAACGATGTTGCGTGAGACGAACGGGATGAAGGACGAGGGGAAGGTCACATCCAGCTGCGCAGGCATGGGCGGCAGGCATTCCTTGCCGTCGGGATCGACGCAGCGAATCACGAATTCATGCATGCCGGCGTCTTCCGCCTGGAACACCGCCCGCACGGCGATGGAGCACTGCGGATGCACCACGGGAAAGGTCTGGGCGCAGAGCGTGTCAAACGCGCCCTGGATGCAGAGCTTGCCCTGGTAGTCGGCGGCAAAGTCACAGACGATGGCGAGCTGGATGTTCATGCGTGTATGAGGGCGGCGGCTAGCGGCCAAAGAGTCTTTTGAAAAAGCCGCCGATGCCTTTTTTAGGCGGTGGTGGCGGTGCCTGCGCCGGCTTGGCAGGCTGCACTTCCGTAGATTTTTCTTCTCCTCCGCCGGAATTCTCCTCGACCATCGTGGCCTTGGGAACTTCCTTCATGGCCAGCAGCATGGGGTCATCCGCCGGGGCTTTTTCGAAAATGTTGGTGAAGACTTCGTTCACGATGGGGGCGGCCTTTTTACCACCGCTGATGTCCTCACCGGGCTCACCTTCATAAACGACGGCGAAGGCAAACATGGGCTTGCCCGCTGGCAGAAAGCCGGTGAACCACGCGAGGTTTTGATCTTTACTGATGCGCCACTGGGCGGTGCCGGTCTTGCCCGCGATCTCAGCCTGCTTGATGGCTGCAGCGTGCCCGGTGCCGCCACCGCCATTGACCACGGCCACCATGCCGCTGATCACCGTCTGCCGCTGCTCGGGATTGAGGTCGATGCGCCTGCGGTCCTTGGGCTCGTAGGCCGTCACCACACGGTCGCTGAGATCCTGAACTTGCAGCACCAGCCGCGGCTGGGGAATGCGTGCTCCGTCCCCGAGACCAGCCATGCACTGGCAGACCTGGAGCGGCGTGGCCAGCACCATGCCCTGACCGATTGCGACGTTAGCCAGATCCCCCGGCAGCATCTTGTGACCGCGATGCTGAAGGAGGTAGCTGTTGGTGGGCACGAAGCCTTCTCCTTCGGCCTTGAGCGGAATGCCGGTGCGCTCGCCAAAACCGAGGCGCAGGGCCATGTTGGTGATGAAATCAGCGCCCGATTCGAGCGCGGCACGGTAGAACCAGGTGTTGCAGGAGCGCTTGATGGCACCGACCACGTTCATGGAGCCTTCTCCCTCTTTGTTCCAGTTCTTGAATACGCGGTCGCCGATCTCCAGAGCGTTGGGGCAGTCAAACTGCGTCCTGGCGTCCACCTTGCCGCTGTCCAGTGCTCCCAGCGCGGTGACGATCTTGAAGGTGGAGGCTGGTGGATATTCGCCGCGGAAGGAGCGCGGGTAGAGCGGCAGATGCGGATCTTTCGTCAGCTCATCGTAGCGCTTCTGGCGGATCCCGGGCACGAATTCATTGAGGTCAAAGCCGGGATTGGAGGCCATGGCGAGGATGTCGCCATTGGTGACGTCCATGATGACCATGGCACCGCCTGTGGTGTGTTTTTTGAGCGCGTTTTCAGCGTACTTTTGAAAGTTGTAATCAATGGAGAGCACCACGTTGTTGCCCGGACTTGGAGCACGCCGCACATCCTCGGAGAGGCGCTTGCCATCAGGACTGAAGAGCACGTTTACAATGCCCGACTGGCCTTTGAGATCTGAGTCGAAGGCGGTTTCGATTCCTTCACGGCCTTCCATTTCCTCAAAGACGGGATCGCCATCGACGATGGGGCCAGTGGGCAGAGGACGTGTCTTGCCGGTGTAGCCAATGATGTGGCAGGCGGTGGTCCCCTGCGGGTAATGCCGCAGATAGGCTGACTGGATGACGAGACTTCCACCGAGGAGGGGCTTGAGTTTCGCTTCCATGTCCGGGGTGATCTCCACATTCAGACCTTCCTCCACGGAAAAGACCAGCGGCAGCCAGCGGCGGTGCTTGTAGTGCAGCAGCACGCGTTCGTCCGAGAGGGACCAGGTCTTGCCCAGTGCCGCGTTCACCTTGTCGATGGTGGAGCGCGCAAAGGTGGTGATCTGAGCATCACTGGCGCCATCCATATAGGGCATGACGAGCGCGAGGTAGTTGGCAGCGCGGTTTTGAGCAAAGGGGATGCCGTGACGGTCCACGATCTGCCCGCGTGGTGCGGGCACGCTCAGGGTCATGGCACGTGCTTCTTTCTGCGTGGCCCATGAGGCATTGAGATCCTGCTTTTCCGGCACGGCAGGCTTTACCTTTTTTGCCTCATCTTCGACAGACTCGACCGGCTGTGCCTTGAGCACCACCTGAGCCTGCACCTGAGGACCGAGCACGGCCAGCATCCCAAAACCCACCGCCAGAAACCGGCTGAGCAGGGACGACGAGGTCAGATCATACGAGAAAAGCATGGGAATAAAAGACAAGCGCCGGAAGTGCTTACGAGTGGCCGGGCCTGAAGGGAACATGCGGCTACGCACGCACGGCGTCAAGCCAGAGGTCAGGCGCTGGCGATTTCCCCGGAATGGGAGAAATACGCTGCGCTGGTAGCTACAGGATCGGCCGCAGGCTCGAGCACGACATGGTGGCGCTTCTCTTCCATGAGCAAGCGCACGCAGTCATTCGTGAGGCTCAGCACGTTCCGCGCTCCGGCGATGGTCTGCACGTTCACGCCGCAGCGAAGTTTTGAGCCTGGAATTTGGGCACAAAAAATCCCGCATCTCTTACGAGATGCGGGATGATGTTTAATCTGGCAACGTCCTACTTTCGCATAGCCTTTCGCCA
>JAPLUN010000279.1 GCA_026397715.1 Verrucomicrobiota bacterium
GAAAAGCCATACAGGATTGATCTTAAAGAGGTGATTACGGCCAAAAGCTTCCAAGGCAAAGCCGCAGATGAAATGGAGGTGAGCGTGAACAAGATTCGCTATGCCAAGGGAACAACGCTCAACTTGGACGGAGCGATCGCCGGCTCTCTGAAATCGGTCTCCGCACTTGAGGGCATTACCAATCCTCAGCAGCAGGTCAAGGACACCAAGGTTTCCACCTTTCGGGCCAAACGGGCTTCTTTCTCCGCCAATCGCTTTGGCAGTGAACTTCTCTCCGAAAGTTTGTTCATCCTCAACGGGGAGGAGATGTGGGTGGTCCAGGTGATCTTCTCGAGCAAATCCAAGGCGGGACATGCCATTGCGGACAACATTCTATCATCGGTAAAAATCGGACCAGCTCATTGATGCGCTCACCCATCGCATCTCCTTGGTGAATGGAGCCGAGGCTGAAGTGCGTCAACCGGTGGATGACTCCAGCATTGGCTGCGAGCTTGGGGCTCAGGCTGCCAGTGGCGGATACTGCCCAAAGAGTATCAGCCGCTCTCACGGTGCATGATGTATTGAGCCTCTGGACCAAGAAAGGGCTGCTGGAGCGAATCATCCGGCAATCCGCGTCATCACGAGTTCCTGGTCAATCTTGCCATGATCAATCTCACCCTCCTTGCTCTCCCCCATTTATAGCAGCTCATGCTTTTTGCCGGACAGACTCTTAGACACTCACCACCATCGCCGTGGGTTCATTCATACATAACTGCTGACAATCCGGCAGATTTGTGAATAATCTTTAACGACCAGCCAAGGAAACAGAATTCTCCCTGAACCAGTCCAGACACCAACCTTGAATCTAGGAGGGCATCATGACCAAAGTCCAAGCCAAGAAGATCATTACCGTGAACCTCGCACTCTGGATCGTTGCGTTGCTTCTTCATCCCCTGTTCCGGATGCTCCCGACTGGATCTGGCACTCCCCCGAAAATATTTGAGCTGCTCATTCCGATCTTTTTCATCATGCTCGCAGGTGCGTCCACCTATTTGCTTAAAGCCGCGATTGGAACACCGAGAGACGAATGAACGGCTGGAGCCCCTCACTTTCATTGCCCCGTCTATGTCTGCGATCCAAATGGCTGCATTCTCGCGTTCGTCCAGTCTGTGTTAGATTCGATGACCGCGACGCCTAACCTTAACATCACTCGATTCTGACAAGGTGATGCGCGAGATTCCACCGTCACGCCACGTTGGTGATGTTCGAATGCGTCTCTCGATTTTCTTTTTGCTCGCCGCCAGCCTCACCGCCTCCGCTGTCGATTTCTCCCACCAGATCGTCCCGATCCTGCGGGAGCACTGCGCGGAGTGCCATGCGGGGGACAAGAAGAAGGGCGGCTTCTCCTTCAATGATCGCAAATCCCTGCTGGAGGGCGGTGAAGACGGTGCCGTGGTGGTGAGTGGTAAAAGCGCGGAGAGCACCATGATCAAGGCCATCCTCTCTGCCGATCCCGATGAGCAGATGCCACCCAAAGGCAAGCGGGTGCCTGCCGAGCAAATCGCGCTGCTGAAACAGTGGGTCGATGAAGGCCTCGCATGGGAGGAAGGCTTTGCCTTCAAGAAGCCCGCGTATGAGCCGCCGCTCAAACCCCGCATGCCCGTCCTGCCTGCCACTGTGGAGGGACGCAGCAATCCCATCGACCGCATTCTTGATCAATACCTAGACCAAAAGAAACTCCCCCGCCCTGCGGCCATCGACGATGCCACCTTTGTGCGCCGCGCCTATCTGGATCTCATCGGCCTGCTGCCTTCGCCCAAGGATCTGGAGGCTTTCACCAAGGACACCTCCGCCGACAAACGTGCCCGCCTGATCGAGTCCCTGCTCAAGCGTGACATGGATTACACCGAACACTGGCTCACGTTTTGGAACGACCTCCTGCGCAACGACTACGGCGGCACCGGCTTCGTCACCGGCGGGCGCAAGCAGATCAGCAACTGGCTGTATCATGCGCTGATCACCAACATGCCCTTCGACCAGTTCGTGCGCGAACTCATCGCGCCCCCAAATGATGAGAGCCGTGGATTCATCGACGGCATCAAATGGCGCGGCGATGTCAGCGCCGGGCAGACCGTGGAAATCCAGTTCGCCCAAAGCGTCTCGCAGAGCTTCCTCGGCATTAACATGAAGTGCGCATCCTGCCACGACAGCTTCATCGATCGCTGGAAACTCAGCGAAGCCTACGGACTCGCCGCCATCTATTCCAGCCGCCCGCTGGAGGTCAATCGCTGTGACAAACCCATTGGCCAGCAGGCCGTGGCGTCATGGTTGTTTCCAGAGATCGGCCAGATCGATCCGAAAGCGGCACAACCCGAACGCCTGAAACAACTGGCCACCTTGATGACTCATCCGCAGAATGGTCGCACCACACGCACCATCGTGAACCGCTTATGGCAGCGCCTGATGGGACGCGGCATCGTCCATCCGGCGGACGCGATGCAGACGGAGCCATGGAACGCGGACCTTCTCGACTACCTGGCCTCACATCTTGCTGAGCATAAGTATGATCTGAAGCAGACCCTCGTCCTCATCGCCACTTCACAGACCTATCAATCTCACTCCCAGGTCGTGACCAAAGGCATCGACGATCACGGATACGTCTATGCCGGCCCACGCGCAAAACGCCTCACCGCAGAGCAGTTTGTCGATGCCATCTGGCAGATCACCGGGGCAGCGCCCACAAAGATGGATGCCGGAGTCCTGCGCGGCAAAGTCGATCCGGAACTCGCAAAACAGATCAAGATCCAAGGTCAGTGGATCTGGGGCCACAGCGCCAAGCCCGGCAGCACCCCACCCTCCGGAGAAACAATCACACTGCGCAAAACGATCAAACTCGACACCGATCCCGCCAGCGCCAGCGCCGTGGTCACCTGCGACAACGGCTACACCCTCTTCGTGAACAACCGCAAAGTCAGCGCCGGAGATGACTGGACCAAGCTCGCCGCCGTGCCAATGCAAACCGCACTGCGCAAAGGCGCGAACACCATCCTCGTAGTCGCCACCAACGCCGGCAAAGGCCCCAACCCAGCCGGATTCTTCTTCGACGCCCGTGTGCGCGATGCCGCAGGCAAGGAAACCAACATCAGCAGCGATGCCTCCTGGGAATGGACACCCCAGTCTCCGGCGACCAAGGAAGGCCGCATCCCTGCCTTCGACCCCAAAGACTGGCAACCCATCACCGTCGTCCAAGCCCTCGGCGTATGGCAGCAGACCCTCAATGCCCAGGCTCCGTCATTGCTTGCCCAGGGAGCCGCCGCCTCAAATCGCATGATCCGCGCTTCGCTGATGAAGTCAGACTTCCTCATGCGCACGCTGGGCCGCCCGAACCGCGACCAGATCGTCACCGCCCGTCCCAATGACCTCACCACACTGGAGGCCATCGACCTCGCAAACGGCAGCATTCTCTCCACCAGCATCACCAAAGGAGCGCAGCGTTTGTTGGAATCACACGCTCAATCACCATCCTCTCTGATCGTCGCCCTCTACCACCAGGCCCTCTGCCGCGAGCCCTCCGCCAGCGAACTCGCCACGGCCCACAGCTTGATCGGTGAGAAGCCCACGCAGCAGTCGCTCGAAGACCTGCTCTGGGCCGTCTGCATGCTCCCCGAGTTTCAGGTCGTACGGTAATGAGCCGCCCATGATCCACGGCTTCGGCTCTTGATTTGAGTCGGAGGATGGGAATGATGCGAGTCTCTCCACCCAACCTATGAAGCCAGTCCCATTGCTCGCCGCCCTTCTCGCCACCGTTGTCTCACTTCAGGCAGTCACCCCCGAGGGCAAACAGAAGCTCGTTTTCATCGCAGGCAAGCCCTCGCATCCTGCGGGCATGCATGAATTCCGCGCAGGCACCATGCTTCTGGAGCAATGCCTCAAGAGCGTGCCCAATCTGGTGGTGGACCGCCACGAAATGGGCTGGGTCAGTGATGAAAAAACCTTCGAAGACGCAGATGCGGTGGTCATCTACGCAGACGGTGGCGGCAAGCACCCTGCCGTGGTGGACGGCCACCTCGAAACACTCCGCAAACTGACCGCGAAAGGCGTCGGCTTCGGCTGCATGCACTACGGCGTCGAAGTCGTGGCCGGCCAGGCGGGCAAAGAATTCCAGGAATGGCTCGGCGGACATTATGAAAACGCCTATTCCTGCAACCCCATCTGGGACGCAAACTACACGGCCCTGCCAAAACACCCCATCTCAAACGGAGTCCTGCCCTTCGCCACCAAAGACGAATGGTACATCCACATGCGTTTTCGCCCAGCCTTCGGCCATGGCGTGACGCCTGCACAAGATGGCACAGCCAAGTTTGCTCCCATCCTGGTGGCGACTCCCAATGACGCCACACGCGACGGCCCTTACGTGGCGCCCAAGGGCCCCTACCCCCACATCCAGGCGGAAAAAGGCAGCCCCGAAACCATGATGTGGACCATCGAACGCGCAGACGGCGGTCGCGGCTTCGGCTTCACCGGCGGTCATTTCCACGCCAACTGGGGCAACGACAACGTGCGCAAAGCCGTGCTCAACGCCCTGCTGTGGGTGACGAAGGTCGAAGTGCCTGAAAAAGGTGTCGAATCGGTCGTGAGCCCTGAAGCTCTCACCCAAAATCTGGATCCTAAACCCGCCCCCAAACCCAAGAGCGCCAGCAGCGAAACACCACGCGTCTTTCAGCGCGTGGCCACCCGCTGACTTAGAAGTGCTCCTTCCTGAACAGGATGCTCGCGAAAGATTCGAGCCGTTTTTGGATGGTCTTAAGCATCTGCTGATGCTGGTCGATCATGGCAAACTGCGCGGGCTCCGAGAGCTTCATGTTGTCACACTGTTCTTCGACACGTGAGACGGCGATTTTGAGTTCCTTGAGTTTCGTCCTCACTTCCGGAGTGATCCGGCTCTCCTTGATCGTGTTGCCCAGGATTTCAGCTTCGCGCGAGAGATACTCCACCGTCTTCGGCAGTGCGCTGCTGCCACCAATCAACGCACCGCTGTTGGTGTCCACCTTGGGCTTACTGGCCATATGCGGCTTCAGCGGCACCACGGACTGCGGCTCCGCCGGCAGGCCGCCGTTGCGTCCATCAATGATCGTCGGGGTGATGAAGAGCATGAGGCTCTTGTGGTTCTTGCTCCGGCTCTTGTAATCGAATAGCCACTTGAGACCTGGGATCTTGCTCAGGAAAGGCACACCTGCCTCGGACTCCTTTTCAGTGGCCTCATCCAGTCCGCCCACCGCCACCGTGTATCCCGAATCAATTTCCACCGGCGCGCTGTAAACGCGTGACGAAGCAATGGGATACGGATTGCCGGAAATGACCTGCGTACCGATAATGCTTGAGACGGTCACCGCCATGTTCAGCAGCACCTTGTCACCCTGCATGCGTTTGGGCAGGATGTTCAACACGGTGCCGATCGGCAGATACGCGACCTTCGTTGTAGTGGTCGCCCCCACCGATCCTGAACTCGCTGTGGAGCTCGCGTCCAGCACCGGTTGGTTCACCACCGCACGGATGGCCACCTCACGGTTGCTCAGGGTTACCATTCGCGGGTAGGACGTGGTGTTGGTTTCCTGATCGCGCATCATCGCGCGCAGTTTCACATTTACATCCTGCGCACTCAGGATGCTCGTGGCGGGAAAGCCGAGTGTGCTGCCCACATTGTTCAAATTAACGCCTGTCAGCAAAGGCGCCAGATCAGTGCGGAAGCCGCCGTTTGTGGGCGTCTGATTGTACTCGACGTCCAGCGAGTTGCTCTTATAGACGACGCCATCTGTGCCCACATAATCGGTGACCTTCGGTGTGACTTTGCTCACCTGGCGGAATGTGCCCGTCTCCAAAGTGCCGGTCCAGTCGATGCCGAATTCACGCGAAGGATCACGTGAAGTTTCGATGAATTTCACCTCCACGGCGATCATGGTCTGCGGTTTGTCTGCCGCAGCGATGTAGCCCTCAACCCACAGGTGCTGGAGCCGCGTGGCCACAATGTAGAGCGTGTTGGAATCCGATTTCCAGATCACCTTGGGCTTCCGCACCGAGCTCATCTCATTGGAATTCATGGCCCGTGCGGCATTTTCATCGGTCCCGGTGGCGCCCATACCAGGCATGCCCGTGACTGCCTGCCCTCCATCCATTTCCTCCGGTGGCAGACCCAGCAGTGTGCGAATATCGTTGATCACTTCACTGCGTTTGACTGAAAACGTCTGGCTGGTTCCTTGCAGGTCCATCCCCACCGCCGCCCCGCTGACGCCGCCGCCACCACTGCTGGATCGGGTGGAAGAGGAGGTCGAACCAGAGCTGACACGCTCCACAAGCTCGACCGCATTGTTCTTGATCTCATAAGATTTGCCGATGAGTTCACGATCATCCGCTGGACGAATATACCAGATGCCGTTGTCCGGAAGAATGGCCAGCCCATTGGCTTTGCACAGGGTCTCAAGAACTTGGAACGGGCTGGATCTGATGGAAAACGTGATCAAACGGCTGCCATCAGCGCTGTCATCCGGCAGTGAAAAGAATGAGATTCCAGCGTCCGTCGCAAGAAACCGCAGCACATCACTTAGCATCGCCTTTGAAAAGTCATACTGTTGTGGCGGGGCTGAGCGGAGCCTGCTCGCTTCCATCTCATTTTCAGGCGACATTACGTGCAGATTGCTCTGATTGAATTGAGCGCGCAACGCCGTCCCCGGCATGCCCGTCACAACGAGGCAAACCAGGAGATTCAACTGGAACAGTGCTATAAAATGGCGCATATTATGGTAATTATACTTGAAATGGAAAAACAAATCAAACGACATTTATCAGTGAAGTGTATTGATTTTATGTTTTATACCAAATATTTAGTCGTCCAAACATTTTTATCCATACTGGCTATATTTTCCATATCTTTTCCTTGAATTTAGGGAACTTTAACTATTTAGTAGAACATCGATGATAGCCGCTAGAATTACAGGTTTGCGCTCGGATGGACGCAGTTCACACTGTCGTGGCGGATTCTCATTGCTCGAACTGGTCATCATGATCTCCATCATTGGCATAATTGCTGGAGTGGGAGCAGCTCTCCTCAGCGATGACTCTGAGTCCTCCAGTGTGGCGAAGCTTCAATCGGACGTCGCCACACTGAATCAAATGGTGGCCCTTTACGTGGCAGATGGCGGCAGTTTGGCTGGTCTTACCACCCCCCAGGCGGTGCTTGATAAAATGAAGCGCTCACGCCCACAGTCAGAATGGCAGCAGCATGTGGGCATTGCTTCAGGCAGACTCCTGGATGTGCGCTTGCGGGCCCTCATGACCAGCCAGCCTGACGATTCCAACAATCCGCGAGCCTTTTGGGATCGCACCAAACAACGCTTTGTCATGAGCAAGGCTTCAGGCAGTGCGGCGTCAGATTTTTATCTCGATGAATCCTTGGTCAACGCCGACTTCGGCACCGAAAAACGCACCAAATCCCTTGTCACTTTTAATTCCAGCAACAGCGGCTGGGTCTGGGGATCTTCCCCATCCAACCCCGCTGCCAGCTATTTGGATCCGCCTCCTTTCACACCACCCTCTCCCACCACGGGATTTGATCCCAATGAAACAGCCGGCGGTTCATCGGGGCCTCCTTCAGACTCAGGTGGGGGCAGCGGTGGCGGCAGCGGCGGAGGCGGGGGAGGCGGCGGTTCTCCGCAGCCCACACTCGCACTTTTGCCGATTCCTCTCATCACCCCGTTGGGCGGCACCTTCTCATTCATGGGCTTTCCAGCCACACTCTCCATCTCTTCAGGTGCCCCGGCAGAGGTTTCCGTCCTCATGTACAGCATCAATGGCGGAGCCTGGCAGGAGTATGCCGGCTCCAGCATACCTGTGATTCCTGCGATGAGTCTGCGGGCATACAACCTGTCGACGCGCCCTGCCGAATACGCCTCCAGTTTCACCAACACGCAGACTTACTACCGGCTCACCAGCGGCTTCAGCGGCACCGAAGAGGGCAGTTGGGGCAATGCACTTGGCGGTTCCAATCTCGTCACCAACATTCAAAACAGCGGCACCACTTCCACCTTCAAATCCGGCAACACCAAGCTCGATCTCGGCAATGGCACCTACCTCGATGCAGGCGTGGAAAATTCACTGAGTTTCACTGCGGAGACGTTTGATAAAATCACGCCAAA
Organism: Verrucomicrobiota bacterium; assembly: GCA_026397715.1. GTDB lineage: Bacteria > Verrucomicrobiota > Verrucomicrobiia > Verrucomicrobiales > Verrucomicrobiaceae > Prosthecobacter. The sequence continues at coordinate 8,169 of JAPLUN010000279.1, forward strand.
CACCTGGTTCGATTTTGGTGCGGTGCAGGTTTTGAACGGCACCACCTTCTATAACAGCGAAGCCACCGGCGTCACCCTCACCGTCAATCTGAACCTGACCCAGCCCTCGATCACTGCCACCACCTACATCAATCTCGGATTCGTCAGCACCGCCAACACCAGTGATCGTCTGGCCAGCGCCGACATCATTCAGCTGATCAACCCAACCACGGATTTCACCGTCACCATCGACGGGGTCCAATATCGTCTGGAGCTTCAATGGGTGTCTAAGGACCCCACGGCCAGCGTCGTCCAGGGCAACAACCTCCTCGTCTATGAAGGCGCCAATGCCGCAGTGGAGCTGCGCGCACGCTTCACCAGCAATTTCTAAAACACCATGGAAGACATTCACGAACGCAGTCAGCTTGGTTACCGGATGCTTCACCTGTCGAAGGATTCGGGCGTCAGCGACTTTTATGTCACTCCCTGGGAGGCTCTGACCTACAAACGCAACGGCAAGCTGTTTTATGATTCCTTCATCTACCAGCCGGAACGTCCGCTGGAGTTCACCGCAGGCTGCATCGACTACGCGCTGCAGCTGGGTCCACGTCGTTACCGTGTCAATCGCATGGTTACACGCGGGCGTCCCCGCTGGGTGCTGCGTCTGCTTCCAGAAAGCATTCCTGACATCGCCAAGCTGATGGTCCCCCCTCCCGCCATCAAGGCATTCCTGGAAGCCAAAAACGGCCTCTTTCTCGTCTGCGGTGCCACCGGCTCCGGTAAATCAACGACCATTGCCTCCATGATTCTTGAGCGCGCCAAACGCCGCCAGGAACACGTCCTCACCTTCGAGGACCCCATCGAATTCGTCTATCCCTCCGGCATTCCTTCGCTGGTCTCCCAACGTGAGATCGGCACGGACGAACTCGACTTCAACAAATCCCTGCGTGCCGCCCTCCGCCAGGCGCCCGACGTGATTCTCGTGGGAGAAATTCGTGACGGCGAAACGGCGGAAATCGCCCTGCAGGCTGCAGAAACCGGCCACGTCGTCGTGGCCACCCTCCACACCTCCTCCGCCGCGCAGACGGTGCAGCGCTATCTCAAGCTCATCCCGAGTGACCGCATGGAAAACGCCATGCTCTCCTTCGCCGACTCCATTCGCGGCATTCTGTGTCAGCGCCTGATGTTTGACGAGGCCAAGGGCAAACGCTTTCCCATTCACGAGTTGCTGCTGCCTTATGACTCGGTGTGCGGCATGATTCGCCGTGGTGAGTTCAAGAACCTCGACCAGGAGCTCGAGGCAGGTTTCACCCGCGGCATGGTCAGCTTCGAGCGCTGTTTGAACATGCGCATGGCAGACGGCTGGAAGCCTTCCACCGCACGCAAAACCGGCTACACCGAACATGAGGTGTACGACTTCCTTTCCAAAGAACAACTGACCTCTATTTATGCTGTTGGATGAAATCAAATCTGTCCTGACCTTTGCCGCTTTCAAAGCCGATCCCGACGACTCCGCAGTCCCGTGGGGAAAACGCTTCGAAGCGCGCAAATCTCTTCTCATCAATGTCAGCCGCGGCTCGGTGAGCTGGCGTTCTGTCAACAAACGCGGACGCTTTGAGGAAAGTGGCACGCAGGATGGAGAGCTCGCCGACGCCGCCCCGCTCAAAGGCGAAGAATGGCGTGGCATGGCGGATGGCGGCTGGTGCTCCGTCTCCGTGAACCACCGCTTCATCATCAGCCTCGAAAACAACCTCATGCGCGGTGACAACTGCGTCAGCCTGCTGCGCACGAACCCGCGTGCCGTGCTCGGTCCCAAGTATGACCGCGGCAAGCGCTACGCCATCTGCCATCATCCAGAGACCACCGCCAGCCTGCTGCTCGCCGTGGAGGAATCTCTGGTCAAAGTGACCGAAGACGTTCTCAAAACCGTTCAGCTCAAGCCCGGACGCGTTAGCTGCGGATTATTTGCCATGCTGGAGCATGCCATCCTCAGCATCTTTCGCGCAAGTTCCGGAGGCACACCTTCAGACTTCGTCCTGATCGCCGCATGCGAAGGCTCCCTCGCCGTGCTGGTGCAGCAGGAAGGCCAGTGGCGTGATATTCGCTGCCGCAGCGGCCTTGGCCCTGAGGCGGTGGAAACCGCCCTCCAAATCATCAGCCCGCTGCTTGCCAAGGTCCCCCAGGGCAGCCCCGTCTACTTTGTCGGCGACGGCCATGACAGCAAATTCCGCACAGAACTGATGCTGCATCTTGAGAAGGTCGGTGCCGCCGATCTCACTCAGGATGATCTGCTCTGGACCATCATCGGAGAACACTAAGCCACGCACTCTTATGAACGAATATCTCTGTCATGATTTCAAATCGCCGCGCATCGACACCTCGCGCCGTCTGCCTTCGTCATTCCGTGCCATTCCCGTCATCTTTTACGTGGCGCTGATCGGCAGCGCCTACGTGATGACCATGGATTACTTCAACTACAAAAAGGCGCTCAAACAGAAAGTGGATGCCCAGGAGCGTCAGGCGCTCAGCGAAACCCAGCGTGACTCCTTCAAAAATGAAAAGGCTGATCTCGAGTCCGAAGCCACCAAGGCCGAAAAAGTCGCCCAATGGATGGAAGGTGCCCGCAACCTTCAGCCCATCGCCGTCAAGATCGCTCGCGCCGTGCAGACCGAAACCCGCATCACCCAGGTGGCGCTCGAACGCAATGAGCAGGTGCCCGCCAACATCGCTCTCACCATCCATTTGAACGGCTCCAAGGTCTCCATGGAGCTTGCCGCCATCGAAGCCGCGCTTGGTCAGTTGCTCTACCGCTCCGCCTCACCGCAGCAGACCAAGAACGGCGACGTCGTCGAATACCATTCCACACTCGTCCGCCAGGCGGATTAACCCTTTCACATCTTTCCTGCATGAATCCCAAGCAACTTGCCTGCGTCATCCTGCTCATGATCATCGGTGCGATGACCTACACCGCTCAGATCATCCACAAAACGGTGGCCACCACGCGGGCCGAGGCCGAGGATGCCGAGACCGCCGCAGTTACCGCCGAGAGCGAACGTGCCACGGCTGAAATCGAAACAACGGTGTTCAAGGCCAACACCGAAGAAGTTCGGCGCTTTCTCCGTTCCTGGCTGCCGGCCATCGAGCATGTGCAGACCCAGCAGGAGGCGGAGCAGACCATCCAGCTCAGCCTGCGCGAGCGCGGCATCAGCCTTGTTCGCTCAATCAAGACCGAATCGAAACAATCAGTGGGCAACAAGCTCATCCCCAAATCCGTCATCACCACGCTAACCATTGAGGAAGAGTTTGCCAAGGTGCTCAACTGGCTGGGAGACATCGAACGCCGTCTGCCCACCGCACGCATGAAAGTGGTGCAGATCACCGGCGGCAGCAACGGCACACAGCTGAAGATGGACGTCTCTTTTGAAACCCCGATTTTTGATCTTGCCGCGGCAGATGCAGACAAGAAAAAGGTCTCGCCAAAGCCCAAGCCAACAGCCTCCAAATCCTAGTCCATGAACTTTGCATACAGATTGCTGCTGCCGGGCCTGATGTTCACCCTCATGGCTGCCTCCAGCCATGCCCAGGAGGCCGCCGGTGATGAGGCTGAAAAGCGCGTCCAATATCAGCTCGTGCTGCCGGAGGAAAAGACTCCGGAAAATGTGAAGCCTGAGGAGCACAATCCCTTTGAATCCGAAACCGAGGCCCTCAGTCGAAAGTCCACCGGTGACACCGAGGAAAACCGCGTTCGCGACAAGCTTCTCAAACTGCCGGTGGTCGGCACCAAACGCATGGCGGATGGACGCATGCGCGTCCTGCTGGGAGACATCATTTTGGAGACCGGCCGTGTCGTCCCCCCAGTGCTGCCGGATCAGATGGTCGAGTTGAGGGTAAAAAACATCACCGCGCAGTATATCGAGCTCGCCTGGCAGGAGAAGCGCCTCACCGGCCTGCCGCCAAAGCTCATGACCATTCCCATTAACATCGCCCCCCAGGTCCGCTATCAGATGTTTGGCCAAACCGATGATGAATCAAAAGAAAGCAAGGGCCCCAACGCCAAGATGGACATGCCGCTGCGCGATCCTTCAGCCAATACGGCAGTCACCCCGCAAAGTCCTCAGCCAGCCGTGGTTGCCGACGAACCTGCACCAACAGCACCTCCCCGTGCGCAAGTCGTCGCGGATGATCCGCTGCCCTTCTCTCCGCCCCGACTGGTTGAGCCTACCTCAGTCGCCCCCGCCACGCCGCCCGCAGCTGCGCAGCAGGCATCGATGCCCGAAAAGCCGCTGGAGCCCGCTCCTACGGCCCAACCTCCAGCCTCTCCCGCGGTTGAGTCCGTGGTGCGCATGCTCTTTGGCAATCCTACACCTGCCCCCAAATGATCCACCGCGTCCATCAGCACGGAGGCTTCACCTCCGTGGAACTCCTGCTGGTGCTCGCGCTTTCTGCCATGATCCTCGGCGGGGCTGTCGTCTCTTATGGCACGCTCATGCGCAGCCAGCCAAGCGTTTCCTCCATGGTGGCCGTGCCGCTGGGAGTCACCCGCTCGCAGAATTTTTACGGTACCCCCAGCAACACGGTCGATGTGGGCATGGCACCCCAATACGGCGCCCTGTCGCTGGCCGAAGAACTGCGTGAGCAGTTTCTCACGGACACACTCAGCGCCACCGCCGTTTACTGCCTGCCCCGTGACGGCATCAACACCTGGAGGCCCTCGGTGATCGCCTACAATTCAAGCACCGACGACGAGCTCGACACCCCGCAAAAATTTCGCGCCCACATCATCGCGCACGCCGGTGTTTCAAGTTCTCTTTATCGCGACTATCGAAATCCGCTCAATGACGGAACCGTTGTCCCCCAGAACGCCAGCATCTTTGTGCTCGGCTACAGAAAGTATTCCGGCTATCTCAAGGTCAACGCCATTTACGACATCGACCTCATCCGTTTCACCGGCACCACGGAACCCAAATGGCTTCACTCCGCTCTTCATCACCTTTGAGCGCGCCTCCCGTCTGGCCCTGCGCGAGTCGCCCGCCACCATCGACCGCTTCAAACGTGCGTCTGAACGTCCGTTCTACTTCATCTGGTGGCCGGATCCAGCCGCCCGTCATCTCGGCCAGATCGCCAACACCCTTTCCTCCACCGATCCGCGCCAGGCCTACAATCAAATGGCCGGACGCTCCGCCTTCATGTTTACCGTGCCGATGTTTCCGGCCCTCTGAATCACCCAGTCATGCGCATCACCAGACATCCTCATCGCAGCGCGCGAGGCGCCCTCATGGCGGCAGCGCTCATGCTCATGATTGTCGGCGGCGTTTTTGTGACCTCCTGGGTCACGCTCATGAGCACACGCGCCTCGCAGGTCAGTTATCTGGAGGATGTCTGCAAACGCCACATCGGCGTCGAAAGCTCGCGTCTCCTGGCTTGGCAGTGCATCACCAGCAAGGCCTTTGCCCCCAACAACACCCTGCCCGCCAGTCAAAACACCCTGCTCGGCATCGACATTGGCGGATTCAACACCAAGAACGGCTGGGCCAATCTCAATGTCTACACCTCCAGCAGCACGGCAGGAGGCATGAGCACCGTGTTCCCGTTCAATCATACCGGACTGCGCCCCGGAGCCACCTACATCGATGTCAAGCAGTTCACCCGCCCCGCCGCCAATCTCGCGGGCAACATTGATGATTACAACTCATGGGAGTTTCTCAAAACCATGCCGCCCGTTCTCAACGGTGACGTCTTCTGCATCTATCGCAAGCCCGACAGCGTCACCACAGAACTCGATGTTTACGCCAACGCCGGCTCCGGAGGTGCCGGGCACAACGCGAACTGGACCGTCCAAGGACGCACCGTCCTGCATCACCCGCCTTCCTTGTTCGTCCGCACCACTCCCAGCCCATTGCAGCTGCCCTTTCTCACCAAATCTCTCTACATCCAGTCCCACTCCACGGTTGAACCGCCCTCCATCCCCTACCCCGTCTATGGCACTGATTTGAATGGCAAGGCGTTGCTGCCATCCAACATGGCCGTGGTCCCCAGCACCACAGGCCCCATCGACAGCACCGGTGCCAGCAACTATCTCGGTTATCTGGATGTCGTACGGAATAACGACAATCCAGACAACTCGCTCTGGCACTTTCAAGATCGCGAAGCTGCCGCCGGTCGCACCCCCACCATCACCATTGATGTCGCAAGCGTCTTCAACTCCGCCACCGAAGCCTACTGGATCGCCGAGCAGGCCACCCCCACCTACACCCCGCCCGGCTGGCCTTCAGGCTATGACACCAAGCTCAAGGTGCTCTTCATCAAGCTCGACAGCCAGTATCTCAAAAACATGCGCATCTATGGCGTGGTTGATCAAATCATCTTCGTTGGCCAGAGCAACGCCACCGCCTTTTCCAACGCCGCCGCCCTGAAGCCTGTCATCATCACCATCATGCCCAACGGCGCCAAAGGCCGCTGGGTGCGTGACATCCGCTTCGAGCGTGAAAACAACCGCCGTCATGTCCTCGCGTTTCAGGATGACAATGGCCGCCCCGTCGAGCTCTCATGGGTCAGCAATCCCATCAGCGGCTCCGAGTTTCGCTGGCGCTGCGTCCTGGTGAACGAATACCAGAGCATCATGTACAACATGCCCTCCAACCTGACC
>JAPLUN010000634.1 GCA_026397715.1 Verrucomicrobiota bacterium
GTGCAGGCTCTGCGCGAGGCTGGCCTCCTGCGTGCGCTCGCATTCGCAGGCGCTGGAGGAGTCGGGACGGCCAAAGACGCTGAGGAAGTAGGTGCTCTGGTTGTAGCTGTTGTCAGGCAGAGAGACAGCGCGCGTGCCGGGGGCCTGACCGGCGAAATTCGTTTGTACATCGAGCAGCGTGTTGACGGAATCGTAGAGGACTTCGGCATTGAGGCGCTTTGGATAGTAGCGGCTGAAGTTCTGACGGTCCTTCGCATTGTAGGTGTTTGGAACGGCGCTGAGCTGGTAGGTGGTGGAGTTGGTGATGGTGCGGATGAGCTGCTTCAGATTGTAGCCGCTCTTCACGAAGTCCGCCGCGAGGGCGCTGAGAAGCTCGGGATTCACCGGCGGATTGGTTTCACGCATGTCATCCTCGGGTTCGACGAGTCCACGATTGAAGAAATGCTTCCAGTAACGATTGACCAGCGTGTGGGCAAAGAAAGCATTGTCCTTCTGGCTCATCCATTCGGCGAGCGCACGACGTGGATCTTGTTCAGGCTTCAGTTTCAAAGTTGGACCGCCGAGACTGGTGGGGGTGACGGCCTCCTTTGTGCGAATGTTCGTGGTCTGGGCTACACCGCGCTTGTTGAAGATCATTTCTTCACCGGCAAAAGACGAGGGCTTGCGGCTGACGTTGCTGAAGAAGGCAGCGAAGCCATAGTAGTCCTGCTGGCTCCATTTCTCGAAGTGGTGATGGTGGCACTGCGCACACTGCATGCGTGTGCCGAGGAAGAGCTGGGCGACGTCCTCCATCTGCTGCTTCATCTCTTTGACCTGACGATACCATGCGACGGGGGGATTCTGATCGAGATCACCGGAGGCGGAGACGACTTCGCGCACGAACTGATCGTAAGGTTTGTTGTCCGCGATGCTGTCGCGAATCCACGAGTAGAAGAGATAACTGCCGCGTGCAAAATTGGGCTGGGTGCGCTGATTGCGCAGGAGGGCGCTCCATTTATTGGCGAAGTACTCGGCGTATTCAGGGCTGTCGAGCAGGCGATCAATGAGGACGCTGCGCTTTGCCGCATCTTTGGAGGCCATGAAGTCCTTCATTTCTGCGGCGGTGGGCAGACGGCCGGTGATGTCGAGGGTGACTCGGCGGATGAAGGTGCCGTCATCAGAGATGTCGGATGGCGGCATGCCGATGGTCTTCAATTTCGCGAAGACGAGATCATCCACAAATCCGCGCGAGGCAGGCAGTTTTTCCACCGGAGCGCCGAGGGGTACGGTGGCGCGGAAGGTGGAGACTTTGCCCTGATAGCGAACCATCACGGCGACATCGCCGGGCAGATCAAAGAGCTGCACGCGACCGGTTTCGCTGGTTTCGGCCATCGCTTTTTCGTTGGCTTCATACAGCGCGCGTTTGGTGACGTCACGAGTGCTGCCATCGGTGTAGTGCGCGGTGATCTTGAGCTGCTGCGCTCCTTTGAGGGGCATGGTGAGCTTGGCGGGCTCGACGCTGATGCTCGCCATTTTGGGGTCACTGTCCTTGCCATAGGGCATGCCTTCGCGAATCCAACGTGCCAGATCGGCGTAGTCCTCGGATTTTGGATCGAGCTTCTTGCCGCCACCGTGCGGGAGCTGGGCGGTGCCTTTGGTCAGCAGCAGGCTCTGCTCCGCCGAAGCCGGAAACACGCGGCGTCCACGCGCCTCTTTGACGATGTGCTCATAGTCTTCCTGGGGCTCAAAGCCGAGGAGAGAGAGCTTGAAGCCGTTCTGTCCGCCCGATTTGCCATGACAGCCACCGGAGTTGCAACTGCCCTTGGTAAGGATGGGCACGATGTCGTTCGCAAAGTTCAGCGGGCGCAGAGCTTCGGCCGCGAAACAAGGTGCGGAAGCGGACAATGCGGCGATGAGGGTGAGGCGTGAGAAGGTCATGACAGCGAGAACCTACGGGGTGTGAGGGCACATTTTGTCGTAACAAACAAAGTATGGTGGCAATAATTACGAATGAAGTGCCAGTGATGGAAGAACCCAAGGGGCGCTGGTCCGAGCTTCACCCCCTTGTTTTAATCACACCAGCTCGGCCATCGGCAGATGGCTATCGACCAGATACTGCGGTCTGCCGGTGAGATCGGTGAGAGTGGCCTTGGTGACATCAATGCCCATCTGCTTGTAGAGCGTGGCGAAGACTTCGCCAAAAGCGACGGGACGCTCCGTGGGTTCGCCGGCTTGCTTATCGGTGGCACCGATGACCTGACCGTGGCGCATGCCACCGCAGGCGAGGAGTGCAGAGGCAACACGCGGCCAGTGGTCGCGCCCCCCTTTGGCGTTGATCATCGGCGTGCGGCCAAATTCACCCCAGACGACGACAGAGACATCCTTGTCCATGCCACGCTCGTGCAGATCAGCAATGAGCGCGGTGAGTCCGCTGTCGAGCAGCGGCAGGTCTTCGCGCAACTGGCCGAAGTTGTTGGAATGGTAGTCCCAGCGGCTGAAGGCGAGCGTAACGACGCGCGCGCCCGCTTCGACGAGACGGCGTGCGGCAAGGAAGTGCTCGGGCAGACGCGGGCCGCCGTCGTCGCGATTGCGGTTTTCGCCTTTGCCATAGCGTTCAACGACACGTGGATCTTCACGACTCAAATCGAGTGCGTGGAGCAGCTTCGGACTCGTGAGCACATTGAGCGCCTGCTCATTGAAGACGTCCACCCCGCCCATGAGGCCTGTTGCGTCGAGATCACGACGGAGATTGTCAAAACTGGAGAGCAGCGACTTGCGATCACGCAGACGATCAAGTGTGATGCCACGAAGTGACATGTCTTCAGTACCGCCGCCACGGTTCGGCTGGAAGGGCGCATGCGCGACGCCGAGGAAACCCGGCTCACCCGTGCGCGCCCACTCCATGTGGCCCATCTTGGGCGCAAGCCCGACGAAGGGTGGCATGGCGGGATTGGTGCTGCCCTGCAACCGTGAGACGATGGATCCGAGCGAAGGCCAGCCGCCAGGAGGCTGCTGCTTGGAGTTGCGGCCGGTGAGGCACTGAAAGGCATCGTGGCGAGAGTCGCAGTCGGCCAGCGAGCGGATGAGGGTGCACTTGTCCATCATCTTCGCGAGACGCGGGAGATGCTCGCAAATCTGGATGCCGGGGACGTTGGTGGAGATCGGTTTGAACTCGCCGCGAATCTCACTCGGCGCGTCCGGCTTCATGTCGAACATGTCCTGATGCGACGGTCCACCGGGCAGGAAGATCATGATCACCGCCTTGTGTGACTTGCCGGTCTTCTGAACGGACTCAGCACGCAGCACATCATTCAACGACAGCCCGCCCATGGCGAGCCCGCCGATCTTGAGGAAATTTCGACGCGACACGCCATCGCAATAGCCGCCGCTGGGATGTGAGTAGAGATTGAGCATGGCTGGGTGGAGGGCCACTAACCTACGTGGCGAGGAATGGGACTCTTGCCAGACCGGTGATACAGAATGCGTTTGGTTCTAAACATGAGCGGACTGATCGGACACACGATGTATGGAATCCTCGCGGCGAAAGCCGCGAAAGGGCGAGGGCTGCCCATCACTCCGATCATCGAGCGACATTTGCCGAGCTTCCTCTGCGGCGCGTATCTCGGCTGTGACATCCAGGTGATGCCGGAAGCCGTCTGCGTAGATACGGGACGCGAAGTTGGCTTTGGCACGGTGCCGTTGGAAAAAAGCCCTATCACTGGTGGCGCGGTCAAACCATGGACGCTGGAGCATGATGGGCGCAGCTACCGGCCCAAAGAGATTCACGAACTGTTCTATGGCCGCGCTCATCTCGTATTCGGCTGGGCTAAACCGGAGGTGAACCTGCGTGTGCCGTGGGACCATCTGGCGGACTACTGTGCGAGAGCCATTCGCGATGACATGAGCTCTGAGCGCGGCCTGGCCTATGCAATGGGCTGGATGGTTCACATTGTTGGAGACTCGTTGATCAAGTCGATCCAGCCGGGCATACGCATGCATTTGCTGGATGGCGTTTACACCCCGAGAAACCGCATCGTGCAGGATCAGTTCACGTTTCACACGATTGGCGGCGAACTGGGAGTCGACTGGATCAAAACCTTCCGGGACATGGCGGCGACTCCCGTGGAGACAATCCAGCCCCACTACATGCGTGTTGGGAAGAAACAAGGCGAGCTGGCTCAACTGTTCGATGACGGCTGGAAGCCCGAGTTGCAATCACTGCTGGCTGCTGTGCTCACCGAAAACCGCCGCTGGCTCCCATATCACACAACCGATGTGCTGCGTGTGGTGCAACGCGATAGTGAGGAGGCGAAACGTGTCAGCGGCGGACTGGAGTTTGATGCAATGATCGAAATCGCCGAGAGCGCGGGCATGCGGGACACTTTAGTGACGATCGCGGAGCAATGCGCCGATTTGATGGAGCAAACGATCGCACAGGTGCCGGAGTGGCGGAAATTGCCTCGGCAGCGCGCTGAGGGCTGGGGCAAACTCAAACGCCCATGATTCGACTCATTACCTTTTGCTTCCTGCTTGTGACCTTGCTTCAAGCAGCGGATGGCAAGCTGATCATCACGTATTTGAACATGCCGAAGCACGGGCTGGCCGTGGTGGTGCAAACACCGAGCGGCAGAACATGGATGATCGACACCGGGCCGCAATCCGAACCCTACGATGCCGGACGCGACACCATTGAGCCCTTTCTCAAAGCACGGGGAATTACGCAACTCGACGGCATCGCCATCAGCCATCCCCATGGCGATCACTATGGCGGCGCGATGTGGCTGCTCGATCACATGCCGGTAAAGACCTTTGTGGACACCGGCTATAGCGCACGCGGTTTCCCACTGGCCTACAACCGCCTCCGCCAGCATGCACAGGAGCGTGGGGCGAAGTACATCGCCGCCACCGAGGGAGACAAACTCGACTTTGATCCTGCATTGACCGTCGAGGTGCTCTCGCCGCCGAAAACCATGCACAACGTGGACACCGATCCTGCCAAGATCACCGAGCATGGACTGCTGAACACGAACTCGCTTTTCCTGCGCATGCAGCATGGTCAAAACGTCATCTTCTTCCCCGGCGACGCCTATGGCACAGGGCAACGCTATGTGTTGGAGAAGACACCAGCGGAGAAACTGAAAGCGGCGGTCGTCACGGCACCGCACCACGGTTTCAACACGCATCCCGAGTTTGCGGCGGCGACGAAGCCAAAATTCGCCATTGCATCATGCCTGGATTTTTACGCGGGAAGCGAAGTGCCCTCGCC
>JAPLUN010000144.1 GCA_026397715.1 Verrucomicrobiota bacterium
TGACCTCGTCACTCTGCAAATTACCCATTTTGATGCTTGGGAAGGCTGGATGGGCAATGTGGCGGGCGGTTTGGACGGCAGCGTTTCTTTGCAGGAACTCACAAGGCTTTGTGAAGAGGTCACCGGAAATTCCATTTCCATTCATTCCAGCCTCGATCAGCGTCCATTCGACCTGCGTCTTTTCATCGGCGACTGTGAACGTCTTTTTAAGCATACAGAATGGAGGCCATCGCGTTCACTAACGACTCTGGTCACCGACGTCGCTGACTGGGTCCGATGCAATCAGGCTGCACTGCTCGGATTGTCCTGAAAATCGCTTTTTACTGAGAAGGCCCGCCGCTTGTGAATAGTCTGTCCCTTATTCCCGATGCAGGTTAAATTTTTCACCCCGCCATGATGAAGTGATTTAAGGATGATCAGTGCAGTTCCATCTGAGCCTATAAATTTCTTGAGGTCACGCTTTGCGCACTGGCGCGCACCGCTGCAGTCTTTCCTCGTCGGTCAGCCAGCGATACAACTCCTGAATCTCATCACGGGTTTTTTCCTGATCCGGTGGCTCGACGTCAACGAGTTTGCCATGTTCGGCATGGCCTTCGCGTTTCAAAGCACGGTCACACAGTTGACGGATCTCGGCTTTTCCGGTTCCATCATTGCCTTGGCAGGATCGCGCGGCCGCGATTCCGAGGTGCTTGGGAGCTATCTGCGGTCCGCACGCAACTGGCGGTCGAAGATGCAGGGAATGGTTCTGCTTATCGCCGCTATTGTTTTTCCCCTCATCACATGGACGCAGCCTTGGGGTTACAAGGTCAAATGCCTACTGTTTGGCACCGTTGTTCTGGGGGTTCTCTTCCAAGGCTGGACTATGTATGGAGCTCCACTCTTGGTGCACCGGGAGCTGCAGAAGTACTACCGGCCTCAAATTCATGCTGCGGTTCTTCGCCTTGCACTGAATGCTGGATTTTATGCCATGGGTGTACTCAGTGCCTGGGCTGCTGCCCTGCTTGCTGCACTCTCACTCGGTTACACGGGGTTCAATTACAGGCGTTCCTCCCAAGCCTATATTCGGGAACCACAGCAAAGCGAACCGGAACGCAATTCAGAGATGCTGCGCTACCTCTCCCCGCTTATTCCCGGGGTGGTCTTCACAGCCCTGCAAGGACAGATACTCGTCGGCATCAGCGCGATTTTTGGTACCACACAGAATTTGGCCGAGATCAGCGCGCTGGGACGTGTTGGCCAGTTGTTTCTCATCCTCGGGGCTTTTAATGCCGTGTTCGTCGAACCCTACATTGCCGGTGTGCCGCGCGCGCTGTTGGCCCGACGTTACTGCCAGATTTTAACAGCCGCACTTGGCATCGCGTGCATCATTGGAACCGTTGGCTTTCTGCTGCCACAGCCTCTGCTCTGGTTGTTGGGTCGGAATTATGCAGGACTGGAACGGGAGATTGGCTGGGTGGTTTTGAGCGCCTGCATCAGCTATGTTGGCGGCGTTATGTGGACAATGCATGCGGCCCGGCGCTGGCTATTTTGGTGGGGGACGGGCGCCTACATTACAACCATGATTGTCACTCAAACCCTCTGTATAACCTTGATGGATCTCAGTCAGACGCTTCCTATTGTCTGGTTTGGGGTTATCACATGCACTGTTGGTATTTTTGTTCATGCAGCCACCGGCTTCTACGGGTTTCTTATCACTCATCGTGAGCATCTACCCGAAAGTTATTAATTAGGCCCCTGCAATGTGCTGACAATACATGAAAAAATCTTTTTCTATTTTTCAAACGTTAAAGGGGGCGCTCCCTGCATCGGTTTTAAATTTTCTCCGCTTTTGTTACAGTCCAAGTTACCGGATGTGGAAGCGAAGTGAGCGTTTGCAAAAGCGCATCGGCGCCGCGTGGCAAGAAGTAGCAATCGGTTCGCAGATTTTATGTGGCCCGTTTCAGGGAATGTTATACGTTCAAGAGTCCGTATGCAGCAGCCTGCCGCCCAAGATTCTAGGAACTTATGAGATGGAACTCCATGGATTGATGGAGGTCATTGTTGACCGCAGCCCGTCCTGTATTATCGACATTGGCGCAGCGGAAGGTTTTTACGCAGTTGGTCTTGCCAAGAGGTTGCCAAACTGCAGGGTGGTTGCATTTGAATCAGACAAGCATGGGCAGGACCTATTGTTTCAGCTTGCTGCCCTTAATGGCGTCGCCGACCGCATCGAGATCAAGGGGTATTGCAGTGTGGAGGAACTTCGAAGCTTTTTAGATGCCAACCCTAACGACTGTATTGTCATTTGCGATGCAGAAGGAGCGGAAATTCCGCTGCTGGATCCTATTCTTTTACCGAGCCTCACAAAGATGACATTGCTGGTAGAACTTCATCCTTGGGTTCATCCAGAGGTCAAAGCTGTCCTCTATTCTCGGTTTCAGGCTGTAAGTGCGGTCAAAACAATTGCCAGCAGGCCGCGCGAACCGGCTGATTTTCCGCGCGAAATTAAAAAAACACTAAGTGTTCAGACGAAACTCGACTGCATGAATGAATTGCGCCCGTCTGGTATGGAGTGGCTATGGATCGAGCCAAGCATCCGCTGACACTTGTATGAGACCAACTCCCAAACAAAATTCTTTCACAAAATCATTTCTGCGTTGAAAATCACTTTTATTACCTGCTTTGGTTTTCCCCAAGGCACTTACTTCCGCTGGCACAACCTCGCAATTGGCCTACAGCGGTTGGGTCATAAAGTCACCGTTCATGCAGTAGGGCCGCGAGGCTGGGGACGCACGCAGTTCGAAATAAGGGATGGTGTGAATTATGTTTTGGTCCCCACAACACCGCTTGTTCATCGAATGTTGGACTCTCGATTCGATCCCGTCGCGCTGATTCGTGCCATTCGACATAACAAAGAGGTCACTGATATTATCCATGTCTTTCAGCCCTTTCCGCATAGCTGTCTATCTGGACTGTTTCGTAGGCGGACTGCACAAAGTTTAATTTTCGACTGGGACGACTTATGGTGGGGAGGGGGCTTTGCCGACAAAGCTGGATTTCCATGGCCGGACAAGTGGCTGCCACTAGCGGTACGTTTCCTGGAGCAATGCATGCCGCGATTTGTCGACGGTGTGACCACTTGCAGCAGCTTTTTGGCCGAAGCAGCCCAGAAGCATGGTGCGGTGATAACCCTGGTCATCCACAACGGTTACTGGCCTGATCAGCCAGCGCCGTTGAAACTAGAAGCGAGGAAAGCTATGGGATTGGATTCGCAAGCTTTTTACTTTGGTTTCATGGGCCGCACTCTCGGCGAGATTTCCTGGTGCGCGGATGCTCTCGCGGCAACAGATCCAGCGGGAAGAAAGGTGCGCCTGGCCTTGTGTGGCATGGCTCAAAGCATGGTGGACGCATTGCCAGATGAGCGGCGTGCGTCCATCGACTATCTGGGCAATTTAACGCCGGCGCAGGCCCAAGTGTTTGCCCGAGCCATTGATTGCGGTCTGCTGCCACTCGAGGATACACCGTTTAATCAAAGCCGCTTTCCCATCAAATTTGCCGAGTATCTGGCAGGTGGGGCGCATGTCATCGCTTCTGCTGTGGGGGAATTTGCCGATTTGGCCACAAAGCTTCCAGGTGTGACCCTGGCGGGTCAAACACGTGAGTCTTGGCGCACAACTTTCAGCACCCTTGATCTGGAACAGCTTGATACTGGCTTTGCGACATCTTCGTCTTCAATGCTGGCTCAGAAGCTCGATTGGGAGGTTCTCGCCCGGCAAGTGCAGGATTTTTATTGCGCTCGGTTGCTCGGTAAACAGCAGAAGACTTCGGTAGCTCATTCAAAGCTGAATGAATCGCTTGTGTCTATTCAACCCTCTAGAAGTGCATGCCCCGAAATCTGATTCTCACTGCCAATTACGCGGCCCGTGAGCTTGAGCTCCCAGAAGCTTTCTTGCGCAGCCTTCGCGCCACCGGCAGCCAGACGGCTGTCGTCGTGATTGCCAACCATGGCAGTAATGCAGATAAAAAGCGTCTCGCAGTCCTCATGCCCGCTGCTCGTCTCTGGGTGCCGATTCCCAAGCATCGCTACCGTATCTTTCGTCGGCTCGCCACAACCTTCCCAGCGCTGGCGCGGTTGGTCGCCTGCAGGCTTCGTGACACCTGGAAGCGTCAGCCTGAGTATCGTTTTGCCATCGAACACAGGGCTGCCTACCTCCTCAACATCACCTGCTCTCGGTATTTTCTCGCCCGTCAATTTCTGCAGCAGGTGGCAGCTCAGTACGACTACGTCATGCTCGCCGACAGCCGTGATGTGGTCTTTCAGCGAGACCCCTTTGCAGGGCTGCCTCATGGCCTGACGACCGGGCTCGAAAGCGGTCTGGTGCGAGATCAGCCTGGAAATTGCGAATGGCTGCAGAGGCTTTATGGCGACGATCCTGCTTTT